>JANPIJ010000067.1:0-17476 GCA_031424955.1 Ferruginibacter sp. | reverse complement strand
TTCTATCAATCCGGTAGTGTCAATAAAATCATCCTCGGAAAAAAGAGATGAACCATTGGTTAATATTCCCGTGAAAAGGAAAGTACCAGTGGTATAATCGTACTTTACTTTTTCCTTAAGCAGAGGGTAATTATTCAGGTTAAGATATTCATAATCATTTGAAGGGGCAGGTAGTAAAGGCCTTGAGTGGTCTTTTACATTTAGTATTTCTTTAATGGCGAAAACTGTTGTGCCTTCAAGAACGCCCATAATAGCATCCACCCTTTGCTGATCGTAAAGTAAGCCTACTTTGGTTCTCACAAATTCTGTAGTGGCTTGTTCAGGGTCAGTTAAAGCAGTATGAGTTTGCTCTATAATAGTTATAGTCTCATAAAGTGTTTTGGCTAATAAAGTAACTTCCTTTTCAGAAGGTGCAAAAGGCTTTGTAATACTATCAACGCCATTGATTATGTAATTAAGCTGATCTATTTTAAAACCTGCGTCCTGCAACTTATTCCACTGATCTAAAAAGTTAAGCGTATCAATAGGGGCTTTGAAAACATCACCAAATAATCTTGATGACTTCAGTGTCGACAGGTTTTGAATAGTAATACCCAGAAATTTTGATAACAGCCGATACCTGTAAAGTTTAGAAAGTGCGGAAATTGAAAGTATAAATGTTGGGTTCTTTTTCAGATCAAGAACAAGGTCTATATCATTTACAGAAAGATTTAATGCAGCAGAAACAGCAGGTAAATGATCTTTAACTAATTCTCCGCTGGTTAAGAACACGCCTGATGGATCTTCACTAAATACACTATCTAATTTTAATAAATTATGCGTCAGGAATAATTGTTTGTATAAAGATGTTTCACCATCGGTACTTATGTCCGACCAAAAGGAAAGTAGTTTTGAAATCCCGATACCTGCTTGCTTATGTATCTGCTCTACTATCTCTAATTGTGATATAAGATCGGCTGATACATTGCCACCCCCAAGCGAAACGATTGCCTTATCAACTTCATTTATTCTCCATCCAAGTTTTCTCCAAAGACGGATAAAAACGATGATTTTTTCATATACTTTATCATTATTAGTATCTAAATAAGTTCCATCGAACCGGCGAATCCTTACATCCCCAAGTTTACAGGCATTGCTAAGATTATCCAGCACGAGAATGTCTTTGAATTTTAATGCAAAATCATTAAGTTTAGCAAGCTGCTTTACAGAATCCAGGTTACCCAGCAGGCTTTCCAAAACGGGGTTCACTCTAAATATTTCACTTATCATTCTCTTGTTCACACAAAACCTGAAACCGTCATAAGTCATTTCAATCCCCTCCAGGATTTTAAGATATTCTCCCTTAGGCAAACCAGGGTTTATGTAACTGGTCTTTAGAAGCTCTATTAATTCTGAATACTGAATACCAGTTCTTGGTAAAAACTGCTTTTCTACAAAACAAAGACCCAGCCCTTGAGTAGTATCATACATATCGGTACGATTACTAAACGGGTATCCATAGAACAGGCATATAAGCCTTATTATTGGCAGGGTATTTTCAAAAGATTCCTTTGTGATTATACCATATTCTTCTTCCGTCATTCCCAGGCTTTCTGAAGCCACGGCCCTGTCTGTCACAATCCTTTTTGACCCAAATCTTCGGTAAGTATCAATAAGGTCACGTCTGCTTGTACCTAAATGATTTAAAAAAATCCTGATCGCATCTACTTGTTGATGGTAAGGTAATGTACCTGGATAGATCTTCTCAGCCAATATTTTGTACGCATCATATTTTGTATGTTGTGGAGTGGATAATAATTCGGCTGTTGTTTCATCCTCTACGTTATGCGGAAGAATAGTCTTTGAAACCACATAACTTTCCATTACTTCATTTACTAGATCCAGGTAAGGAAGTACGGTATTGGTATTTTTACAGGTTAGCTCCAGTTCGCCAAGATCGGGCCGCCTGTTGAATAATTTTGCAAGTGGAGTACCGGTAATGTCAGTTGCCGAATTAGTATTGATCGGATTTTTTGAATCCGGATCCGGATCCAAAGTGTTATTTCTTAAATATTGAAGAAGTTCCACCAGGTAGGCCGGGGCGCTGTAAACAGAAGTGCATTCGCTGCATTCACAAAAATCTTTATCATCAAAAAAGGTTTCCCATTCTGCTTTATTCTTATGAAATATATTTTTGAACTTAGTTTTGTCTTTTGGCTTGAGAAACTTACGGGTTTCTTCCATATCGACAATATCATCATCGCTGGCACTAAAATGGTCATCAATTAATTTTATTCCCGTTCCATACCCTGCTTCTCTAAAGCTAATCAGTGTGTGTTGATTTCTTGTTTCTATTATTTCAGCATTCCTGTAAATTGTTGAAGATGTTGCTTTGTCTATTCCCCTGCTAGTCATAACGCTGGCAAATTGTTTGAGCGGAACGGAAGATACATGTTGGGCACTGATAAAATTATTGCTTACCAAAGTTACCAGTGCATCAGCCGTTGGGCTCAGGTTGTTTATACATTGCAATGTTTTCAAACCTTCTTTTATCTGTTCCGGCTCCTTTATGTCTTTGAATAAGTTTTCATCATTGATTATTTTATAGACTGAATCTTTTTGTAAGCCAAAATCTTTTTGCGTTTCCAGGAAACCAGCAATATGGTTCCAGTCAGCGCCATTCCACAGCGGCACTTTAGGATCTTTCATCAAATTTATAACCACCGCTGTAGGTTCTTTTTCATACAAGCTTTTATATAATTTGTCTGCAACATCTGTTTTATTCACCTTGTCTGGTATCGCAGTATCGGGTATCAAAAGTTTTAAATCTTGCTTATTAATGTTTAGGGCAATATCCCTTAAAGAATTTGTTTCCTTTTTATCTTGAAAGAGGTTAACCAATGTTTCATCATCACCCGTCCAATTGGCAAGATCATGTGTAAACGAAAGTTTTTTAATTAAATCGTCATTAAAAATTGTATCCTTTATTAATACTTCTTTTACAGCAGTCCAATCGCCATTCTTTTCTGCAAAATATTTTTCAAAGGCAATGCTTTGAGGGGTTAGGTTCCCTAATTCTTTATTGAAAAAAGAAAGTCGAACATTGTTTGGGTAATTATTTTGAAAATCAATCCGGGCCTGAGCTGCTAAAGCAAGTACATCTTTAAATTTGTAACTGATATCCGGGATAATATTTTTATTGACTGCCTCGCTTAATGCAGCACTTAATTCTTCTGCTGTATGCTCCCAAAGCTTCTTAAATGCTGCAGGCAAAGCCATTCTAAACCAGCCATAGAATACTTCAGCTATTATGCGATTTTCTTCTTTGTGGCGGAGATAAGCAAGTGACCATAAGCCTAAATGCCCGGCATCAACAGCCGTTTCTTTTACTATAAAATTAAAATCGCCCTCTGTTAAATTTTCAGGTAAAAGGTCTACGTATAAAACTGCCTCCTTTTGAGGGCCTTTCTTTTGACCTTTCAATAAGGGCAAAACCTGTTCATTCATGAACTCCCATTCCGACTTTTCTTTTTCAGCGGGTAATACCAAATTAATTTCCAGAACCGGCTGGGCATTAAAATAAGTGTCCGATTCTATTGCAAATATTTCGTACTTATCCTCTGCCACTTCAAACACTTTTATGAATACATCGGCATAGGCTTTTTCAGCCTTTGTGAATTTCTCAACGCTGTATTCTATTTCATAATAACCATCTTTTTTCGTCTTGTTTTCGCCCAGTAATTCCTCTCTGCGTAAGTCACGGTCGTAGGCTCTGACTATTGCATTGAAGCAGCCTTCACCATTTTCATTGCGGATAAAACCTTTTACAATGAATATGGTATCTTTTTCTGTATCGTCAAAAGCACCCAATTTTTTGAGTTCTTCATTGAGTTTACCTGCGGTTTCTTTATCTACCAAACCTTCTTTGTTTGCCAGATCGTTTTGGGATTGAGACAGTTTAACCACCTCCTGTGTGGCTTCGCCAAACACTTGCTTATTCTGTTCTTCCACCAGCTTTTGTATGGTTGGTTCATATTCTTCGGCAGTTAGTTTAATATTTTCTTTTTTAATTAAGAAAATTAGAGCTTCCTGCAGGTTAGCAACTTCCTTGCCTTGATGACCGGGGTTTATTTCTGGAAATATTGTTTGCATGTTGAGTTTATTTTAATGTTTTTACTTTTTTTGCATAAGCAGCCGAAACCTCATTATTATCAGTAAACAGTTTTTCAAATGTTGCATGTAATTCAGGCTTGTCTGTTATAGCATTTTTTAACATGACTAACCGTGGGTTTTTTGCTGGCGTGGTGAGATTTGCCATGAGGTGTTTATTTTAATATTTTTATTTCTTTTAGCTATTTGTTTAGCCCCGCACAGATTCGCTGCCGAACTTGGCTGGGCTGCATATCTGCTAGGGGAGATTGCTGAAGTGATGCAACTTATTACTATACTCTTTGCTTAATGCTATGTATTCATTTTCAACAGCTTTGACAAAACTTGGTAGAGAAAATTTAGATCCAATATGATTGGCTGCCTCTAGCGAATGAAATATTCTCACTATCTCTTCAATTTGTTTTGGCAATCCAGGATATTTTTCATACCTCTCTAAGTATAATTTATAAGCCTTTGAATGATAAATATTTTTATTACCCAAGTTAGTACCTCTACCATTTATATCATTAAAAAGGTGGGAATGTTCATCAACAAGAGTTGCGATATCAGCTTTATCTAAATTTATAAAGACTTTTTTTTCAGATGATCGTACTGCTGCTTTTTCAGATTTCACAATCGCATAACCATTATTCTCTGCAATACCTCTAAATTCAGCAGTCATTTCTATAGAAGCTTTTACACCCGTACCTGGATAATGACTCCTAACAGCTTCCAAATCAATTCCTAGTTTTGCTTCTTTTTTTACAGCAACATCCATTTTTGCACTACTAGATAAAGAATTCACTCCTGAAGCAAACCCCGCAACTGTAGCGACTGTACCAGCCAATTGAGATACTCCTGTTGCCCCTTTTACTAACCTTTCCTCTGTATTTAATTGTTGCCCAAACTTTGATTCTCCACTTATTGCTTCAGAAAGATTATTGAATCCAGTTTCATCACCTATCATCAGACTGAGTGCTTCACCAGTTGAAGCCCCTGCATTTGTATATTGATTAAATCTTCCTCCATAATCTTCAATAACTCTATTAATCCCTGTAGCATGTCCCAAAGCTTCAATAAACTGTCCTTTTAAAGCAGAAGCAATTGCTTTATTATTGTCCTCGACTTTATTTAATAATGGAGTGATAGCCATTTTGCCAATGTCTTTAACCATATCTTTTGTGAACATTCCAAGGTTGTCATTAAAATCAGCTATTTGTTCTAATAGTCCAATTCTACCTGACAAATCCTTTGAGATAATAAATCTATTGCTTACAAAACAGTACACATTCACCCCATCCGCAATCCCAATTGGATCCGCACTCAACCACCTCCCCAACCAGGGCAAATAATACCTGGCGCTATGGTATTCCAATCCTGTTTCTTCATCTCTTTCCATGCCGGTATAACGGTAGCGTTTGGCTGCACAGGCAATAGTTTTATTTTTTGCCTGGTAAGCGGTTGTGCCATAAGGGTGGTATTCTTCGTAACTTATTACTTTGGCATCTTTATCTAATTCTAAACTAGCAGAGCCAAGGTGGTTGTGCAGTTGGTAACGGGTCAACCTCACCCCAACCCTCTCCGAAGGAGAGGGAGAAGGAGCATCATTCTGCTTCACCGTTTCAATCATTACAAAGCGGTGATCTTTATCCATCAGGCTTAAAGATTCCCTTTCGAAGTTTTTGGTATCCTTATCATATGTCCTGTAGGTTTCAAAACCGGCAATGTAAATGCGTTCATCTTTTATTGTTGTAATATCCGTTGGCGAGGAGTTTTCTGTTATCTTTCTTATTCGCTGGCCTTGCCCGTCGTATTGGTAGTAAGTGGTTTCGGGTGTACCATTGCCATGGTTTACTTTTTGCTTTGAAGTGATTACCAGTTCTTCTTTAAAGTTCCAGCTCATTTCATTCAGGTGGGGCAATTTGGTTATGTAGCCGTGTAAAGAATGGTGTGCATATTCATATTTGCTGGCACCAATTTCTGTACTTGCAAGGCGGTTATTGGTCCGCCTGTTATTATATTTTCTTGTCCAGTTGTTTCCGGGTGCTATATGAACCATGTACTCAATATTGCCCACTTTATCATACTGGTAAGTTTGTTTATAATTTCTTAAAGACAATTGGGCATCCTGCATAAATGGGGTATCATTCCAGTTGTCTTTTCCATTAAAGGCAAGTGCAGCATCATTTTCTTTGCCGGTGGCTTCAGTAAGGCGGTAGAGGGCATCGTATGTATAAGTACTGATGGGTTCTATCATTTGGTTTCCTAAAAAAACAGTGTCCTGTGCTTTATCCCAAATCTGTGTTATGTTGCCAACCGGGTCATACGTGTATTCCAGTATCTGCAACTCTTTATCCATCGCCCCATTTACAGAATGGAAAGAGTAAAGCGATTTTAACCGGAATGTTTTTTCATCATACGCATAATTGGTAGTTACATCATTGCCATAAATGATTTTGGTGCGTTGCCCTTTTTCGTTGTAGTCAATATCTTTTATATACTCAGTAATTACTCCGGCATTATCTTTAACCGTTTCTTTATTCAGCACACCAGCTTCATTATAAGAAGGTGTGATGGTGCTGCCATCCGGCGCAATTTGTTTGGTAATTCTTCCGAGTGCATCGGTTTCGGTAATAAAAATAAATTCATCCCGCTCTAACAAATTTAAAAGTGCAGCAGGTTCAATATTTGTATCAGCCCAATCAACAACATCTTTATAAAAAGCAACTAATTTTCGTTTGGTGGATGGAGGCTGTCCTTTAAAATCATATTCAGGTGTTTCAATTAAACCTCCGGTATCGTAATGCTTAAAAAATTTTCCTCTCAAATTAAGTTGTTTATCTGTTTTTCCGCTATGATTTATTCCTTCTCCGTAAATGATTTTATCAAAAACATTATTGAGGATTTTATCCCCTATTTGTCCAAGTGCATTTATTACTGTACTTTTTAGTGGCCGGTGTAGTTCATCATACTCATATTGAAATTCATGATCTCTTTCATCCCAGGTACGCAAAGGATTGCCTGTAATATTCAGCATCAGCCAGCGCTGCCCTGCATCCATACTTTTTTGATATACTTTGTTGCCCAGCATATCGTATTTGTATTGCATTACCACATTTTCTCTGGCGTCAGTTACATTCCGAAGGTTGCCTTCAATGTCAAGTTTTATTGCTGTGTCAAACCATACATTGGTGGTTACAACATTGCCGGTTGAGTCGAAGTGGGAACTTCCATTGTTTTCCTGTTGTAAAACAGGTCTTCCCAGGGTATCAAAATGCAATTGGGCAGGTGTATTGTAGTGAACAAATGCCTTTGTTGCAGCCATTTGCTCCTGGGGATCGGAAAGGTAATCCGATCGTGTCGTATCTGTTCTCATTTTGTACCAATCACTCTGGTAAACCGTATCGTTCGCATCAAAGGTTTTTTGCTGCCAGGGATCAAATTCAACTTTTGAAAAAGTGCCATCAGGCATGTCGGTTTTTATCAGCCTGCTCATGGCATCGTAATACATAATGGGTGTTAGGCCGGTTTCCACCAGTTCTTTTTCATCCTCAAACTTTGGCGATACAGAAAAGAATGGTTCGTATTGTTTTACCGGGTTGCCTTTATTGTTAAGTATGGTGCGTCCATTCCCAATCCAGCGGAGGTAGGGCGTTGTATCAACAGTAGCAATTGTTATTATTCCATCAACAGAAATGGGTACCTGTTTAGCTAGCCCCGGTTCTGCCTGCACTTTTTTCATGATCACTTTTCCGGTGCCATTGCTATATTCAAAACTGAGCTGGAGTTTGCTTTCAGGGTTAAGGGTTGTTTTGTTTTTCCTGTAATGTGTTTCTCTTGCGATAGAGGCGACAACTGCAGGCTTGCCGTGATTTATATAAGCATTAAAATCATACACAAATCTTGCACTGGCATATTTCAGCAAATCTTTTGCTTTTGCATGTAAGACTACCGAATCACAAACATGGCCTGTATTGGCAATTGCAAAAAAATCATCAATCGCTGCCTGGTCTGTTGTTATTTCTGTTAGCAAACTCAAATCATCTGCTTCAGTTCCTTTGCCCATTACGGCCATTGCCTTTACCAAACCAAGTTCATCGGTAATAGCTTCAGACAAATTATCATTCATGTCTTGCATCTGCTGCGGCGAAAGGGTGCGGTAATTAAACCTGGTAACTGTGGATTCATTCAGCAATGCATCAATTGTTTTTTGAACAAACAGCTTATGTGTTTCATATTCCACTTTTGTAACTGAGCCGTAAGGATCGGTATAGGATATGGGTAAATAAAAACGGGCTTGTGCTTCAGAAAGTGTATCTGCATCCACATTATTTGCATCAATGAAATTGGTAGTACCAGAAGGAATCCACCATTTCGAATCCGCATCCGTAGAAACGAATTTTCCGAGTTTCATAACATCCACCAACGCAGCGTCTGATACTTTTAGATTATAAATATTATTCAGGAGCTCTTTAGTATAGGCCAATTGATATGACTCATGAGCAATGCCAAGAGAATGCATTTCGCCAACAGGTAGCTGACCGATGAGGTTATCGTTTCGGTAAATTGTCCGAACATTTTCAATTAGCCTTTTCACTTTACTGTACACTACAGGCTCATCATGTGTCTGAGAAATAATTTCCGGTTTCTTTTTTGTGTCATCATAATCTGTATTAATTGCATTGGCAATAACATTAGCAAAGTCAGAAAGCCTGAAATATTCGCCGGGTTCTTTGTGCAACTGTAACTGCCATGTTTTCACTTCAGCAGGCAAACGCAGGCGGTGAGCATCCGGTTTATTCACTTCAAAAGACACATCAATGTCATTGGTAAATGCAGTTTGAGTATAGGTGATATAGGTTAGTGCCTGTGCAATCCTGGTCGGCTGGGGTAAGGAAGTGTTTTTAGCAGGGTTTCGTGGATAAACTACAGAAGCGGCTTCCAGCACATTGCCAATATCATCAAATTTTATATTGAGGTTGTGGGCTATCCTTGGGTCGGCATCCCATACAACCGGTTCCGGGGAAGGATAAAGCAAACGTTCATAACTGTAAGTAATGGCTTCACTTTCCTTTACAATAAACACAGCATACTTATTTTTTACCCGTGGCTGCAGCCTTTGTATAATGCAGTTGTGGGTGGCAACGGTATAGGGAGTTAATTCTAATTGTAATTTTTTCAGCCGGTCTTCTCCCGACAAATTTTCTTTGTCAGGTTCTTTTGAAAAAACTTCCGAACGCAAAGCCATTCCCTTGCAGGCACGCAATGCCTCCTGCCAGTCCTGGGCATCTAAGTCAGCTTCAATATTATTGCCGTTTTCATCCACAATTGTTGCATCAGGCAATGGATGTTCATGATGCGTTAGGTTAAAGCCTTGCCGCTTCATTTCTTCAAACCAGTATTCATTTTCAAACTGGTTCAGTAATTTTTCTTCTCCCAAAAATGCTCCCGTATGCACCCATGATTTTGAAATAACAGGTGGCTGGTTTAATTTTTCATCTTCCAGTTTATTGGTGGCTTCAACCTTCTTCCATTTTTCAAATTCTTCTGCATCCTGCTGTTCCACCATTCCAAACCCACGGAACTCCCTTTCTGCATGGTCGTAATACCCATGATGATATTTATAGGTGCTCATAAATACGTGACCTGATATTTTATCTTCCGTCCTGGTGCTGGCAAGACAATGCACCGGAAAATGCAGTTTCGTAATCCAGGGCTTACCAGCTTTTTTATCCGCTAAATAAAAATGAGTGGAAGGCAGGTAATCCATGGAAACTTCCTTGCCCATATTATTTTTATAGCCAATCATAATATGGGGCTTCTTACTCTTCATCAGGTCAATGTAGCGCAGGGGTGCATTGGCGTCTTTTGCGAGCGGGCTGCTCCATACTATGCAGGCCACACCATTGCCCAGCAGATCTGTTACGGTAATTTTTGCCTGGTTATGAATATCTGGGAAAGCATCCATTTCAAATGGCGTCTTGTCAAAACTGTTACCACTGAAATTACTCCAGCAACTGAATTTACTTTTGCCGAGGTAAATAATATCTGTCGTGCCGGAGCCATCAATATCTGCCAGGCGCAAATATGATGGATTGAAAGCATCCGGTAAATCAAAAACCGGTGAATCATCCATTAACACTTTTGCGCCAAATTTTCCATAGCCCAGGTTGGGCCAGTAGCAAACTTCGCCGTTTCGGATACGAACGATATCCGAAAGACCATCACCACTCATATCTGCCAAGAAAATGCGTTGCTCACTGTCTGCAAAAACAATGGCGGGACCTGCTTCTTCATCGTAAGGCTTCTCCGTTCTCTTACTCCTTTTAAATCCATCTTTACCTGCTGATTCATACCAGGTAAATACATTGTCTTCTGAAATCAATACTTCCGCTTTGCCATCCCCATTCAGGTCGAGCATTCTTGTATTGACATCGTTGAGGTTAATATTGGGGAGCCCGTTAAAATTTTTAAATGGTTGCCATTCTTCTTCATCAGATAATTCAAAATATCCTTTTGGTTCTGCGGAATAATTTACTAGTTGCTTTCCGCCATTGGCATCAAGGTCGGCCAGGTGCAACTGGCTGCCCAACCCGGCAAACGATGGTTTGGGAGAAACCAATTTTGCATTTTCAAATTCGCCATTGCCCAGGTTATGCTTGTAATACCAGCCACCCGCCTGTTCTGTAAGTATGCCGGACAGGCCTTCATTGAATAAATCGGTAAACTGGTACTGGCTTTCATCCAGGCCAGTAGGTGCATGAACTACGTTTTCTGCAGAAATGGTTTTTACATCTTTGCTCCAATTATGAAGCTGGTAAGTAAATTCTGTTGGAGGAAGATTTTTTTGCGAATAGGAAAGACTTTCATCTGCATTTTTGAATTTGATATACCCAAATGCGGTGATAGTTTTTAGAAATGTAAAATCTTTTTGAGTGCTGGTATCATACCCAAAATTGAGCGACTTTACCAGTGTTTTTTTATCTGTTTTATTCTGGTTTAATGCCAGCTCTTCAAATACATGAAACAATAAAACCCTTTTACATAATCGGGTAGTGCGTATTTCAAAACCTGCTTTATAGTCGGAGAACGAATCTGGCCTGCGTGTTGCGGCATTGACAACATCCGGGATTTCTCCGGGTGTGCCATAGTCAAACACTGTTTCAAATAAATATTTATCAGCTGCAAGAAAGGCTGTATTGAAAGCTAAATAAGGTTCCCTGTTCCCGTAAAGTATGCTTGTTAAATATCGGTTGGTATAAGTCATCGAGCCATTCTTAATGCGGTTTTTATTGTGCAGGGAATGAGCATCAAGGCCGGTAATGTTTTCCTCTTCATAAATATATTGTGAGCAATTTCCTTTATCATCAAACACAAATTCGGGCAGCCATTCGTAAATGCGGCTGGCATCAGCCGGATCAGCAATCCTGGAACCGGCGCTCCAACCAAAAAGGGTAGTGATATTATCTTTTGAAATGATCCTCCATTTGATTTCGCCCGTAGCGGTTGCGGTCCAGCGTTCAATCCGGGCAAACAAGCCTTCTATTCTTGGTCTGTAAAATCGAATTTTGTGAGTGTAGGGACCCACAGCAGGAAAGTTCTTTTCAGCAATTATATATTCTCCATGATCTAATTTGAAAACGCCATTCTCTTTTTCAAATTCCGGCACCAAATCTTCCGCCTCTGAAAACAGGAAAATATCGGAATCAATATTGTCAAAATACTGAGGCAGGCCTTTATCTGTTTTTCTTTTGATGGAGGGCAAACTGATATTCCAACCCAAACCAAAAATGCCATTACCACTTCCGGAATTATAGGAGAGGTTTAATGCCGGTGAAGCGCCACGGGCCGGAGCAAAGGGAAGCGGAATAGAAAAAGAAGCAGTTCCGTTGACTGCATTTATAGAAAACTTTTCATCAATGCCTTTGATGGCACCACCACCTTTGGGCAAGACAATTGATGGAATTTCTATTGCATTTGATTTGGTTTTGCCGCCATCTGTTTTGAGGAATTCAGGTCCGGAGTTGTTATTTTCGGGCATTTAATAATGGATAAGAGTGTGATGTATTATTTTTTGACAATAATCAATTGCATCTCTTATGGGAGGTAAGAATAATAAATTTTGTGGAATATACTATTACCGGGACATGGAATTTTTAATCTTGATCGTTCTAAGAATAGTGTGGATTAATTGAAGAGAATTATTACGTTTATGACAATCGATAAACAATCATTTTTGTAATGTAATAATAAATTATACTAATTTTTATTTATTTTTTTCAAATATTTTACAGTAGATTTTCAGTAGAAGAAGCGACGCGTCATTTCCGAAAGGCCCTTTTCATTTTAATTTAAAAGCCTACCTCAGTAATTTGTGGCCGGTCAATTCTTATCAAAATCAGATCGTATTGTAGGAATTTTCTTTTGCAAAAGCTTAAAAAATAGGAAGCTTTTTTAATAAACATCAATTACATATTTGCAGAATGCAATTGCAATATGCAAAAAATAATAAGCTCTTTCTAAAAAAAGCGGAATTTTAGTAAAATTTACTAAACCTGAATGCAAGGCCTTTCTTATCAATTTAACTTCTGATCATTCGCATAATAAATTCGTGTTGTATTAATCATTCAATAAATACAACGATGAATAACATATCACACAATTACGGGAAATACTGTAAACCTAACCTGGTAAATCAACTGCAATCCCTTTCATTGGACATCCCTTACCACAGAGGTGAGGGTAATTATTTATTTTACAATAGAAAGGGCAAAGAAATTAAAGTACTGGATTTTTTAGGTGGTTTTGGCACGTTGATTTTTGGTCATAACAACGAACAATTGCTGAATGCATTGAAAAAAGGTTTGGATGAAAGAATTCCTTTTGCATCGCAAGGAAGTAACAGGAGAGAAGCAGGGGATCTGGCTTATGAACTGAACAGGATGATAAAGGAAAAACTGAATGAAGATTATTTAATCATACTAAGCAATTCAGGAACTGAAGCAATTGAAGTGTGCATCAAGCATTGCTTTTATACACAATATCATAAACACAAAAAAAAGAAGGAACAAATTGAAGCTTCACTAAAAAAGATGTCTAATAAATGGGGGGATAATTTAGAAATTGACGCATCAGTAATTAAAGTGATTAAAAACAATTTTCCGGAAGAATCAATTCATTCAGGTTTTACTTCAATAGCTACTCTTATTAAAAATTTAAATGACAATATTTTTGAAAGGCGACCTGTTTTAATTGGCCTAAAAAATGCATTTCACGGAAAAACAATGGGTTCAATTCAACTAACCTATAACATGGAGTATAAAAGAGAGCTATGTCATTCCGGACCTAAAACAATCCATGTTTGTGCAAGTAATACTGATGAGTTACAGGCTGCAATAAAAAATAATACCGCATGTTTTTTTTCTTTGTCAGTAGAGAACAAATGTTTGAAATTGATTGAACATCCATTCACACTGGTGGCAGGTTTTGTGGCAGAACCCATACAAGGTGAAGGAGGTATGAAAGTTATTGATAAAGATTTCCTGGTTAAAGCTGCAGAAATTTGCAGGGCCAGCGATGTGCCAGTTGTTTTTGATGAGATACAAACAGGGATGGGGAGAACCGGAACATTTTTATTTGCTGAACAAGTAGGAATAACACCAGATTACATTGCACTTTCAAAAGGACTTGGTGGCGGCTTAACCAAAATCGGAGCTACCTTAATTCCCAGAAGAATATTTGGTGAGGACTTTGACAAAATTCATTCCTCAACATTTGCAGAAGATTCGTTTAGTGCAATAGTAGCAAAGAAGAGCCTTGAACTGGCTGAGGATAAAACTTTTTTGATCAATATTTTGCAAAGAAGTTGCCAGATAAAAAAAGGCATTATAGAAATTTCAGCTGTATTCCCCGGCATTATTGAAGAAATAAGAGGTGTAGGATTTATGCTAGGCCTGGAATTTAAAATCCCGGAATTTAGTGGTTCCAATTGTCTTCGATTATTAGCAGACCAGGATATGCTGGGATATGTAATAAGCGGATATTTGCTGCATGAATTTGATATAAGAACGCTTCCTTGTTTGTCAAACAAAAGCGTGATAAGAATTGAACCATCGGGGTATACGACCGAAGATGAATGCAATTATTTTTTGAAAGCTATCACGAGGCTCTGTGAAATTTTGTACAAAGAAAACATTTATGAGTTGTGCAAATTTATGGTTGGGAGGCATCGATCTGAAACCAGCGCGCCTATAAAAAATTACCGGAAACCTTCCTTTAGAAAACAAACAGAACAGTGCGAAAAGAAAGTTGCTTTTATCGGGCATTTTATTAAAGCAAGTGACATGATAGATTGGGAAGACAGTTTTGAAAGGTTCACAGAAAGCGAATTGGAGCAAATCATTGAAACAATTTATCCATTGATATCCCCTTTTGTAAGTGATAGAAAAATAGTGACTTCAGTTACGGGAGAAAAGGTACAGTTGGATATGATGGGCTTTATTATAACATCTACCATCATTGCCCGGCACATGCGAGAAAATAACCTGCAACCATTACTCAAAAAAATAAATGATTGCCTACAACTGGCAGAATCAAACGGATGCACAATGGTTGGCTTTGGTGGCTTCACTTCGATTATTACAGGCAATTGTAAAAATATCTCTATGGATACCATCAGTTATACAACAGGGAATGCGTTTACAGCCGCTATGGGTTTAAAAGCAATTCTCACAGAGGCACCCAAATTAAATATAAAACTCGAAAATGCAACCTTTACTGCAGTTGGTGCTGCCGGCAATATTGCTTCTGTATACAGTGAGTTCATGGCCCAATATGTTAAAAAAATAATATTGATAGGAGCAAAAGGAAGAGTTGAAAATATTATCAGCCTTGCACTAAAAATATTTACTTCATGCATTCATAATATTCAAGCAGTACCTGAAAATGAAATAACTGGAATCGCAAGGGCCCTCATGATGGCACCGTCAGTTAAAAAGTTGAAAACTGTTGAGCTTGCCCAAACAAATTACCAGGATTTATACAAGTACGCAATAAATGAATTGGGAGAGGATTTCCCGATAGTCACCACAGACGAGATAAGCATGATAAAAGAAGCAAACTTAATACTCTGTTCTACCAATACTCCCAATGCCATCATATTTCCCCAAATGCTTGGAAAGCATGCTATAGTGATTTGCGATATTGCGCTTCCATTCGATGTAGAACACTCAGTGCGTAGCATGGTCAATGTAAAAGTTATCGAAGGTGGTATAGTAAGAATACCAAACGCGGACGACTTTAAGATCCCTGGTATATTACTGCCAAAAGGAACTGCTTATGCCTGCATGAGTGAGACTTTATTGCTCGGCCTGGAAGGTGTCAGGAACAATTATAGCTATGGCAATATTTCGCTGGACCAGGTAAAAGAAATCTATCAAATCTCCAAAACGCACGGGTTTGAACTCGGACAGGCAAAACTTGAAAGAAGTTTTTAAAATGTTCAAGTTTTGAAAATAATGTCCATTTGGAGTAGCAAGGTAATAGCGCCTGCGGCCAAAGGAAGCTTAGCCGGTGTGGCACACTTGTCCACACCGGAGCCGGGCTGCTCGCCGTCAAGGCAATGGAGGAGGCACGACGGAATTGCCGGCGAGTGCCACCGGCTGGGGCGTACAGTAAAGTCCCGCGGTAGCGGGACGATGGACGCACAGTGAAGGGGTATCGTGTGGCATGAAGCGACAGCCTTATAAGCGCAGGTATGTGCCAACGATGCCCCGCAACGCAGCCGGTGGCCGCAAGGCGAGCACAACAACAGAAGGCAGCGAGTGGACTAGATGCGACTGAAGTGAATGGAGGACGTAGTGGAGCATAATGGAACCCGGTGAGTATTGTAGCGATGGCTTTGCGAAGAGGCATGCGCATCCCGCCTGGTATAGCTGGGAAGCGCCGGGGCGGGATGCCATGACCTGAAGCAAAACGACTGGCTACGAACGGGTGCAATGGAGCGGAACGAAGGACGAAATGAACGAAGTTGCATACAGGACACAGAAGCTGCCCGAACGCAGGAAGGAGGAGGAAAAAGTGTGACAAACTGCGCAGCGCAGCGAAGCACCCGCAGGGCATTGCAGCTGCAACAACGCCTTACGAGTTTTTAAACGGAGATGTTGTTGCTGCTGCATTGGTTTGGCGTATCTTTTTTTATCGACGACTGACGGAGTGAGACTTGAGACCTTGTAAACACCCTAACGAAGCGAAGAAGCGGTGGTTGGCAGCTTCCCGATCAGGGTTTGTGGGTGGCTGCGGGATGCTGCCCTTGTGGCCTACGAACCAAGATGATGATTGCTGAAAGGCTACATCCTGAATGAACCTAGTGAAATGAGGGAGGTTGCCTTGCGGCTTGGAGGAGATAATGGAAATGCTAATAAAATGAAAATTTTCACGATTAGGTACAGCGCATTAGGGATTGCAGCGAAAATCCTTTTGCGATAGCAAAAGATTGCAGCGGAAAGCCCGACCCGACCGCCTTCCGGGGCGGGGAATGCCATAAGGCCATTTCTGATTTATCTATGCCGGAGGCGCTTTTACAAAAAAATAAATTAAGCCTGCCGCAATAAAAAGTATAACATTTTCTGATTTTTTGATTACTAACGAGTATACCGGCTGCATAAAAAAGCCAGAGCAGCCAATTTTGCTTAAACGACTGCAATTGTATTTACCCCACCGATTTTAAAGTGAGCTTATAGCTACTCATAGTGATGATTTTTAGTACTGCTGCTTCTATTCCATAAAACATAGCCTGCATACAGGGAAGCCCTGCAAATAATTTGTAAATGATGCCAAGCCATACCACCATTATAAAAGAGGGCAATACGAAGGCGAGACCGCCCAATGATGCCCCTAATACACCAGATGAACAAAGCCAATGTAAATATCAAAGTAGTACTCAACGCCCTGGCTATTAAGGAGATGCTGGCAAAATGAAACTAATTGACTGCCGTGCTCCGGAAGGTGACACTAAATTACCTACGCCTCCTTCTTGCGCCTGTGAGATAATTTCTTTTAAAATTTCGCACCAACTGATACAAAGAAATTCCTTCCATCACCAGGTAAAACGCCCGGTCCCGGGTATCCGCCGGCACGGCGTGTGAAATATCTTTTATCAAACAGGTTGTTGAGTCCCGCTTTAATATTCAACCCCCTGGGAAATTTGTAGCTGGCAGTAAGGTCGGTGATTGTATAAGAAGGTATTAAACCTACCTGCCCGTTTGCATTTGGCAGTATGGAATTATTGGCATCACTAAATGTTTTATCAACAAAGCTTACCTGGCCTGTAAGTAAAAATGCTTTGTAA
>JANPIJ010000066.1:0-37752 GCA_031424955.1 Ferruginibacter sp. | reverse complement strand
CACGGCATTCAACCAACGGATGGCCATTAAAAACAGCGGCGACATCGGACTCGACCTGTATGGCCGGATCACTTTACGCAATGGTACCAATCCCATCGATCTCAACTATGGCAGTGGCTTATGGATGTACAAGCCCGACAATAGTGCTTTACTGGGATTTATGGGGGTTCAAAACAATCAGAACCTTGGCTTTTATGGCGGCCCCGGAGGTTGGGGTTTTACATACAACGCTTTAAACAGCCGGGTAGGTATTGGCAATAACAATCCGAATGCACCGCTCTCCTTTGCAGCTACGCTTGAAAAAAAAATAACCCTTTACCCGGGTGCTACCGGTGATGTTGGCTTTGGAGTATCCGGCAACCGGTTACAGATTTATGCTGATAATCCCAATGCGGATGTGGCCATCGGCTATGATGCCGCCGGTACTTTTAATGAGCGGTTTGCAGTAAAAGCAAATGGAGCATTAGCGGTTAATGGGAATACCGGTTCGCCGGGGCAGGCGCTTATCAGTAATGGCAGCGGTTCATCTCCTGTATGGTCGCCGGCCACCCGCTTTATTTATGACAATAGTTTTAAGAAAATATCCGGAACGTTTACAAATGTTGGGGGAGCCGGAAATCCCAGTTCGGTGATCGTACCCAACTTATCACAATCTGTAACAGTTACCGGAAAGGTAATGGCGATGGTAACCTGGGGATATAGCGCCTATTCAAACCCATGTGCTTTTTGCGGTAATGTAACGCTTTTTACTGCTGTTAAAATTAATGGCACTATTAGGCATCAACTAGACCAAAGTATCGGGAATGGTACTAACAATGCCCCGTCCGGCAGCACCATCTTTTTTCTTGATCCGGGTACCTATAATTTCGAAATAGAGGCAGCCTGCTTCTCCGGCAGCATTGTAGTTTCTGTAGGTGGAAATGGCACTGGTCTTACGGGTAATATGTGCATCGCACTTTTTCCCTATTAAATATCAGCCCAACTGTTTTATATGCCGCAAATAGCTATTACCTGATTTAGCTTAGAAAGAAAAAATCGGGGCGGACAAAAAACAGCCCCGCTCTACTCTACCAGGCTTTATTGGCCGGAATAGCCAGCAAGGGAATTTTGGTATGATAGGCCATGTGCCTGGTCATACTGGGATGAAAAATACTATCAGGAAAAGTTCTTTTATAGGTAACCATTGCCAGTATATCAATCTCATTTTGTTGTATGTGATCCTCCAGTGTTTCTTCAAAGTCTTTTCCAAAAAGGTTGGTTACCGTTAGCATTTCCTCATGGTATTTTTCCTTTAACAGGTGCTCATACCCGGGAGTCTTTCGCATATGTTCCAGGTAGGTTATTGCAGTGTCTTTGTTGTCGTTGGTAAATACAGCTACATCTATCCGGGCATTAAATATATCCGCCCATTCAAAAAGAAAATCCAGCATTACCGGTTTGGTTTCAAAATGATTGGTAGCCAATAATATCCTGGCTGGCTTTTTCCATTTGTACTCACAGGGAATGGCTATTACCGGTACATGGCTTTTAGCTATAATGTCTGCAGTTTTACTTCCCCATAGCGTTTCTTTGATTCCACTGGCCCCTGCGGTACCCATCACCATATAATCAATCTCTTTTTCTTCTGTAGTTTGAAGAATACATTTCTTTACGGATCCGGTACATACATGGGTATCCACAGTTACTTCTTCTTTTTCCCGTATGCTATTTTTAAGTACAGCCATTTGATGGTATACATCATTCAGTTGGGATTGGTTAAACTCTTTATTCACCCCGAGGTAATCTGTATAAAGGTTGCCCGTTAGTTCAAAAGAATGCAGCAAAGTAATTTCAGCAGGTACCAATTTAGCTGTTTGAACGGCGAAATCAACTGCATTATTTGCACATACTGAAAAATCGGTGGGTACTAATATTTTTTTCATGATTATATTTTTTTTTCAAAATCGGTTAACAGGACAAGATTTAATAATACCAGGTATGGCTTATTTATGATGAGCAATAAACAAAGGCGTATCCAATTTTTTCATTAATACATCCGCCATACTGCTTTTAAACCAACGGGATGGCTCACTCCGCTGGTAAGCACCCAATACCACCAGTTCATTTTCTTTATGCTTTTTAAGATGGTCAATTATGAACTCTTCTGCTTCTCCTTTGGCAATGATATATTGTGCTTTTGGAAAATGCCGCTTTATAAACTCCTTCATTAATTTATTGTCTGGCAGCCTTGGGCTACCCGGTGCATTGTCATTAACAGTAAACACTTCTACCGGTACCTGATGGAGGCTGCCAAAAAGATAGCTGAACATTTTTATGGCATATAAAGAGGAAGGCTTGCCATCGTACAATAAAACTATTTTATCAACGGGCTTAAAGGCTTCCGGCACCACCAGCACCGGACACTGCACTCCACTCAGCAGTTCCCTGATAAACCGGGTAGGTGGTTGCTCTTTTTTATTTGAGAAAGTCTCGTACTCGTTTATGATAACCAAATCGGCAAACATACTTTCCTGTTTCAACTCCTGTAACGCAATACTTTTATCCCGGTGGATGGAAAACTGAATGCCCGCATTTTCACAGGCTTGCTGAAACTGAACCGTAGCAGCATCTCTTTTCTTTTGATCGGTTGCATCCAGTTCTTTTATTACCGACTGGTAATTTTCGTTACCTGTAAGTACATTATATACATTGTAACTGCGGTAAATAAAATCATCCAGGAAAACACCCACCAGGTGGGCATTCTCCGCCCTGGTAAGTTGAATCGCATAATTCATTGTACTGTCCGACATTTTGTATCCATCAAAAACTGCGACAAATTTTTTCATAATGATTAAATTTTAGGAACAAAAAATCAAACCGGCAATTGAAAGAATAATACCTTATTTAATAAAAAACGGGGATTCATTTTTGTAACCGGTTTACATTTTGCATTAATAATTTTACAAGTCAATCCTAAAAAGCAGCAACAATGATTTATTATTTGAATGCCCTTAAAGTTTTTAACGGGCAGCAAATGGTAGCATAAAAATATTTCAATACTGGTACTAAATAAATGACGGTAATCATTCATTTAAATGATTAATGGAGAGCAGGCTACTATTTAACAAAACAAAAGCATCCTAAAAAATAAATTCATAAAAACCTGACGGATATCATCTCCTGCTACATATTTCATCATAAAACAGGTGGAGAATATTTCTTCCATTTGCAGTGAGTTGTTGTAACCAAAAATGAAAATGACAGCCGTTTACAAAAAATAGTTTATACATTTACACTCATGAAAAAGCTCCTCGTAGCCATATTTGCTATTTTGTACATGGGTACCTCCATCGGTGCTAGCGTACAAATGCATTATTGCATGGGTAAACTGGCAGATTGGAGTATTGGTCATAAAGAATCAAAAAGCTGCAACAAATGCGGCATGGAGAAATCGGCAATAAAAAGCCACGATTGCTGTAATGACAAACAACAGTTTGTAAAAAACACAGCTGATCAAAATAGCTTCGAAACAGCTTTCCAGGTGGCACAATCAATAGCCGTTGCCTTGCCTGTTTCATTTTACGAAATCCCTTCTATCGATCTGTTATCTATAACAGAAGCGAATCCTATTAGCCATGCTCCTCCCCGATTGAATGGCATAGCAGTTTATATCCGCAACTGCGTCTTTCTTATATAGATTTTATCCTCCTGTTTTGGCCCGGCTATCCATTTGCCTGGCTTTTGGCATTTACCTATGACATTACTTTTTTTACTTAATTAACATTTAAAATTTTAAAAATGAAAACTTTAAAAGTGCTGTTGATGGCAGCTTTAACCATCCTCGCTATTCCCGTTTTTGCACAGAATGATGCCAGCAATAAAACAAAGGCAGCAAAGCATAAATCTGGAAAGGCAATGTACAGTTGCCCCATGCATCCGGATATGGTAATGAGCCAACCCGGTAAATGTGCTGACTGTGGAATGGGTTTAGTTAAATCTAAAAAAGAAAAGATGAAAATGGATGCGGTGAAAATATACACCTGCCCTATGCACCCGGAAATGACCAGTGACCATGCCGGTAAATGCCCCAAATGCAATATGGATTTAAAAGCATCAGAGAAACCTACAAAAATGTATTCCTGCTCCATGCATCCCGAAGTAACCAGTGACAAACCTGGTAAATGTGTTAAATGTGGAATGGATTTAACCAAATCAAAAAAAGAAAAAATGAAAATGGAAGTAATGAAAACATACACCTGCCCGATGCATCCTGATGTAACCAGTGATAAGCCCGGCAAATGCCCAAAATGTGGCATGGCTTTAAATGAAAAGAAAAACGATCATTCCAATCATCAACATTAATATTAAAAACTTCGTAAGCATGAAAATGAGATTTTATAGTGTATTGGCCATAAGCGCCATCCTGGTTTCTGCCTGTAGCAATAATAGCGACAAAACTAAACCCGCTGCACATGACATGGAGAATATGAACAAAGATTCCACCGAACAACATGCAGTTGCAACCGACGACAAGGAAATAAAAACGGTTGCGGTTATATATGGCAATGTTGAAGCAAAGGCTGCCGCTTCTATCAAGTCAATCGTTGACCATTACCTGCATATAAAAACCGCTTTAACAAATCACAATGGCAATGAAGCAGCCAGTGGTGCAAAAGCAATGCAGGAAGCCATTGGCAAACTGGATAAATCCTTATTAACCGCTGAACAAAAAGCAACCTTTGACAAGGATTCGGAAGAGTTGGCAGAACATGCGGAGCATATTGCAAAAAATGGTGATAAAATAAAACATCAGCGGCTTCACTTTTCCATGTTGAGCGAAGTGGTATATGATGTAGCTAAGTCATTTGGTGCAGGCCGGACGCTATATCATGAACATTGCCCAATGTATAATGATAATAAAGGTGCCATGTGGTTAAGTGATGCAAAGGAAGTAAAAAATCCATACTACGGTAGCGAGATGTTAACCTGTGGGACGGTGGAGGAAGTAATACAATAATGAGTAATGAGTGATGAGTAATGAGTGATGAGTAATGAGTGATGAATAATGAGTAATGAGTAATGAGTTTTCTAACCGGTAGGCATTGCGTAAAAACTATTAACAGGTGAAAACCAGTGAGCTTTATATTTTAGCCAAATAAGATATGAAGTGGTATGCTAAATTTTCATTTTTAAATATTTTTAGTAGTGACCATTCATAACTCATCATTCATCATTCATCACTCATCATTCATCACTCATAACTCATCATTCATCACTCATAACTCATCACTCATCACTCATCATTCATCATTCATCACTCATCATTCATCATTCATCACTCATCACTCATCACTCATCATTCATTAAAACGCTATGGTTCAAAAATTAATTGAACTTGCTTTACGAAACCGGCTGGTTGTGCTGCTGGTGGCAGGCTGCATGTTTGCATGGGGCATTTACTCCATCCAAAAAAATCCCATTGATGCCATACCTGATTTGAGTGAAAACCAGGTGATCGTTTTTACCGAGTGGATGGGCCGCAGTCCGCAGGTGATTGAAGACCAGGTAACCTACCCGCTGGTGAGTAACCTGCAGGGCATTCCCAAAATTAAAAACATCCGTGGCTCTTCCATGTTCGGGATGAGTTTTGTGTATGTAATTTTTGAAGAAAATGTAGATATCTACTGGGCAAGAACCCGTGTATTGGAACGATTAAACTTTGCCCAAAGATTATTGCCGCAGGGTATCACACCCACGCTTGGCCCGGATGGAACCGGCGTTGGCCATGTATATTGGTACCACCTGGATGCACCCAAAATGGACCTGGGAGAGCAGCGGGCACTGCAGGACTGGTATGTAAAATTTGCCCTGCAAACGGTACCCGGTGTGGCGGAAGTAGCTTCTTTTGGCGGCTTTGAAAAACAATACCAGTTAGTGGTAGATCCTGTGAAACTGCAGTACTATAATATTTCCCTGATGGATGTTATGAACAAGGTAAAAGCCAATAACAATGATGTTGGCGGGAGAAAATTTGAGATGGCGGATATGG
The DNA here is from genome assembly GCA_031424955.1 of Ferruginibacter sp. Lineage (GTDB taxonomy): Bacteria > Bacteroidota > Bacteroidia > Chitinophagales > Chitinophagaceae > Ferruginibacter. Next base: position 31,724 of record JANPIJ010000066.1, on the reverse strand, counting down.
CCTATATCATTCGTGGGCTGGGCTATATTAAAAGTAAGGAAGATGTAGAGAACATTGCGTTAAGCAATTATAGTGGTATCCCGGTTAGGGTGAAGGACATTGGGTCGGTACAAATGGGAGGCGATTTAAGGCTCGGCATATTTGATGCGGATGGAAAAGGCGAAGTGGTAGGTGGTATAGTAGTAATGCGGTACAATGAAAATGCCGATAAAGTAATTGCAGCGGTAAAGAAAAAAATGACGGAGGTGCAAAAAGGGTTACCGGAAGGAGTAACGTTTAAAGCATCCTACGACCGGAGTACACTGATACAGGAAGCCATTGAATCGGTGAAAGGTACATTGATAGAAGAAATGATAGCGGTATCCGTCATTGTACTCATTTTCCTTTTTCACTGGCGCAGTGCGGTCATCATCCTTATTCAATTACCCATTTCAGTAGCGGCTGGTTTTATATTCCTTGAAATGTTCGGCATATCATCTAACATCATGTCGCTTACCGGCATTGCCCTGGCAATAGGTGTGGTGGTGGATGATGGTATAGTAATGGTGGAAAATAGTTACCGGCATTTAAGTGAAGCGCAAACTGAAAAATTAAGCACATCCAATAAAGCATGATTATGGCTAACCTGTTTAAACGAAATAAAGACCCGCTAACTACAGATGAAAGAATGGAGATCATTCTGAAGGCTTCCAAACAGGTAGGGCCGGGTGTATTTTATTCAACCATCATCGTAGTTACTTCTTTTCTTCCGGTATTTCTGTTAACTGGTATGGAAGGAAAACTCTTTCATCCACTGGCATGGACTAAAACATTTATACTGCTGATAGATGCGGTGTTGGCCATTACGCTTACACCGGTTCTGATTTCATTTTTATTGAAAGGAAGATTAAAACCTGAAAGTACCAACCCCATTACAAGAACGCTGGAGAAAGTGTACACACCCATTTTAAAATGGTGCCTGCGATGGAGGAAAACAGTCATCGGGATAAATATCATTGCGCTCGTTGTTGGCGTAGTTATGATGACAAGGTTGGGATCAGAATTTATGCCACCACTGGATGAAGGCTCCCTCTTATTTATGCCGGTTACGTTACCCGATGTATCCAACTCCGAAGCCAAACGTTTATTACAGGTACAGGATAAACTCATCCGCACCATGCCCGAAGTATCCCATGTACTGGGCAAGGCAGGCAGGGCCAATACGGCCACCGACAACTCCCCCATCAGCATGATTGAGACCATCATTTTACTAAAACCAAAAAATGAGTGGCGGAGCGGAATGACAAGGGATGGCATCATCAATGAACTGAACGCAAAGATGCAGATACCCGGCGTTACCAACGGCTGGACGCAGCCCATCATCAACCGGATCAACATGCTTTCCACGGGCATTCGTACGGATGTGGGTTTAAAAGTATACGGACAGAATTTAGATACCATTTATGCATTTGCCCAAACCATCAAAAAACAACTGGAAGGAATGGAAGGGGTGAAAGACCTCTATGTAGAACCGATCACGGGTGGCAAGTATATCGACATCAACATTAAACGGGACGAGATCGGCCGGTACGGATTAAGTGTGGATGACGTAAATGCGGTGGTTGAAATTGCTTTGGGCGGAATGAAACTAACTACCACTGTAGAAGGCCGCCAGCGCTTTTCTGTAAACGCACGCTATGGCCAGGATTTCAGGAACAACCTGCAGGCACTTAAAAGATTGCAGGTACAAACCATGAGCTTTGGCCCGGTGCCTTTGGAGGCAGTGGCTGATATAAAACTAAGTGACGGACCACCCATGATCAATTCGGAAAATGCGATGCTGAGGGGAACTGTGCTGTTCAATGTGAGGGAAAGAGATTTGGGCAGCACCGTTACGGAAGCACAATCAAAGCTGAACCAACTGATGACCAAATTACCAAAAGGTTATTTCCTGGAATGGAGTGGTCAATGGGAAAACCAGCTACGTGCCAACCGGACGCTTACCATGATTTTGCCCGTGGTAATCCTAATCATATTTATGGTGTTGTACTTTACTTATCACTCCATAAAAGAAGCTATGGTTACGATGATCACCGTGCCCTTTGCATTGATTGGCGGTGTGTTCATGGTTTATTTTTATGGCGTCAATCTTAGTGTTGCCGTAGCAGTCGGGTTCATTGCCCTGTTTGGGATGGCGATTGAAACAGCCATGCTCATGACCATCTACCTGAACGAAGCCATGCAAAAAATGGTAGCCAAACATGGTAATTCCAACACAACCATCACTCCCGCCATCATCCGTGAATTTGTGATTGAAGGTGCCGCAAAAAGACTGCGGCCTAAACTGATGACGGTTTCCGTTGGCCTGTTTGGATTGATTCCCATCTTATGGGCAACCGGTGTGGGCAGTGATATTATGCGGCCCATTACCATTCCCTTAATTGGCGGCACCATCAGTTCCACCATTTATGTACTATTGATAACACCCGTCATTTTTGAAATGATCAAAGAGCGGGAATTAAAAAGAAAAGGTAAAATTGAATTAATCGATGTTAAAGAATAATCTGCTAACAATATTGCTGGTAATTGCTGTTGTATGCTGCAGCAATGCCCAGCCATTAAAGCTGGATGCTGTGCTGGATAGCATCACTGCATCGCACCCTGTTGTAAAAATGTACAACAGTGAAATCCGGTCGATGGATGAAGCAGCCAAAGGGGCTAAAAGCTGGATGCCGCCTGAGTTTACCACCGGCCTGTGGATGACACCCTACAATCCAAAATATTGGAAAAAAGGGGAAATGGGAGAAGCGGGTATGGGGCAGTACATGATTGGCGGACAGCAAATGTTGCCCAATAAAAAAAAGCAACAGGCTGATGCTGATTATATGACCGCCATGTCGTCGGTAGAAAAAGAAAAAAAGAATGCCTCACTGAATGAGCTGGTCAATGAAGCCAAATTATATTACTACGAATGGATAATACTGAAACGGAAATTATTGGTGCTGGATGAAAATGCTAAAGTACTTGACTTTATGATCCGCAATGCAGAGATCCGTTACAAGAATGGCCTGGGAAAGATCAACGCTTACTATAAAGCAAAAGCGGCACTGGGCAATATTCAAAATATGCAAATGATGTTTACCAGTGATATCAAAGAAAAACGGATCCGCATTAATTCATTGATGGGCCGGAATGCGTTGATTGATTTTGACATTGATACCACCTACCAGCTAAATGATTACTCTACCATGGTATTTGACAGTACGCTGTTTTACAATAGCCGAAGCGATCTGAAAGCGATTGATAAAGATATCAGCCTCACCTGGCTAAAGCAGGCAACGGAAAAGCAAAACCTGCAACCGCAATTTGGTATCCGGTACGAGCACATGTTTGGCTTTGGTAGTTTGCCCATGCAATATTCTTTAATGGGCATGATGAAATTGCCGCTGGCAAAATGGTCGTCTAAAATGAATAAGGCCAATATCGAAAGCCTGAAATGGAAAGCCAGTGCATTGCAATCGCAAAAAGAAATGATGGCAAACGAGTATAGTGGCATGGCCTACGGTATGCTCAATGAAATAGCCTTAAAGAAGAAACAATTAAAACTATTTGAAGACAATATCCTCCCGGCATTAAAGAATAATTACAAAACCATGCAACTGGGCTATGAGCAAAACACCGAAGAATTGTTTATGCTGTATGATGCCTGGGAATCTTTGAACATGACACAATTAGAATACCTGGAATTGTTGAACCAGGTGCTGAAACTACAGGTATCACTGGAACGGATAATTGAAAAGAAATGAAACAACCATCAAACATAGGGCAACGGGCAATGGGCAATGGGCAAAGGGCAATGGGCAATTTGCAATTCGCAAAAAGCAAGATTCGTTCAGTACAACCTGCCAAGTGCGTGTTGCTTATTGCCACTTGCATATTGCTTATTACGATTCCATCATGTAATGGAAATAAGAGCGTAAACCACGCTGAAAAACATGAAACAGAAAACAATCAACCCATTTATACCTGCCCGATGCATCCTGATATTATCCGGGATAAGCCGGGTAATTGCCCCATCTGCGGAATGGCATTGGTAAAGAAGGAAACTGACGGAGCAAAATCAACGGACCTGACATTGGCTGCCTTATTAAAACCAACCAATGAATTTGTTGTGTCTTCCATCCCCGTAACCACCATTCAAAAAAAGGAAGAGCAGGTTGAAATAGAGGCATTGGGTAATATCGCTTATGATACCAGGCAGGCAGGCAGTATTTCTTCGAGGGTAGCCGGGCGCATTGAGAAACTCTATGTACGTTACCGCTTTCAAAAAATCAGTAAGGGCCAGCGCATCATGGATATTTACAGTCCCGAGCTACTTACCGCACAGCAAAACTTATTGTTCTTACTTAAAAATGACCCGGGCAATGAATCGCTGATACAGGCATCGAAAGACAAGCTGCTGTTATTGGGAATGAGTAATCAGCAGTTACAACAGGTAATACATTCCAACAAGACTTCCTTCACCATTTCGGTGTATAGCAATTATACCGGCCATATACATGAGGCATCCAATGGCGGCCCGATGAATACCAATTCTTCCGGAATGAAAGATATCGCATTGCTTACCGAAGAACTGGCATTAAAGGAAGGCATGTATGTTCAAAAAGGACAGGCATTTTTTGTAGTGTACAATCCCGGGCAGGCATGGGCCCTGCTGTATATTTATGGCGATAACCAGGGCCTGATAAAAAAGGGCAATATTGTAAGGGTAGTTCCTGAAACCGCACCAGGTAAAGACTTCAGGGCCATTATTAATTTCATTGAACCCTTCTATCGCAAGGATAGCAAAACCCTCAGCGCAAGAGTTTACTTTAACAACCATGTTTTAAAAATCCCAATCGGCAGCCAGGTCAGGGCTACCATATTTGGCAATTCAAAAGATGCTTATTGGTTACCGAAAGAAGCCGTATTGTCTCTGGGAATGGATAAAATAGTTTTTGAAAAAATACCCGGTGGTTTCAGGGCACTAAAAGTACGTACGGGTATGTTGCATAAAAATCACCTGCAAATTATCAGTGGTCTTTCAGCTACTGATTCCGTTGCGGTTAACGCACAGTATTTAATGGACAGTGAGAGCTTTATTAAAATCGAAAAGTAAGGGATGGGCAATGGTGAATGGTGAATGGTGAATGGTGAATGGGCGGGCAGCAGAATGAACCATTTTCGAAACAAAAAAATTCATAAAAAAAGCAGGCAATAACGTAAGGAAACACGGAATGCTGAAAAATGAAATTGAAAATTTTACATTCAAAGACTGATAAAATAAACGGTATGTATTTTTTACTACAACTCTTAAAAAAGCAGGCTTTTGCCAAAAGCCAACTGCCAATTGCCTTTTGCCTGTTGCCTGTTGCATTTTCCATTTTGTTGCTTTCATCCTGCAAAAGAAAGATTGAAACGGCTAAGGATACTGACACCTATTACACCTGTTCCATGGACCCGCAGGTAGTCGAAAACAAACCGGGCAAATGCCCCATCTGCCACATGGAGCTGACACCGGTAAAGAAAAGCAGCAACGGAAACAAAGATGAAATACAGTTGAGTGAGCAACAAATCCAGTTGGGCAATATCCAAAGCGATACGATCCGTAGCGGCAATATTGGCGATCAGTTAGTATTAACCGCCACCTTAAATTTTGACCAGTCGAAAACAGCATCCGTTAGCTCAAGAATTTCGGGGAGGGTAGAAAAATTATATTTTAAAAACCAGGGTGATTATGTGCGGAAGGGCGCTGCTTTATACGACCTGTACAGCGAAGAATTAAACAGCGCCAAACAGGAATACCTGCTTGCCATAGACCGAAAAAAAGCATTCGCTACAGAGTCGGCCATCGACTTTGACCAGTTGCTGGAAAGCGCCAAAAACAAATTGCATTTGTGGGGTATGAGTGAAAGCCAGGTGCAGGAACTTGCCCGGGGTAAAAAAGCAACCCCCACCACTACATTTTACAGTACAGCCACCGGTTACATCACGGCATTGGAGATACGCGAAGGAGATTATGTGATGGATGGAGGTGCCATTGTAAAACTGGCCGATTTATCAACCCTTTGGGTAGAGGCACAGGTGTACACTTCGCAGCTTGCAGCCATCGACCTGAATGGCATAGCAGTAGTACAGTTGCCGGATATGGAAGGGAAAGAAATAAGGGGAAAAATTGAGTTCGTAAACCCGGAGATCAATCCAGACACAAGGATCAATTTAATCCGGGTATCCATTCCCAATACAGCCGGCCAATTGAAACCCGGTATGCCGGCATACGTGGTATTAAAAAGCAGGCAACACCAATCACTCACGCTGCCGGTGGATGCAGTGATACGGGATGGAAGGGGTGCCACGGTTTGGGTAAGAACCAGTGAAAAATCATTTAAAAATAAAATGGTGGAAACAGGTTTGGAAACCGATGACCGGATAGAAATTAAATCGGGTTTAAGTGCTGGTGATGTAGTGGTAATAAGCGGCGCCTATTTACTGCAAAGCGAATATATTTTCAAGAAGGGAGCCAACCCGATGGAAGGAATGAAGATGTAGCAAAATATTAAACCAGTCGTGAATGGTGAATTGTTAGTGGTCAATCGATTTAGTTAAGCGAATTCTTCTACGTTCAATAGGAAGGTTTTATGAAATTACTACAGTTCGGGATAAGTGAAGAAAGATATTTTCAAGCGGGTGCAGTACATGTCGTTCCTATGGAACGAAGAATATTTTATCATTATGGGCTGCAATAAATAATAAAATAATTAGTTTTTGTAAATAAAAAAAGCCCCGTTCCGTATTAACGATACATAGGCAAATAAAATTATGAAGGCTCGCGTTTCGTAGGATCGCTATATTGATAGACACAAGTAAATAGACAAGAGGTTTTAGTTGCATCGGAACGATATGTGTTGCCACTGGAATAAGAGGTTAGCGCTCAAATTGATCAAAAACTCATTAATCCGGCGATGACATTTCACAAACCATACCCACGAAAAAATTACCTGACTTTTTACGCTACCAAACATATATCATACCGGAGAGAATATACTTTTTATAATCCGCCTTATTTTTTAAAGCACCTGCCTATTGGAGAATTGGCAGAAATACTTTATCGGCTACTGTTTAATAAATCAAACTATTATATTTGCCGGTATGAAGATTGATAAATATCCCGTTACTGTTGGTGCGACTTCAATGGTTTATGAATTTATTAGCGAAGGCATTAAAGGAAGAATTCCAAAGCTTGTTATCTACAGTGAAACTCATTTACATAATTTCTACAACTTAGGTTTCGGCGATAAAGATGAAAGTACCGGGGAAATTAATGATTCTGTTGTCACTAATAATGGGGATAGCGAAAAAGTCCTCGCAACTGTAGCTGCTACTCTTTATGAATTCACAAACAAATTTCCTGAGGCCATGGTATTCGCCATTGGCAGCACAAAGGCCAGGACAAGGCTTTACAGAATTGGAATAACCAATAATATTGACTCAATAAAGCCTGATTTTGAAGTCTTCGGACTCACAAAGGAAAAAAAATGGGTTCCTTTTGAGACAAAAAAAGAGTTTAATGCTTTTTTAGTTAAACGAAAAAAGAATTAACTTTACACTCATGAAAAAGGCTGGCAAAACCGATAAAAAACTCACGATAATCAAAGTTGATAAAAAACTTGATAAATATATCGGTAAGGGATTATTTAAAGAAAAAATCGACAAAGCAAATCATATTCTCAAAACTGTAGGGATTCCTAAGTTCGCAAAATAGCACTTCTGCCAACAATTCCGCAGCATGTCATTATTTATCACTTCATTAAACTCGGGCAGTAACGGCAATTGCTATTATATCGGCAATGATACGGAAGCCATCCTGGTAGATGCCGGTATTTCGTGCAGGGAAACTGAAAAACGCATGCGCCTGTTGGGGCTCGCCATGCAAAAGGTGAAAGCGATCTTTATTTCACACGAACACATTGATCATATCAGGGGGCTTGCAGGTCTTGCTCAAAAATATACATTACCCGTTTACCTTACCAATCATACCTGCAATCATTGCAGTGTGCCCGTAAATGCAGCACTGACTCATGAACTTTTTGCCAATAATCCCGTGCACATCGGCGGACTTTCTATTACTCCATTTGCCAAGCACCATGATGCCGTGGATCCGCACAGTTTCATCATCACCGGCAACGGGGTAACAGTGGGCGTTTTTACTGATATCGGGGCACCCTGTGACCGGCTCACCAAACATTTCAGCCAATGCCATGCCGCCTTCCTGGAGGCGAATTATGATGAGGAATTATTGGAGAACGGGCGCTACCCGCAGTTTTTGAAAAACCGTATCCGTGGCGGAAAGGGACACCTCTCCAACCGCCAGGCCCTCGAAATATTCATTGCGCACCGGCCACCTTTTATGACGCACCTGCTGCTATCGCATTTATCAAAAGATAACAATAACCCGGATATGGTGCAGCAATTATTCAATGATCATGCAAACGGCATACAGATCATTGTTGCCTCCCGCTATGAGCAAACAGCATTATATTACATTCAGCAACGGGCAGAGCAACACGCCGTGCAAACTGCGCCGGTAACGAATTTACGCTCCCGGCAGATGAGTTTGTTTTGAACCGGCGATTGCTTCCATTTTTTGGGGCACCACTATTACCAGCCTACCGGTATCTTCCCGAAACGGTGTAACAGATCTTATCGTTGATTCTCCTGAAAATGTCGCCGTTTATTTTGTGTACCCTTCTCAACCTTCTTTTAACCAATAATCTGCCTTCCTTATCAAAATATTGTGGCTGTGCAAAATAACTGAGTATATAGTATTGGGTGGCGGCAAAGGGCGAATTGGAGGCCCTGGGTTTTATCGACATAAACACCAGCGATTTCTTCTTTTCATCTACATAGTAATCCAGGTTATTGATCCAGATGCATTGAATGGATTTCATCTCCTTTATTAGTTCGTTAATCCGGGATGCATTTAAACGATATTTGAGCAGGGTATCCGTTAAGCGGGGTTCATCCATTTCAAACTGGTAAATATAAGTGAGCGTGTCTGTTTTAATTTCAATGGTTAATATGGAGAATTGCTTATCAGTAAACACAATATTAAAAGGGTGTTGCTCATACAATGTTTTATAGGATTGTTCTATTTTATTAAGCACCTTTTCATGCTGGTAATAATATTTTGTTGTAAATTTTTTGGCAGACGAGCAGGAACTGTTAAAAGCTGCCATACCAAGTAACCATATTATTCCATATAAAAATTTAACGGGCATCTGTAGTTTTTTTTGTGCAATGAGAAATGCCGAAAGTTATTTTCTTTAAAAAAGCCGGGCTCAACTGCATCAGTGTTTTGCCGCCATAATCCCAATACACCAGCGTAATTACATCGTCCTTTTTTAGTATCTGTTGCAATACTATAAAATGAGTGGGTATCCCCAGCTTTAATTTGGTATGATCTTTTTTATGTACCAGCCGGTTGTTAATAAATAAAACGACGCTGCCGGTGGTAAGTTTTTCGCTGATGTATTGATACAGATCGCCTACATGGGGATGATAAATATCTGCACCTTTTGCATTTACATGGTAATGCAGCATTTGTCGGATCATCCGGTTAAACTTGGCATAATTTACCGCTGCCCAAAAAGTATCTTCATCTCCCGGATCGTATTTACGGTTAAAAGTATTAAGGTAGCCCTTAAAATAATCTGACATACATAAATACCACATCTGTTCAGCCGGGCGTATGTCCAGTACTCCCTTAAATTTAAGACTACCTGCGGCCTGCCTGATTGGTGAAGATGGTTCGAATGTAATTCCATTGTAGGTAGCTTTGCCCTGCCGGTATAATTGCAACAATAGATTTAAATATCCCAGCGGATCATCCTGTAGTAACAGGTGCGACACCGCGCCGTAACCACAGAAATTAGTCCCCCGGCCCTGGTAAAGACTCAGCCGTTGATGGACATTGGTTTTTAAATTTTGCAGGAACAGGGCTGGTTTGATATTGGGCCAGTGTGGGCTTGGATCAAGCCGGTCTATTTTGTCAATAAAGGCGATGGCATTTTCAAAAGAAGAAGTGGTACCCGAATCCCCGGGCAAACTGTTTACAGGATGCGCCCGGGCAATAGAACTGAACAACAAAAACATTACGAAGATGGGTATAACAATTTTGCCCAAAGAGCCTTGTAGTTTCAAATAGAGGATTGGTTTAAGGCATGAAGTTAATCAAAATGGGCCTGGTAATAAATATTATCTGATTGAGGGAATTATTACAATAGCTGCCATGTCAATGGAAAGCGCCCCATCATAAAGGGTAAAGTGAATCAACTTGCTTCAAACTAATGGATGAACTCCGGGAAACCCACTATTTTTTAGGCTAACACAATACCTTCCACTTCTTTAAAATGTCCATCGTTAGTTTAGAGCGGGAGTTCATAGTGCATTGCTGTTGCAGCTATCCATATATCATTTTCCGGAATTGGGTTCCCTTTATTTAATAGTGCAGTTTTAATGACAGCATATCTGTCAGCAGTAGTAGCATCAGCGTATAAAACAATACATCTTTCTAGGAAATTATTTATCTCCTGCAGCTTCTTTGTCACATTTGCAGAACGATACGCTCCCAAATATAATTCACCTAAAACAGCAGTAGGTATAAATACTTTTTCCTGTGCGTCAAGTAAAGCAGTTATTGCCGGATTACCCCTAAATAATTCAATTACAATATTGGTATCAAGTAATAATTTATTTCCAATCATCTGGATTAATTTGTTCGCAACTTTCTTCGATAATTCGCTTCATTTCATCGGCTTCTGCAGTGGTCCATATTCCTGCAAAATCCTTAAAACTTTTTCCTACAGGAACCTGTAAATTATTTTTGTTTATTACCGTTTCCATCTCATCCAATATTGCGTCATTCTCTATTTTGAGAATCGCTTCTATCAGGTGTAATTTTTTTGCTTCTCCGTGCATATACTTTCAATTAAAAAACAAATCTATCCTTTTTTACCCGTTCAGAACAGAGGACTTTCGCTACCTGATGAGAAATGGTGGATAGTTAATAAAACGAAAGAGCTGGCAAAATAACTTTTCAAATATCCCGATCTGCAAAATCCTTTCATTTTTACAAATTCGTCTCCTTTAATTCCAACTGGGCCTTGTAGCGGGCGATGGTGTTTTGCGCTTCTATTAATTTTATCTTAAGCTCGTGTAAAGCAGGCAGGCCAGTCTTCAATAAAGCCTCTGTTTCCTCATTGCTTTTTTGCAGTAACAAAATGTTCTGATCCAGCATTTTGTTGAGATCCCTGGATTCTTTCAGTTTTTTGGCAAATTCCAGTTCTACTACCTGTTTCGTCTGGTGAACGTGAACATTTTCTTTTTGCAGCGTTTCTTTCATCAGTTTTTCACTTTCCAGGAAGCCTTCCGCACTCTTCAACATTTTCTTTGTATTCGTTAAGGTAATGGTGCGAATGATCCATGCCGTGATAAAGCCTGTAATAAAGGCTGTGCCTATAAAAACGTATATATATGTCTGTGTCAAAATAGTAATTTTAAGATGGCAAAATATTTTATCTAAATTAAAATAATTGCTGATTTATTAAAGTTCTCATCTGACATAGGATAGTAGATTCCGCAAAAATACAATAAGATCGTATATTATAGATAGGTTACGGCTAAAGAAACCAGATAGTACCTGATATGTTAAAAAATAGCAATTATACAGCCTTGAAAATTAAAACTTCTGCAGCGCCTTTCACCTGGCCTTACCCTGGCAAATCCCCAATTATTTCTTACAATTTTCAGGCACCGGTTTTAAAATTCCGAAAACAGTCACTCCATCCCACCTTACATACTGGCATATTTATAGCAACCTAATGGTTGTAATAAGCGTTTGGTGATTAACTCGTTAAGAATCGTTCATGAAAAAAATTTGCTTTCTTTTTCTCAGCCTGGTAAGTATATTAAATGCTGTTGCCCAGCCTGTAGTTGGGAACCAGGAGTGCAACCTGTTGACGTTTCGTGAACCTGTGTATATTTTACCCCGGCATATAGTTGGCGCAGTGAATAACAGGGAAATAACGGACAATAACTACCTGCTGCCCGGCTTACCTGCAACTGTTACGCAGCAATTGAATAATCCGGTTATCAGGGTAAACGGGCCCTATGCATTGGTAGCCGGGGGAAGCAAGGGAATTGGATATGCAATTGCAGAAGCCCTTGCCAGGCGCGGGTATAATTTAATCCTGGTGGCAAGACATTTGGACAGTTTGCTTTCAGCCAAAAACAAACTGGAATCAACTTACCAGGTTCAGGTGCATATCCTTGTGCATGACCTTGCAAAAGAAGAATCAACTGATGCAATTGTAAAATGGTGTACCGAACAGAACATACCATTGAAAATGCTTTGCAATGTAGCTGGTTTGGGAGGTACCAACGATTATTTATCACTACCCCTGGATTCTCTGCGCTATATGGTAAGACTAAATATAGAATCCACCATGTCGCTTACCCTTGGCTTGCTTCCCCTGCTTGAAAAAAATGCACCTTCATATATACTAAATGTTGCCAGCATGGCGGGTTTTGCGCCTATACCGTCAAAGAACCTGTATTCCGCAACAAAATCGGCTGTGATTTTTTTTAGCTATTCCCTTCGCTATCAATTGAAGAAAAAAAACATCAGTGTCAGTTGCCTTGCTCCGGGCCCGGTGTTTACAAAACCTTCTATAAAAAAAGATACAAAGGAAAAATTGGGATGGATTGGCATGAAGATGGCCGTTTCGCCTGCAAGAGTGGGCGAAATTGCTGTTCGGGAAACCTTCAACAGGAAGATGATTATTGTACCAGGCACACTTGCTAAAATTGCCAGTGCCATCATCCGCTTTTTTCCAAAGAAATGGGTAGTAGCTATTTATGGCAAAGCAGGCGAATCTTAAATATGCCGGTTATAGAAAATAGCTCCTTATTTAAAAACGATCAGCCTTTTAGCACACTGTTATTCTATCATGCAACCAGTTATTTGAATTCGCCTGGTTAACAAAATCATTGTTCTGCCCAAATGCATTTCCGGCCCATCTGTTTACAGGATGTTAAATTCCGGGGGCACAAAGATTACGAGCAAGCTTTTTGCGTTAATACGTAGACAATTTTAACACTCAAAAATTTTCATAGTATGAAATATACAAACCTGGTGATCGCCATTGCATTGCCATTGGCCTTTGCAGCCTGTAAAAAAGGAAATGAGGGTATAATGGCAACCCAGCCTGCACAGGTAACCCCTTTGCCGGTGACTGATGATGTGTTAAAGGATTCCGCACTCCTGCTTGCAAAAGGTATTTATTTATGGAACACCCAAATTCCAGCCACTTTTAATGCCAGAACCTATGCTGATCCAGATAAAATAATGGAAGCCATCCGGCCATATAGTATGGAAGCGGGATTTACCCAACCAGTTGACAGGTTTAGTTTTGCCATGAAGAAAACAGAATGGGACAATATGAGTGCAGGAATGAGTTCCTTGGCGACAGCAACAGGTGCCGACGGGGATTTTGGATTGACTGTTTTTTTCAGGGTGGAAGGAGATTTACGGGTAAGGTTGGTGGAACCTAATTCCCCTGCCGGCAAGGCTGGTATACACAGGGGGTGGCGTATTACAAAGATCAATTCAAACAGCAGTATCAATACGGGTAATTCTACCTTTATCGTTGATAATATTTATAATGCTGCAAGCTCTTCTATTACCTTTCAAAAACCAGATGCCAGTTTGGTTACGATCGATTTAAGCCGCGAACATTATGCCACCAAACCGGTATACCTCGATACGGTTTACAATATCAATGGTAGAACAATAGGCTACCTCGTTTTCAACTCGTTCCTGGGCAATGTAAATAAAATGTATAGTGAATTTCAGCGTGTGTTCAGCAATTTTGCAGCAAAGGGAATATCCGATGTAATCATCGACATGCGCTATAATGGCGGAGGCTATGTATCAGTGCAGGAGAGGCTGGCTAACTATCTTGTTAACCCGGCTGCCAGTGGCGGCATTATGATGAAGCAGACTTACAATGCAGCCAATACCGATAAAAATGAAACCGTCAAATTCAGCAAATCAGGTTCACTGAATATGAACCGCATTTACTTTATTGTGGGCCGGGCTACCGCATCTGCGAGTGAATTACTGATCAATAACTTAAAACCCTACCTGGAGGTAAAGCTGGTTGGTGGTACAACTTACGGGAAGCCGGTGGGCTATTATCCCATACCGGTTGGTGACTGGTATATATTCCCTGTTTCGTTCCGTACAAACAACAAAAACGGGGAAGGAAATTATTTTAATGGTATCGCGGTCAACAGCTCAGTGGCAGACGGGTTGGATAAAGACTGGGGTGATATAAGCGAAACCAGTTTGGCAAGTGCCATCCGGAATATTACTACCGGGCAATACCGGGTGCAGGCGCAGCCACCATATATTGAACCAGCAAATGTTGCCCAGGGGAACAGGGTTTTAGAGGAGCCCTTTCTCAAGACTACTATTGGGGAACGATAGGTGCCGCCCCCGTTTCTGCCGTGGCGGAGAGTTATTCGAACCGTACTATTATGTTTTCCCTTGGAAGGAGCGTGCAAAAAACTGAATGCTCCACTGCTTTTCCGAGCTTGCTTTTTACGAATTATTATACACTTTTATCACCGGCTCCCGCAAAACACATGCTTCATCTGTGCAATAAAAATGAATAACATCCGCAATGGCTTCCGGCTTTACCCATCCATTGAAATCCGCATCCGGCATCGACTGCCGGTTTGGAGGAGTATCAATTGTACTTGGAACAATTACACTGGTTACTACATTGGTACCCTTTGCTTCATCATTCATTAAATCGGCCAACCTGAATATCAACGATTTTGCAAGGCCATAGGCAACCATCCCTTTACCACTGGCTGCGTACATGCCAGGCCTTGAGCCTATTAAAAATATCCGCCCGGTTTTATTTTCCATCATGTGGGTAAATGCAGGCCGTGCAATATTATAGGCCGTTTCAAAATTCAGTTTGTATTGTTGAGCTATATCACTCGTTTTGGTATCTGCTATTTTCCCTATAGCAAAACCACCCACGGTTAACACTGCGGCATCGATCACTTTATACTTTGCGACCATAGCAGCTACAAATTTTTCTGCATCCCCTTCATTCATTAAATCCACCAAAACAGTTTCAAAATTTTGGTCATCAATTTTGATCTGTACCGGATCATTGGGAACAATCGTTCCGACGACCCTATACCCTTCTCCAAGTAATTTCTTTACTACCGCCTGTCCCATATTACCGGAAGCACCGGTTACAATTGCTGTCTTCATATTTGTATAATTATCCGTCTAAGATAATTATTTTCTGAATTGGTTACCGATAAACCGCTTGAATAAGAGATATACTCATTTAGTGATGAATTGATGGGAATGGAAATCGAGAAGTCTGCTGATCGCCGGCTGATAAACCTGCAAGCGCAAAAAGGAAAAAGGGAAAGAGCCGCTTAAAATACGGGAGTACCAGTAAGCCAACTTTTAAACGGCTTTTTTATTGTTGATGTACACTTCACCAACTTTAATTTCATCAGCAAGCTGCCGTATGGTTTTTGTTACAAATAATTGTATCAACTGCTGTTTAATGATTTTGTACCCGGCATGCATCGGGCAGGGTTGTACTTCGGAACATTTTTTTAACCCCAACACACATTTCTCCAATACTTCGTCCTACCCCATCGCCTGAAGGACAGAGCGCACCGGCAATTTCTTTGCATCTTCCGTTAGAAAAAAACCACCATTAGGCCCGCGAACGGAGCTAACCAGATTGCCATCCCTTGTAAGTGCCTGTAATATTTTAGCGGTAAAGGACTGGGGCGAATCAATCGCCTTTGCAATTTCATCAATGCCAATTTTTTTTCCCGGGCTGCTGTTTTTGGCAATATAAATGGTAGCCCTCAGGGCATATTCCGTGGCTTTGGAAAACATAGTTTTGATTTAAGATGAGTAACCCACATATTGAAAGGCAAATACTTTACTAAACAGCAATTGTGTCATGTGTCCACTCTGCAAACGAATCGCCCGTTTCAAACAGTTTTAGCCGAACCAGCTCTACATGATCCGGCAGATTTTCTCTGAGAGTGTCTTTCATATATATCAACAGGTTTTCTGCAGTTGGTTCCGCTTCCCAGTAAACAAGGTTTTCCTGGGTGGCAATAGCAGGATGCGCTGCAATGTAAGCATCTGATAATACCAGCTTATGATCCAATATTTGTATGATACCCTTTGTTACCAATTGTTTTAGTTCCCTGAAGTCTAAAATAAACCCCGGCGAAGGAATAAAATGTTGATAATCCGCATTAGCCGTTACGGTTACCTGTAACTGGTAGGAATGGCCATGAATGTTTTTGCAGGCACCCGGGTAACCGTGAATCGCATGCGCCATTTCAAAATGAAAAATCTTAGTTAAACTCAACATGTATTTTTTGATTGGAATTATTTTTTTTGCTGAAACAAAGAATTGATATCCTCTTTTTTGCTGGAATTTAAATGAAGAATGAGTTCAAAACTTCTGCAGGATCAGGATCAAAAAAATATTCTCTTTTTAAAGTATGGAAAATGAAAATAATTAAAGACAAAGTTATCTTTATTTATTAATTTTGCCCAATTAAATTACCCGGACCACGAAGCGATATTTTAAATTGCTGGTATTACGAACAGCCCGTGTTCCCCTTTTGGACCTATTATGAATACATCTAACCAACTTCTTAAAAAAAGTGCTCTTTTCCTGCTGAATATTAAAATCCATACTACCTGGCGGCTTCAGTTTATATGGATGGTGCTTAAAAACAAATACAAGGGAAAAATTATTTCAGCAGGGCAACGAAAAGAGCAATATCCCCTGGAGCAAACATGCATCAACCAGGGTGATGAGGCACATAGCAGATTAAACCCCTATTATGAGTGATCGGAAAATTGAATTACTATCCCCTGCCGGCTCCTTTGAATGCCTGCAGGCTGCCATTAAAGGCGGAGCAGACGCCGTATATTTCGGGGTGGAGCAATTGAATATGCGTGCAAAATCTGTCAACTCTTTTGCCGTTTCAGACATCAAACAGATTGCCCATATTTGCCAGGCCAATGGCATTCGTTCGTATATCACGCTCAACACAGTAATGTATGATCACGACATGCAATTGTTATATGGCATTTTAAAGGAAGCTAAAAAACAACAAATTGATGCGGTAATTGCAGCGGACTTTGCAGTAATTGAATATTGCAATCAATTAAATCTTCCCATTCATATTTCTACGCAGGCCAATGTTTGTAATATCCAATCGGTGCAGTTTTTTTCCCGCTTTTCGGATGTGGTTGTTTTAGCAAGGGAACTCACTCTAAAACAGGTAGAACATATCAGTAAAGAAATCAGGAGAAGAAAGATAAGGGGGATATCCGGTGAACTGATGAGAATAGAAGTATTTGTACACGGTGCGTTGTGTATGGCCATATCCGGAAAATGCTATTTGAGTTTGCATTCTCAAAATGCCTCGGCCAACAGGGGAGCATGTACGCAAAATTGCAGGCGCCCCTACAGGGTAACCGATACCGAAACAAATGAGATACTGCTGGTAGACAATGAATACATCATGTCGCCCAAAGACCTGTGTACCATTGATATACTTAACCAGGTGGTGAGCAGCGGGGTAGATGTATTGAAAATTGAAGGAAGAAGTAAAGGGGCTGATTATGTTTTTAATGTAACAAAATGTTACCGGGAGGCCATTGAAGCCATTGAAAAAAACAGCTTTACCCATTTAAAAATAATCGATTGGCTTAAGCGCCTGTCAAGCGTTTACAACCGTGGCTTCTGGCAGGGATATTACCTGGGGCATAAGTTTGGCGAATGGACAAACCATCCGGGTTCCGCCGCAACGGAAAAGAAAATTTATATCGGCAAAGGCAGTAAGTATTATCCAAAAATAAAGATTGGTGAATTTTCAATTGAAACCGGCACCCTTAAAACAGGCGATACGGTGATGATTACAGGAGCAGCTTTTGGCATAACAAAAGAGACATTGAAAACACTTACCGTGAATGGCAACAATGGCGAAATTGCGGTAAAAGGCGATAAAATAACTTTTCCCTTTGATACAAAGATAACAGCCGGTGATAAGCTGTATAAAATAGTAGTGTCAGGTTAAGCGTGAAGGGGAATGGGCAATGGGCAATGGGCAAAATATGAACAGGCTGTATCCAGGAATATCTATTCGCCATTGACCATTCACCATTGACCATTGACCACCGAACCTAACATAGCACCAGAACAGTAAATGGTTAAGATTATTCACTATCGAAAAAAATGTATTGGCTGCGGTATTTGTTTTGAACAACAGCCGGGTCTTTGGAGAATGTCGAAGAAAGATGGAAAAGCAACACTGGTAAATGCGATCGCAAAAAAAGACGTATTTGTATTGACTGTGGATGATGAAGCCGGCGAACAAACCATGGCATTAACAACGGCCTGTCCTGTAAAGATTATTAAAGTTTCTTAAATAACATAAATCCCGCACTATGAACGAATCTATTATCTCATTTTTACAGGATCAAACCTGTGCTACCATTTGCTGTACAGACGATGCAGGCAATCCATATTGCTTCAATTGCTATTATGTATTGAACAAAGAAAAAGGCCTGCTGTATTTTAAATCTTCTTCTAAAGCCAATCATTATCATTATTTAAAAGAGAAGCCGTCAGTGGCAGGAACGATCCTTCCGGATAAATTGAGCAAACTGGTAACAAGGGGCATCCAGTTTCAGGGTGAAATGTTACTGCAATCAGATGCCAACGCCAAAGATGCCTACATTCTATATCATAAAAAATATGCAATGGCACTCGCTATGAAAGGTGAAATATTTACCATCCGGCTAAATAGTATTAAAATGACAGACAGCAACCTGGGATTTGGTAAAAAAATTAACTGGCTAAGGGAATTTGTAGCAGTTAGCTAAGATAAACAATCCGAAGCAGACTGGTTATAACTACCGCATTTGTTATAAAAGCAGCAGGTCCGTCAATCCGGAGAGTGGCTACCCTATCCGGTAATACAGCACCTACCCGGATTAACAATATTTTAAAAATATCCAATTCCTGTATTGCCTGTTTATTAATAAAAAAATACTTTATTGTAAAAACCGGAGGTCTGTTTTATATAAGCCATTCTGATATGCATCAGCATGTTGCCTGAGGGATGTCAGGCTTATTAGCCTGAACCATTGGTATCTTGCATTCATCACAATAGTAAACCAAATAAAGTAACCGGCTATCCATTTAAAAAACACTGCTAAAGGATACATTTGCATTTGATTGCAGTTTCCCGCATCACCGTCCATCAATGGTAGCATTGGCAGCATAAATCTTCACCAAAATAAAAAACAATATCCCATGTCACTGGATTTTGAACAACACGCAGCAACCGCAAACCAGTTTGTAAGGCTTGTATCCGAAGAACTGGGCGTAACAATCATTATGGCTGGTAAGATCATTCGTGCTGTATTTCATGCCTTAAGAAACAGGAGCAGTCATGAAGAATCCTTCCAGTTGATGGCACAATTGCCAATGGCATTAAAGGGGGTTTACGCAGATGGCTGGAAATTTAGCAAGGATTACCTTCATATCAGTGAGTTAAATGATTTTATGGAAGAAATAAAACAGGAGGATGGAGGATTGTCCGGGTATGATTTTAGTGATCCGGAGAAAGCTGAAACCGCTATTACAGTTGTGTTTAAAGCATTGAATTATATAATTTCAGAAGAAGAAATGATTGATATTATATCCGTTTTGTCACCGGCATTACAAATCTTTATAAAAGAAAAATTAATGGGGGAAGGAACTGTTTTATAATAATGCCAGGTATACCCAGCGCTGTATCTTCGAGCCGGGTAAAAGAGAATAAGGTGGCAGCATGAAAAGCAGCTTATTACACATTTGTGCGCATTATCATATTTTTAAATGATGCCCATCATCCATTACAACAATAACTTTAAGCAACTTAGTATGCTGTAATTTTTTTACAGTGTAATAAATTATATATGCGAATTGCCGCCGCCAATAAAAGCAGCACTCATTTTGAAATATTTTTTGAGTATGCCACCATGGGGATATTGGTTACCGACAGCCGGGGAATTATTAATGCTGTTAATCCTTTTGCTTTAAAAGAATTTGGCTATACAGAAAAAGAGCTTATTGGTAAAGCGGTTGAAATATTGATACCTGCACGATTTCGTCACCGGCATATTCCCAATCGTGAAAATTACATACAACAACCTTTCTCACGTGCCATGGGTGCCGGCATGGATTTAGTCGCACTAAAAAAAGATGGGACTGAACTACCGGTTGAAATAAGCCTCGGCAATTACCATACCAACGGCGACAGTTATGTCATCACTTTCGTTCACGATATTTCAGTTCGTAAAAAGGCGGAGGCAGAAATTGAAAAAATGAAAGCGGACCTGGAAACTACCGTGGAAATAAGAACAAAGGCTTTAATGGAAACCATGCATCAACTCGAACTTTCAAACGATAAACTGGAGGCTATACAATCCTTTCAAAAAACGTTGCTTGACAATGCCGGTGCCATGATTATTGCTACGGATGAAAAAGGTGTGATAAAGCTCTTCAACCCCGAGGCAGTCACCAATATCGGTTACCGGGAATCAGAGGTGATTAATAAGTACACCACTCTGCTATTTCATGACAAGACAGAGATTGCGGGGAAACGGGATGCCATAATGAATGAATTTGGATTAATCATTTCAGATGACTTTGCAGTACTGGTGGAAAAATCGAAACGAAATATTCATGATGAAGAACAATACACTTTTATCAGGAAGGACGGATCGGCGTTTCCGGTATTACTCACCATTACAGCCATTAGAGATTGTGAGGGGAAAATAAACGGCTATATGGGTATTGCCATCGATATATCAGAACGTAAAAAGGCCGAAGAAGATTTGCTGGTATTGCTCAAAAAGGAACAAGACCTAAGTGAATTAAAGTCTGGCTTTGTTTCCATGGCATCGCATGAATTTCGTACTCCCCTTAGTACCGTACTTTCTTCTGCCTACCTGATTGAAAAATATACATCAGCCGAAGATCAGTCAAAACGGGAAAAGCACCTGCAGCGAATTGTTTCATCTGTAAATATGCTTACTGATATGTTAAACGATTTTTTAAGCGTAGGAAAAATTGAAGAAGGTAAGATACAGGTTCGGCTGTCGGAATTTAATATTCAGGAACTGGTTAAAACGATTGCAGCAGAAATGAAATTATCGCTGGGAAGGCAGCAGAAAATCCATTACCGGCATGATGGAAATACCACCGTATTGCTTGACCCATCCCTGCTCAAACACATCATAATGAACCTGGTTTCCAATGCCGGGAAATTTTCAACTGAAAAATACCCGATTGAAATCAAAACAACTAATAACGGTCAGCAGGTCACGCTTTCTGTAAGAGATCATGGTATCGGTATTTCAAAAGATGATCAGAAGCATTTGATGGAGCGGTTTTTCAGGGGTACCAATGCGGGTAATATACAGGGTACCGGACTAGGTTTGCACCTGGTTAACAAATATGCCGAGTTAATGAATGGTACAGTGGAATTTAAAAGCCAACTCGAAAAAGGAACTGAGTTTGCAATCGTATTTAACAGTTTGTCAAACTAAAAATAAAACGGAAAAAATTGACCAGGAAGACGGGAAGATTATCCTGTAATGGATACGCTGATTAAAACGGGCATGCTTAGGAGAGCATCTTTAAATATATACACATGAAAAAGATTTTACTGATAGAAGACAATGACGACATCAGGAATAATACAGCAGAAATACTGGAACTATCCAACTATAAAGTGATAGTGGCGGAGAATGGGAAAACCGGCGTAGAGAAAGCCCTGGAACACCAACCCGATTTAATCATTTGTGATATTATGATGCCGGTGCTGGATGGCTATGGCGTGTTGCATGCAATACATAAAAATGAAGCAATTAAAAACACGCCCTTTATTTTCTTAACCGCCAAAACAGAAAGGAATGATTTTAGAAAGGGCATGGAGTTAGGCGCCGATGATTATATTACCAAACCATTCAACGGCACAGAATTACTAAACGCAGTAGATAGCCGCCTTAAAAAGATTGAGTTAATAAAGAACAATGTATCACCTGGCCTGGAAGGGCTGGACCACCTGATGCAAACACAATTAGGTAAAAATGTTTTGCAATCTTTGGTGGAAGACCGCAACATTAACTATTACAAGAAAAAACAAATTGTTTATTCTGAAGGCAATCATCCCAACAGGTTGTATTATGTGCTGAAAGGAAAAGTGAAAGCCTACAAGAGAAATGAGGAAGGTAAAGAACTGGTAACGGATCTTTTTAGCCCTGATGATTTTTTGGGTTATATCGCCCTGGTGGAAGGCGGCGTTTATAAGGATACGGCGGAGGCTTTGGAAGAAACCGAACTGGCGATTATACCCAGGGAAGACTTTGAGGAACTGATAAATAATAACAAAGAAGTTGCGCAAAAATTTATCCGGCTTCTTGCCAAAAATGTATCTGAAAAAGAGACCCAGTTATTGGGGTTAGCTTATAATTCCCTTCGAAAAAAAGTAGCGGAAGCGTTGTTGATGTTGCAAAAAAAATACCAGCTAACCGGTGAAAAAGAGTTTGTAATTGACATCAGCCGGGAAAGTCTCGCTACGGTTGCCGGTACCGCCACAGAATCGCTCATCCGCACCCTCAGCGACTTTCGCAATGAAAAACTGATTGATATAAAAGACGGAGGCATCACCATTGTGAATACCAAAAAACTGGAACACCTGCTTAACTAATACCCGGCTGTAAACAACATCATTGTTAAAATTATTGAATTCCTGTTATTAATTTACAGCCAGCCTTCTTAAAAACAATCAATCAACCCCTCATCTGCTACCCCCGGGAACACGAGACAATTGCATGTTGGAAACTATATGATAGTGGCTTTTATCATCCTATAAAAAGCAATACACCCATACACTTTTTTGGGAGTGAAGTATAGAATATAATATCTGCGATTGCATATATATTTTTAACCAGGAGAAGGAAGCACTATTTAAAATACCCTGGCAAGCACATTATCTACTGGTAACCATATTATCTACTTTTTTCAACACATTGCTTTTCACCATTTCCTTAAAAATGTTTTGTGAAAACTGGTGGCCCATCATTACTAAAGCTGCAGAATCAAATGATTGTGTTTGCACAGAGTAAACCAATTTCCGGCTATTCACATCGTACAAATTGCTTTCCCAAAAATATTGGGTTTCGGTAGCATAATATCCGGGCTCATAAATGCGCTGGCTCATAGCGGTTTTGTAACCCCAGAAGCGGTTGAAATAATAACCATTGGGCGAAGCATACATATTAGCGGGAATATACTTTTTTTCTTTTTGCTTATCCAACAGAACAATGGTAATAATTCCATCCACGCCGCTATTCCTTAGTTTAGCAACAGCAGTTTCTTCATCGATATTATCGAATGCTTTCGGGCCAAACTCTTGTAAACCTGATACTGCCTTATACCCCAAATCACATAAATCACCTACTGCATGAATTTCCATATTCATCTGGCCAGACCGGTCTGCATCCCGCATTATCCCCATCACTAATACTTTGTTATACTTTGAATTAATTACATTGTCAGCCTTCCAGCTTGTGGTCGTTTTTGAAGTGCTGCATCCGGCAGCAACCAGCAGCAAGACAACATTAATGCACCATATCTTTTTCATTTTTATTATTTTTTAGTGGCAGCAAGTTATTCCAAAGAAAGGTAAAGAAGGATGACAATGGTCAATGAAAAATGGGATTGTAATCATGAGGAGTACAACTTCAGTTGCTTGTAGTAGCAGGTACCAAATACAAGGCTTGCAGGCAAAGATTTTATTAAACCACCTGCTGTGGCCCTGCGGCATTGAACCGTAAAAAAAGAGATGGGTAACGGGAAAGAAAGGCATTCAGCAACGTAAAAAGCAAACCACCAAACATCCGTATGCAATTGTATTATTCAACGGGTATCTTAGCTAATTTAAATCGGTGCTTACATATTTTCTGAGAGATAATTATTAAACTCCAGTTTCAGTTTACTAAACTGCCGCTCTGCAATCAGGATATTATTTGCAAGATTTTTTATCCTTTTATAAACTTCCTTTTTGATCAATTCTTTTTCAAATGCATTTTTCATGAGCAACTTATCCAGTTCTGACAAATCGTTACGCAGTAAGCTTATCAACTCATCCTCCTTTATAAACCTGCTCAAAAAAAGCTCTACTTCATCCAGCAAATCTTTATTAAACTCAGCTTTAAGCACTTCCGACAGCCTGTTTTTCAGGTGTATATTCTCATCCATCATAAAACCAAGCAACCGCTTCATTGTATCACTTTCGTACTGCAATTGAATCAGTTGTCCATCTGGCATCAATCCCGGTTTTACAGCCTGGTAATTAATTGATATATTTTGCACAGGAATTATTTTAGTTTGAAGTATCATCTGGTGTAAAGTTATCATTGTATGTAAAGCGGATTAAGTATTTCCATCAGCGAAAATCCTGATATTCGTCAGAAACAAGTATTTACACAATTGGGTACGATACCGAAATGGCAGTAATCAACCTGTTAATTCCACACCAGGAACCAGGTATCCAAATTTTTTATTACAAAGGTTCAAAGGGAATTGAAAATCAGTTGTGGCAGGCTCCAATATTTCAATATCAAATAAAAAATATGCTTATAGTTTTGCTATTCTTACAAATCAATAATGATTTACGGCATTACTTTGTTACCGTTTCAAATAAAGTGGAGGCTGGTCATTTTGCTTTAATTAAATTATTTATCATTCCATTAAAAATAAAATAATGAAAGGGCAATACACTGTACCAGTACAGCCTGCCCCACAATCCCCTTGGCCGAAAAGTAGCGGTTTGCCTCAACTGGATTTTGTTGTGTTTTTTCATAATCCTAAATTCAAGCCAGGCTTCGCCGGGAAGTTTCATTTCAGCATATAACAGCAAGCGCTTATTTTTTTTATCGGCAATGAGTACCCGCCAGAAATCCAATGCATCACCCGGATGAATATCGCTGTTATTGGTTCGGCCCCGGCGAAGCCCCACCCCACCTGCCATCTTATCCATCATCCCCCTTATCTTCCATAAACGATTGGCATAGTACCATCCTTTTGCACCGCCAATGCTCCAGATATTGTTCAATATATTTTCATGGCCGGCATCAATTACCCTCCATTTTAAATCTTTAAAACAACCATAGGTAGGAACCTCCACTCTTTCCATCCATCCCTGGCTGGCATTAGAAGAACTGAATGAATCTTTCCAACTGCTGAGCACCATATTCTGTTCTATTTTTTCAAAAGCCAACTGAACGGCTTTTTTGTAGGAAAGTAATTCGATATCCAGGTCGGCAGCTAAATTGTTGGGCTCGGCAATCACATTCACTTTAATACTATCGACCAGGTTTACAGCCAATGGATAAGAAGTAGAGGTAATAAAATAAAGCCAGTAAGACGATAGCCTTGGCGTTAAAACAGGCAGGATAAAAATCCGGCGTTTTAGCTTACGTATCTCCGCATATTGCAAAAGCATTTCCTTATAACTCATCAGTTCAGGGCCACTGATATCAAAATGCTGTCCGTAGGTTTGTTCCTTTAATAGAACACCCGATAAAAACTGTATTACATTCCTGATGGCTATTGGCTGGCATTTGGTGTTGAGCCATTTGGGTGCAATCATTATTGGCAGCTTTTCCACCAGGTCGCGGATTATTTCAAACGAAGCGCTTCCTGAACCTACGATAATGCCTGCCCTCAAAACAGTGAGTGGCACCTTACTCTCCCGCAGCTTTTTTTCAACGGCCAGCCGCGAATGCAAATGTTTGGAAAGATGCTGTTCGTTTACAATCCCGCTGAGGTAAATAATCTGCCGGCAGTTGGTGGCTGTAATAAGTTGAAGAAACCGGTTGGCACAGGCTAATTCCTTTTCTTCAAAATCGCCGGCACTGCTCATCGAATGCATGAGAAAGTATGCAGCATCGATATCCCGGGGCAGGGAAATTTCTGAAACACTATCTAAAAAATCTATTTCAATAGTTGTAATACCCTCATTGTGATGTTCATTTTCAAATCGTTCTTTATCCCTTACACAGCAATACAACCGATGGCCCTGTTCCAGTAAAACCGGAATTAAACGATGGCCCATGTACCCGTTGGCGCCGGTAATCAATATGTTTAATGACAATGTGAATAGATTATACTGGATGTAACAACCGTCCACCGCTTTTGTTCAGCAGAAAACAGGTTCCCAAAATGAGGGATGTATATTCCTGTTTTTATTAATTTCACTTATAAAATCAACCCTGCGATGAATGAAATAAAACATATTACCACACTCTTCCGGGATATTTACAACGGCGATCCCTGGATAGACATTACCCTAATGGGAACCCTGGAAAACATTTCCGCAGAAACGGCCGCAAAAAGAATAAGCCCTCATTGCAATACTGTTTGGGAAATACTAAACCATATCATCAGTTGGAGAGAGAATGTATTGCAGCGGGTACAGGGAAAGATTATGATTACACCCGGTAACAACTATTTCACCGCAGTTATCGACCAGTCGTCAACCGCATGGGACAACACTTTGCAGGCTTTGAAAAATTCACAAATGGAATGGATTGCATTCCTGCAAAAATTAAATGAAGCGGATCTTGAAAAGATTTATCCCGGTAACGATGCCGCTTATTATAAAAACATCTACGGAATCGTACAACACGATGCCTATCATTTAGGGCAAATCATCTTACTTATGAAATTGATCTAGGGCATCTCTCCAAACAAACAACCATTTCAGATATTCTGTATCCCTTTGAAATTAATAACCGGGGTTATTAAAAACAGGTTGGGTAAATTCGCTTTTCCGGTTAACGGATTTACTTTTTTTTCGGATGAGCGGTGAGTAGTATCAGCACATTTCAACATGCAAACCGATATAACCCATGAGAAAAAAAAAGTTAAAATCAGCAATTTCAAATCGCTAAACAGCCTCTCTTTATGAAAATGAAACTAACTGTTTTTTTTTGCGTGCTGGTAAGCATGGCAATTGCACAAAGCACCAGTCACCAGCCAATTTCGGGAACAAAATACAGCATGATTCCACCTGCCGGCTTTATCGCTTCCTCCAATTTTAGCGGGTTTCAAAACAGTAAACTGGGTGCATTTATTATGGTAACTGAATTACCCATTGCCATGCAGGCTACTGTTGAAAGTTTTACGACGGATGCCCTCCGGAAAAAAGGCATGACACTGATTGACAAACAAACAATTGATTTCGATAAAGCAAAAGCGACATTTATCCACCTAAGCCAGCAGGCAAACGGCACAACTTACTTAAAACAAATGCTGGTATTGGGCGATGCTAAAAAAACAGTGATCTTAAATGGAATTTACCCGGCAGCCAGTAAAGACATTGCAGCAGCAATAAAAACAGCCTTGCTTTCTACCACCTATAACGAACAGCAGAACGATGATCCGCAGGATGCTGTAAAATTCAAAATAGAAGTAAGTGGAACTCCTTTTAAACTGGCGAAATTTATTTCAGGCAGTTTACTCTTTTCTACAGATGGAAAAGTACCTACTTTAAAGCCAACACTGATTGTCGGAAATTCTATTGGCAACATTTCAACAACCGGTCAAAAGGAGTTTTGCATTGAAAGATTAAAAAAACTTCCCCGGGGTGAATCAAATACGGTAAAGGTAATGAATGCAATTACGATCGATCATTTACCAGGGTATGAAATAATTGCAGATGGTAAAAGTAAAGATTCACAGGATCAACTTATATACCAGGTAATTCTTTTTACCGGTACAGGCGAATATTTTATTATTGTAGGATCAGCGACCGAAGACTTTCAGACCAACCTGCAGCAGTTTAAAAATATCACTCAAACTTTCAAGAGGAAGAAACAGTAATGACGGTGAATGGGCAATGATGAATGGGCAATGGGCAAAATATGAATAGACCGCATTCATCGATATCTATTCACCTTTCACCATTGACCATTCACGATTTAATTTGATTCTATCGGGGTGGGTAGTTTCGAAACGGCATCTGCGGGGCGTTGAATACGCTCGTTTTTGTTTTGCTGATATGGCAGGTGGTACTGCTCATAAAATTGTTTCTTAGAATCATGATACGTGCTTACAGCGCCTAACATGCTCATTAGTTTTATATAGTACCAGGCCAAATCAATTTGGTGCGGTTTAAAACCACTTCTCGCACTTTTCGGAAATAAATGGTGATTATTGTGCCACTCCCCTGCTACAAAGCCCGGCCATAGCTGGTTAATTGATTTGTCTTTTTGGTTGTAGTCTGTTCCTTCCCTTTGCTTATCCTCGCCTTTACCATGACCCTCATAATTAAAAGTGCGTACGCCAACTGCCCAAAATGCAGCAGCACCAAACAAACTGCAGGCCAGTGCATGTCCACCTACCAGGTAAAATGCCAGATACCAGAATGACCAGTTTAATATCCAGGATAATACGGCACGTCCGGGATTCACATAAGAGCCCCAGCGCTGGTATTGCTGATAGCTATTGGCTGTAACACCGGTATGTTTCATCAGCATCTTCACCCGGTTGTAATCTGCCTCACTCAGGTCTTTCGCTATCGGCTGGTGATTTACATCTGCCAGGAAGCAATAAAAAAATCCGCCGTATGCATTATAAGGATCCCCGGGCTCATCAGATTTGGCATGGTGTACATGATGAGATACCACATATATCTCTTCCGGAATTACATTGATGGTAAGATTTTGTGTAAAGAAACGCCAGAATTTGTTGCGGAATTTGTAAGCGCCATGCGTACAATACCGGTGATGCCAGATGGTACCATGCGTACCCATTATGATCATGCTGTACACAAAAGCCGCCACCAGTGTAAATGCGCTCACATAATTAAGCAGGAATATAATAAAGAACGGAACCAGGCACAACACTTTAAACCAGCTAAAAAAAGGCAACCAGTTTTTACGGTTGGTAAATATATTCAGTCGCGAAAAAAACTCCCCTACAATCTGGTTCACCGTAGGTTTTATCAAATTTCCTGCTTCGTCCTTCCATCCGTATGAAGGCGGTTGCAACACATGGTCTAAAAATGGCATATTGTAATTTTAATTTAAAAAGCAATCTATCCTTTCGTTGCTAAGATAGCCTTTAACTAAATACGAAAACATTTGTGTAGAAGACTAAAAAATAATTATTTTTTATCCAATCAAATAATTGTAAGATATATCTATATTCCAGATTTGCATTAAAATGCGTGAATGTTGTAACAATTATCTAAAATTATGTAACATTTGTCCGGATGATATTATATATCGGCTGGAATATGCTATCCTGAAAGGCAGGGGCATTTGGGATTAGAAGATATAGTAATATTTCGTGTTGATTGCCGGTAACTAATGTGGTGGAAAAAGACAGAGGAATTAACCTTGGGTTAATTAAAAAACCGACTTGAATTAAGCCGGCTTTTTCGGATATATCAATTTAAAACGAGCCTATTTCTTAAGGTTCAGACTTCTGTTGATAGTAAAACCAAACGCAAAATTTCCATCTTTAATTTTACTGTTATTCCTTGCCAGGTGATCTATATTAGATGCATCTGTTGTACTGCCGATATAGAACTGGAAAAGGTGAGCGCCTGTATTGATCTCAATACCGGCTGAAAGCAAATCAGGGTTATAATTTAAAATGGACCCGTTTTTGGCAATGATATTTTCATACATATTTAACTGGCGGGAGTATTCAAACGTTAAATTAAGGCTGCTGGTCATTTTATATTTGCCTCCTATACCCATCGAAAAAACTTCATTGCTGTTATTAATTCCGTAGGGCACTGTATTGAAATGTATCCAGGTGGGCATTAGCTGAAGTGATAATTTGTCTGAAAACTTACGGGCAATCAGCAATTGGTTCATATAAGCGAACCTGTTGCCGGTAAAACTGTTGTCAGGATCTTTTGCTGTATTAACGTTCATCATGGAATACAAAGCCACTGAAACGGGAATGTTTTTAAGCCCCGTTTGCTGACGAAGCAATTTAAATTTAACCCATCCTTCATACTTTGAATTACCGGCTGCAGCTACCCCCAGGTTTAGCCAGGTGGCGGGTGAATAATCAAATGACAAATAGGTATGAGCCACACCTGAATTAAGGCCAAATAACTGGCCAATATTTTGTTTGCCTGCCCCTTTATTCCAGATATTACTAAAATGGTGAGAGATCATAAACTGCAATGCCCCCGGACTAACAATTTCGGTAGTCTGCATATTAATCAGTTTCGTAGCGTTGAAAGTAGCCCTTGTGAACTTTTGTTTGGGAGCTGCTTTTGCTTCAGTTTGAGTACTGTCCTGCGCAATACCATTAGCTAATATACTAAGGCAAATCAGGAGTAGCGAAAAAGTCTTTTTCATAATTTTTTTTTTATTGTGCCAACAATGATGTCCGTCAAATTATATTTTTATAAAAATTATTTTGGTTGCCCCTGTGATATCCATTCCGTAAATGTTTTAACGGTACAGGTACCTAAACTCAGCGTACCGCCTTTGTGGCCGGCAATACCACCACTATTCATGATAGCAGTTAAGGCAGCTTTTTCGGCTACCAGTTTATTATAATCAAGTGCAAGGGCAATTCCGCCATGACAGGTTGCTCCCTTACAGGCGCTGTTGTAAATAGGCAAAATATTAGCGGCATGGGTAATTACCCCGGTAACAGTGCAACCACCGCCATCATCTTTGGCACCTTCCGCAATCCATTTCTTTACGATACTGGCTTCACTTGGTTTAAAATCAATTACCCCGCCTCCGGGATGTGTTCCTCCATTTACCCAACTGTTAAACAAACCAACCCTCGAAAGAATAGCATCATAAAAAATAGTATCCGCATGAGAAAACTGAATCGCATTTTTATAAACACCATTATTATGACAACCGCAGCCTCCGGCTACCATAATAGGCACTATATCACCCCGAAAAGAAACTTTGGGCAGGGTAAGGATATCTTCTTTGTTTTTGTAACAGGATGGCAATACATAGATTAGCATTGAAACCAAGACTGCTGTTAGTATTATACCTTTTTTCATATATCTGAGTTGTAGAATGATAGTATTGGTTATTTTTTTATAAAGTTTCCGCTTTTCCTGTATTTAAAAATGCCAGCATTGGCGCTACCGTATTTCCATACATCCGGAATATTCGGATCAGCGAAATACCAGGCCTTTATAAGTGCTACCTCTGATGGTTTACATCCACCATCATCCCAGGCCATCGATCCATTTACACTGGTTGCAGCACCGGTAAATACATTGTGATAAATAAGCGTGGAATCCATGCGCCGGATGAAGTTATCACCACTGTTCAGGTGATTGTTTCTAACGGTTGTGCTCCTGATGCTTTTTGGATATATGACATCCAGGATAATATCATCGTAATCACTTAGCGGACCGCGGGTACTAAAAATTTTGAAGGGTTTAAAAGAAAGATTGGCAATGGTAACAGCATAGAATTTTCTTACACTGTCTTTGTATCCACCCCA
>JANPIJ010000065.1:0-1534 GCA_031424955.1 Ferruginibacter sp. | reverse complement strand
GCTTTAGATAAAATTGAAAGCATTTATTTAGAAATTACTAACAGAAATAAAGTAAAAAGTAAGGATTCTACTCCCCGTTCCAAATTCTCACTAACCACCTAATAAACTGATAAGTCAATCTATCGGCTAAAATAAATTGATTAATCAGGAACTGATTGAATTTTTAGTTTTTTTGTCTTGATAATAAGACAGACTTAAAAAAGTTTAAGGTATTGTCTTTCAACTAATTCTTAATTTTTCCATTTAACATTTATTCTGGTGTTTTAAAAAACACAATAAGGTCTTCTAAGAAGGTCTTAAGGAATTATCTTAATTGATATTGCTTCAATTCTTATTAAATACAAAATTAGATGTGCGGGATTATTGGAAAAATAAGTTTTAATGCACAGCTCTTTGATCACCCATGCTTAAATGCCATTAAGCATAGAGGACCAGATGGATTTGGAGAATGGTATAACTTAGAAAAAACAGTTTATTTTGGTCACACAAGGTTGGCTATTATTGATCCCACTCCATCAGGGGATCAACCCATGAACAATAATAGCGGTCGGTACACTATAATCTTTAATGGAGAAATTTATAATCACCTGGAGTTACGAAAATATGTACCCGATTTTAAATGGAAGGGAAATTCAGATACTGAAACATTAATAGAATTATTTAGTGTAAAAGGTCTTGAAACGATACCATTATTAAAGGGAATGTTCGCTTTTGCTTTGTACGATGATTTTGACAAGTCCGTGCTCCTGGTTCGGGATAGGTTAGGTATAAAACCCCTTTATGTAAAGACATCTAAAACGGAGATAACCTTTTGTTCTGAGGTGCGGGCATTAATTGATGATACAACAGGGCAGTTGTGCAAAAACGCACTAAGTGAATACATTGGATTTGGCCATTTGCCTGCAAGTGGGCATATTTTTAAAAATATAGAATTGCTTTTACCAGGTAGTTACTTAAGAATTACCCAGGACGGAGAATTCACTACCGGGCAATGGTGGCCTAAACAAGTATTTAATGATGCAGTAATTAACAGCACGCCACAGGCTAAAAATTTGGTTAGAAAATTAGTTACACAGTCAATTGAGGAGCACCTTATAAGCGATGTGGGCGTCGGTGCCTTTTTAAGTGGCGGAATTGATTCGAGCATTATTGCTCTTATAGCAGGTAGGGTGCTTGGAAAAAATTTGCAGACTTTCACAGTTGGATTTCCGCAAACGGGTTTTGATGAGAGAATGATTGCCAGAAAGGTGGCAAAGCTGTGTGGATCAGAACATTTTGAATTGGAAATTACAGAAAATGATTGCCTGTCTTCTGTCCAACAAGCTGTAGCATGTATGGATGTTCCTTCTGTAGATGCAATAAATACTTTTATAGTATCAAAAGCTGTAAGCGATACCGGACTAAAGGTGGCTTTGTCGGGGTTGGGAGGCGATGAACTTTTTGGGGGTTATCCTAGTTTTAAAAGCGTTCCGGTTCTTGATAAATTAAGGCTCTTACCTGTTCCTGTTCAGCAATTATTTTTAAAGCTTTTACC
>JANPIJ010000064.1:0-3459 GCA_031424955.1 Ferruginibacter sp. | reverse complement strand
TTTATTCTTTTAATCGTACCTTGAAGGAATTGAAATTTATATTTAGTTGTTAGTGTCCTGTGTTTTGATACTTTTAATCGTACCTTGAAGGAATTGAAATTTGATTTGTTCAAGGCTTCACCGATCCGACCTGTCTTTTAATCGTACCTTGAAGGAATTGAAATAACACAAAACTCTTCACAATAGTAATAGGAGACGATCTTTTAATCGTACCTTGAAGGAATTGAAATAAATTAAAAGCGGAAATATTAAATCAGAAACATTGCTTTTAATCGTACCTTGAAGGAATTGAAATCTTTTCAGCCGCATACCTTTGTTTATCATTGCCACTTTTAATCGTACCTTGAAGGAATTGAAATAATTCTTTTGATGCTTAATTCTTTTTGGAATGCACGAACTTTTAATCGTACCTTGAAGGTGAGAAATGCGGAGTAAATTGAGCCACTCTCGGCGGAGCAAACTGAGCCACCTTTGGCGGAGTAAATTGAGCCACTTTTAAGGGTGTAATTTGGTAGCTTTAATTACCGAAGTTTGTTGCAGGCGTTCGACTTAAACATAATGGTCGTAGCCAAACAAACTTATGGCTAATCAGCGAATCCAAATGTTTCTAATCAAACGCATTATCGAACTTCGGCTCTCAAACAAAAGCAAACGTTTGATTGCCAAAATATTGGGTATTTCTCGTAATACTCTTGATAGCTACCTTGAACAGCTATTGTCTCATAATCCAGACATTTCATATTTTTCTTCATGGACAGAAGCACAATTGGCAGCATTAATTAAGCCTCCAAATGTCAATGCAATACCGCTTCATGCTGAGCTTTATG
Source organism: Ferruginibacter sp. (assembly GCA_031424955.1). Lineage (GTDB taxonomy): Bacteria > Bacteroidota > Bacteroidia > Chitinophagales > Chitinophagaceae > Ferruginibacter. The sequence continues at coordinate 2,632 of JANPIJ010000064.1, read as the reverse complement.
CCCTATTTCCAAGCTATATCAAAGAACTTACTCGTGTTGGTGTAAGTCGTATTACCCTTTGGACAGAGTACAATTTACTTTACCCTACTGGACTTGGCTACCGACAATTTTGTTCTCGTTTTGAAAGCTGGAAAGATGCTCAAAAAATTACCATGCACTTTGAGCATAAAGCTGGTGATAAACTTTTTGTGGACTTTGCGGGCGATAAACTTCACTTGATTGATATTCAAACGGGTGAGCAAATCACGGTCGAATTTTTCGTGGCAATTTTACCTTGTTCACAATTGACTTACGCACAAGCAGTTATGAGTCAAAAAAAGGAAGATTTCATTTTGGCACTCAATAACGCTCTGGTCTATTTTGGCGGTGTTCCCCAAGCCATTGTTCCCGACAACTTAAAATCTGCCATTACCAAGGCTGATAAATATGAACCTGAGATTAATGAAACACTTGCCGACTTTGCTTCTCATTATAGTACTTGTATTTTCCCTGCCAGAAGTCGTAAACCCAAAGATAAGGCTTTGGTCGAAAATGCTGTCAATATCCTCTATGGACGTATTTATGCCCCTTTGCGTAATCGGATCTTTCACAATTTAGCAGAGCTTAATGCGGCTATATTTCCTCTATTAGAAGGTCATAACAATGCCCTGCAAAAAGAAAAAGAATGTACTCGTAGAGATCAGTTTGTGGAACTTGAACAGTCCACTTTAATGGCTTTACCTACTGAAAAGTATGTCTTTAAAAAGTTTTCTCTCTCTAAAATTCATCCCAACGGACACGCTACTTTGAAAGAAGATAAGCACTTCTATTCTGTTCCTTATCGCTTAGTAGGCAAGCAAGTAAAACTCATTTACACAGATTCTACGGTTGAGATTTATCATAATCATCAAAGAGTTGCTTGCCATGAAAGACTCATTGCCAAAGGACGTTATACGACCCTCAAAGACCATTTACATCCTGACCATCAATGGTTTAAAAACTGGTCGCCTATCTTCTTTGAAGAACAAGCGGATAAAGTTGGAGTAAATACACGGCTTGCCATTGACCAAATTCTTCGTAAAACCGCTTATCCTGAACAGTCCTACCGTTCCTGCGTGGGAGTGCTAAGTTTTGCTAAACGTTACTCTTCTGAACGTTTGGAGAATGCCTGTGAAAGAGCTTTGCACTACAATCACATCTCAGCTACGCTTATTAGGTCTATTCTTGACCGTGAGTTAGACCGTATTGACTTGCATAATGAACAAATTATAAGCACCAATTCAGCAGGAGAATTACGCCCTATTATTCCCATTCATGGTAATATCAGAGGTTCAGAAGCCTTTCAATAATGTTTTTATAAAATAGACTTACGGGGAAAAAAGAATAAAAATAAAATCAGTAAATAATTAATAATCAAACAATTACAAAAATGAACAATCAAGCAACCCTTGACCTAATGCGTCAATTAACCCTTAGTGGAATGGCTCAGGCTTTCGAGACCATTATTAGTCTTCCTATGGATAAACAGCTAACTTCCGACCAATTGGTAGCCCACTTGATTCATGCTGAAAATGAACATCGACAGCATCGAAAAATGCAGTCTGCCATTAAACAAGCCAAGTTTAGATACCAAGCCGCAGTAGAAGAAATTGAGTATTTACCTGAAAGAAATTTGGATAAGAACTTGATTCTTCGATTAGCCGATACCAGTTTTATTACTCGGGCTGAAAATATCCTAATCACAGGTGCAACGGGCTGTGGTAAAAGTTTCATCGCCACCGCTTTGGGTTATCAAGCCTGTCAGATGGGGTTGCGAGTCGGCTATTTTTCTCTCCCAAAACTCTTGCAAAAACTACATATTTCTAAAGCGGATGGTTCGTATGCCAAAGAGCTGGCTAAACTGGAAAGGTTGCAATTATTGATTCTGGACGATTGGGGATTACAGCCTCTTGACCATCACGCAAGAATGGCAATCATGCAAATCATTGAAGATAGGCACGGTAAAAATTCTACCGTGATTACTTCTCAACTACCCATCAATAAATGGTATGATTATTTAGACGAACCAACCCTGGCAGATGCCATTCTTGATAGACTTTTGCAACACGCAAACCGCATAGAATTGAAAGGGCAATCTATGAGAATCCGAAAAAATATGCAACAAAATCAAGTTTAGTTTTTAATTTTGTCAAGCTACCAAATTACATCCCTTCTAAGTGGCTCAGTTTGCTCAGCCGAGAGTGGCTCAATTTCACCGCAATACTCATCAATAGACCAAAACAAAGTGTTTTTGTTGTTGAAGGGCGATTTAGACAATAGATTAGACCCACTATTTTATTCAGAAGACATTTTTAAATTTCTTAAAGTTACATCGTTCCCCATAAAGAAAATAAGGGAAATTTGCACCTTCGCTAAGTCTGGTTTTGGAGCAGGAAAACAAGACCAAAATTTAGAAGGGAATGGGTTTATCCAAATTAGACCAACTAATATGGATGAATTTGGACTCCTAAAATTTGATAAGAATGTTTATATTCCTGAGAATTATTTAGAGACAAATAATGCCTACATTCTATCAAAAGAAGATATACTATTCAATAACACTAATAGTCAAGAATGGGTAGGGAAAACTGCCTATTTTGAGGAAGAAGGCACA
>JANPIJ010000063.1:0-18743 GCA_031424955.1 Ferruginibacter sp. | reverse complement strand
GTGGGCAATATTGCCTCCAACAAAATAAATAAAGTAATAATCTTATGTAAAGTCATTATGTAAAGTAGTACACCGAACACAGATGCTCAGGTTGTTTTGATGCGATTACTTTACATAATCTTTTACTTTCCATAATCACTGCATTGTAAGCGCCAAACACGGTTCCTTTGGTAGTTTCAGTGTATTGCGTAGGACTGCTCATTGAATACTCATACACAGCATCTACCATATTTTTGTAACAGGTAGATAGCTCGTCGTCCTTTCCCGCCTGCAGGTTGTTTAATACTTCTTTGTTGGGAACCATTGCCAATTGAATCAGCTTTTTTACTTCCGGGTCAGTGATGCGGACTTTTGCCCAATGATTAAAAATAGCTTCCAATTCTACAGACAATTTATTGGAAATGCCCATTACTTTATGCGCCTGCTCCAGCCTGTCTTTTGCATTGGCGGTATGCCGGATTTTCACCGCATTGCTGTGATTGTTCATTGCTGCTGAAAGCGTGTTGGCGCAAACAATCCGAATCGGTGTAAATGCAGCGGTAATACTGCCATAACCATCATGGGAAGTTGTGAGAAATAAATATTTTTCAATCAGGTCATCTTTACCCACTTTTATATATTCGGGAAGTTTGGCAGTTATAAATATTTTTGACCCGTTTCCCAATGCACCGGCGGTCTCATACTGAATACCAACCCCTTCAACTATTGCATCAAAAAAAGCAAATGCATCGGTATTTTGAACCACTTCATAATCTGCTCCCAGGCGATCACCCAGGATGGCGTTATTATCAGTACGGCTGGTGAAAAAAGAAGTATCCGAAATTATTTCATCGCGATTATCAAGGCGGTGAATATTCGGTTTCTTAACTACTGTAAAATCCAACCCTGCAAACTGCAATGCTTCTTTACTAGTTGGGTAATCTTCTACTATCTGTCCGAGGCCATGCCAGGCCTTAGTTTTTATCGAAAAGAAACTATATTCCTTTTTTTCTTCGTTAAAATGAATGTTGTGTGCCATGATGAATTATTTTTTAGTTTGAATAATGATTTTTTAAATGGCCATGGCATTTTAGCCACGCCTTTAAATACAGTTCAAAATGGTAAATCGTCTGCAACATTTACTATTGCACTACCATTTTCCTTTACCGGCTGATTATCCATTAAGCCGGACTTACCGTGTAGTTTAATTGTGTTTACATGAAAGGTTATGGAAGCTTTGGCTTCGCCATCTTTGCCAGTGTATGCATTTACACCTATGCGACCTTGCAACTCTACCAATGTGCCCTTGGTTAAATAGGGTGCAATACCCGGATTTACCCAATAATCGCACTGTACATAAGTTACCAGTTTGGTTAACTCTTCACAGCCTTTTGATTTGTAGCTATCGTTAATGGCTACATTAAAGTTTACTACCTTTTTGTCATTTTTCAGGGTGCTTATTTTCGCATCTCCCGAAACTCTTGCTGTCATTTCCATGATTGATAATTTTTATTGTTTATAAATGTTGAACTCGGCATTCGCCTCGTTCGTTCTCATCGTAGCAACCCGGCCTTGATACAGGATTTGGCAAAAGCAAGGTTTTTGTAAAAAATACTCCGTTGACTGTGGAATAAAAAGCGAAGCGGTTTATGCCGCAAAAGCAACGAAAGCGCAGCGAATATTTTTTACAAAACCTGTGGCCAGCCGCAATGTAATGGAGGCGCAGACCTTGCTTTTGTCAAAGCCTGTCAAGAAATTTGCGACAGATTAGGATGAATGAGTTTTTCGATAATGCCTTTAAAGAATCAACTTTAAAAGTCTTGCGTTTGAATCGAATGGAATTGTGGTTGGCGAGGCACGAGCCCAATCTCAATGACCAATAGCTTTATCCGGTATAGTTCTCCCGCCTTATTTGCCGGAGGCGTATAAAAAATAAGGAGGGTGTACTATTCCGGTCTCAGGAAATAGGCTTTACCCGCAAATTTGTAATAGCTTTTAGAAATCTTAGGTAATAACTATTTTGAAATCGTGGAATTGTGGTTGGCGAGGCACGAGTCAATCTCAATGACCAATATGCTTTATCCGGTATAGTTCACCCGTCTTATTTGCCGTAGGTGTAAAAAATAAGACGGGTGAACTATACCGGTCTCAAGAAATAAACTTTCCCTTCAACTCTACAATAGATTTTAGTAATCTCAGGTAATAATTTTAAGAAATCATGGAATTGTGGTTGGTGAGGAACGAGCCAATCTCAATGACCAATATGCCTTGCCCGGCGAAGTTCTCCCAGCTTATTTTGCCGGAGGCTTCATAAAAAATAAGCCGGGAGTATTTCGCCGGATCTTAAGACATGATAGGCTAATCAGATTCAATAGCATCATTTCAGTTTCATCAAAATTTAAAGCTATCGTACTTCAAGCATCCTACCTGTTATCGACTGTTATAAAATTATTTACCTGTGGGAATTTTAGAGAATGGCTTGGTAAGTCTTAGGCTTAAAACTTTGACTCTTTAATTTAATTTTAAAATATAATACCACTTTGTTGTATCAAAAAAACATTAGTAATTTATTAAAATATTTTAATTCTTATGCCTCCTCAACCATTGTAACTTTATCTTATTAAAGATCAAAAGTGCCCTTCCCTTTGCACGTTCCACAAGAAACAAAGATTGTGAAAAAACAGTTGTTCATATTAATACTCTTCATATCGTGCTATACAAAAACTAAAAAGCCCGATTATGATTTCATGAACCAGATAAAGCAACAGGCAGCTTTAGATTCCACCCTGAAAACACAGGTTGAATTAAAACCAGCAAAATATTTTTTTGGCACAAAGAAAAACACCGAACGACTATCCGGATTTTTTTACATTAAAAATGTAGGTAATCACATTTTCAATCCAATTTCTATCCAATCCAACTGTGACTGCATTGCGGTCCATTACATGTCAAAGGCAATAATGCCGAATGACAGTTTAAAAGTGACCTATGAAGTGGCTATTAAAACCCGAACCGGGTTTATCAGTCATAGTATAGTGGCGATTGGAAATTGCCAGTACGGTAACCAAACATTTTATCTGGAAGGAACAATTTTTGATAAATAAAAACAACTCTTATGAAAGTGAAAATGAAAAAAGTGTTGATGGCAATTTCATTTGTTGGGTTGCTGACAATGGGCGTAATTTCAACTGCCAATGCAAAGTTTTGGGGTTGGGAAACAACAGGCACCACAGACTGGGCCGATGGCCGCTGTGCTTATCGACAAACCTGCAGGATACATTATATCTTTTGGTTTGCAGGTGAAGAAAAATGTACCACTGTTGAAATTGCCTGCCTTGTTGACTAAATTACCTAATAGCTTCGCCTTAACTAAGCGAAGCTATTTTCAAAAAAATTTTATGAAATATTTACTGATACAGCTATTACTTGTCCCTTCCCTAATGTTTGCTCAACCAAACATTAGGGGGGCAATAGTAAATAAACATAAAGATCCGCTGCCACTCACCAATATTGTTCTTCAAAACAGAGCTGTGGGTACTATAACAAATGAAAAAGGAGAATTTATTTTATCTAATATTACAACAGCCGATTCCATTAAAATTACCAACATCGCCTATTATTCAAAAGTTATTGCCATTAGTAATTTAAGAAATAACGACACGATTATCCTGGATGAGAACATTCAACAACTGAACGATATTGTACTCAAAAATTTATCAAAGTATAAGGAGGAAATAAAATTAGGCTTTGATAATTATTCAAACAATGGAGAGTTTAAATTTGGACCAGGAAACCAAATCGCACTATTCATTGCCAATAAGCTGGAAATAGAGGGATGGATAAAAGGTGTATCTTTTAAGGTAAAAGAACTTGGCAAATGTAAAAACAGCATGAGAATAAGATTGATGCAAATGGATACATTACACTTTAAGCCATCAATAGATATTCTTGAGGAAAACATTATTATTAAATCCGGCGATTTAAAAAAGTCAAATTATCTTGACTTGAGTACTTATAAAATCATGCTGCCCAAAGAAGGTATTTTTATAGTATTAGAATGGCTCTATCCTGATAGAGACTGCGATAAAAATTCTTATGCCTCGATATCCGCCAATTTAGTGGAGCCGTCCAATATTGTTTTGTTTAATTTCCGCGATAAGGCGTGGAGTAAAGATAGCAGACCACGGCTGCCAAATGGAAATTATATGACGCCGAATATAGGGTTAAGGGTGGCGTATTAGGTTAACTCAAATAAGAATTACACTAAAGAATAAATATTCAATACAAAAATTAAACCTTTGGTTTCCAGCTCAAATTGTTTTACAACGTCTCGTTAAAATCGGGTAAAGAAAAATACCAACCCGTTGTTCCAAAGTAAATTTTTCCAAAGGGTAGCTACTTTTATTCGGTAGCAAATCATTTGGTTACAAAGCGTTATCGTCCTTGTTTAGCTCCAAAAAATAAGGTAATAATGGGGAGTCTTTGCCAATAATTTTTGTACTGGCTTCAACAAAATCAAAACCAACGCCTTTTTCTTCTATGGCTAGAATAATTTTTAAAAGTTTAATTACATCCTCCTTATCGTGTAGCAAATCCTTTTTCCAGAGGTAGTGATATTGAAATCTTGTCTTATTTGAAAACCGTTTTATTTTTCTTGGATTCGACAACTCCTTTATTTCATTGCCCATTTTTACAAAAGCCTCTGCCAGCATTTTCGGATCTCTGTCATGATTTAACTTAACATCTAAATAAGGAAGATAATTAAAAAAAGAATAGGTTATAATGCCGAGTAAAACAATCCCGCTAATTATATAAATCCACAATGGAATTTTTTTAGTACTATTTCCAAAACGGGCACTTTTTTGGTCAGGGCTCATTTGTGTTGCTTTTCCGATGAGTAGCTGGCTCTTAAAATCCTGCGCAAAATTACCTGATCCGTCATCCCTTCGTTTATCAGGCTTGAAATCACCGGAATTTTTATTGATATTATTGGTATCATCAATCACTCCTTTATAATTACCATTTACTAAATTCACATAGATGGTATCACGAGATTTTTTTGGTATGTCTTCATTTTTGCCGGTTAGGGAAACTGTTGGCATCAGTAACTGAAATGTTCTTACAGCTATAGAAATACCAAGAACTAGCATTAATACGCCGGTAAAATAATAAGAATTTTTTCTTAAATACCGCATGGCCTGCGGTATCCATTCATTTATTTTCATACAAGGAATTTATTTCTTTGTTCGTTTTGTCAAAAGGAACCGGTATGATCAACTGCACCATCTTTTCAAGGTACCTGGAGCCTAGCAGACTTGCTTTTATATCTACTTCATCTTTGGTGGCATTTATTTTCCCCAATTGAGCGCCGAGATTCTTTGCTACTTCACTCATATACATACCCAGGATAAATATCGTATTGGGGGAGTCAGCCGAACTACCAGCTGGCCTTGAGGCAATGTCACTGATAAAATTAATACCTTCCAGTAATTCTAATATTTTATCTCCGCTAATACGGTCAATATCATCAATAAAAACAACGAGTCGCTTGTCTTTTTTGCCGGCATCCACTATCTCCCAATATTCCTTTTTAAATTTTTCTCTGTAACCTGGTGTAGACTTTTCTACATCAAATTGAAAATTATTTTTGGGAAGTAACTCAAAGAACGCACTTAAGCCTGTTGGCATAAATTGCTTGTTTAGGAAAAAATAACTCACTGCAGTGAACACTATGGCGGCAATGGGTTTTAAGGTCTGGAAACTAAAGTCTGTTTTGAAAATGGCGCCTGATAAAATATCCTTGATTGCTTCGCAATATGCTTCAATAAAACCAAGACCTTTAAAATTTAAAAAAGGGAGCAGCTTTAAAATGATCAATAACAGAAATGGTGCAGTGATGGCAATTGCAAAACCAAATGCCAGTTGTTTTAAGGATGATAGCCGTAAAAATCTTTTGACGGCCAATTTTAACCTGAAAGAAAATGTATAATCTTTTTCATAAGCTTCTATCACATTGAGCAGAAATGTATTTAACAAACTGCTTTCACCCTGCAAATGCCATACGTTAAACCAGGTAGTAATAAAACGATCGCTGGTATCGGTACCAGTTTCAATCTTCTCTTTTATCCGGTTCATCATAGAGCTTTTACCACTGCCCCAATTTCCGTTGATAACAATACTGAGGGGCAGTTCCGTTTGAGGGTTTTTCATAATACTTAGCACGGCATTTTCCAATTCATCAAATCCCAAAAGATCCTGGCTTTGTAAACCAATTGGCTTTTCCGATTTTGTAAGTAAAGCATTATCGACCTTCGTTGAATTAATGTATTTGCGCACTTCACCATTTATATTTCGCATTCGCCAGATTATATAAATAATCAATCCGATAAGTAACAGGCAGGACACCCATAAAATATTTTTTACAAGAAGATCCGGATCCAGGCGTGAAATATTAACAATATTGACTGGATTAACACGCCATTCATTGTCGGCTTTTTTAAATAGATAATTAGCAGTTTCATTCCGGACAACCGCAAAACCGGGCACATTATTTATAAGTGCCAGGCTCTTTATTTCCTCGGCTGTTTGTATGGAATCATTAATGGTGCTTACAAAAGAGCCGCTGGCAGGTTCATAACTCTCTATGTAATTGTTGGCTCCAAAGTAGTAAGCAGCACGGGTTGAAAAATTAAAAGAGGCATTGTTTGCAAAAATTTGTATCGGTGAACCCAACAATTTCCATTCATTGGCGGCCGAACTTTCAAATACCCGACAGGTTGAATCAACAGTTATTATTAACCATCTGGAATTGATAGAGTCATATTCAATTGCCGTCGCTTTTGCCTGGATGCTCTGAGTACTTGTAAAATCCCTGTGGAGACTTGCTGTATCGGGATACTGAGCTATTGCATTATTAGACATACCAATTAACCAAACAGTAATAATTAGCTGAATAACTATTTTATACATACTCCTCTTTTTGTCTGTTATTTTTTTGAGTTGTTTGAATTAATACCTGCAGAATCAGCTTCCAGTTTTATATTATCATTATTGACATTCCGTTCAGGTTCAGGAATAAATACAGCGGTCCCGTCTTTACCATCAATTTTCAAATTCCAAATGGCGGTATCCTTTGTTTTATTATTGATGACAATTGCCTTTGCTTCTAACCCAGTATTATTTGTTGCAAACGAAACAACCGTGTAATCGATGGAGGGTAATGCAATATTAGATTGCTGACTGGGATTTTTTAAGCTGATCTTTGCCAAAAATGGCATATCTCCAAATAAATATACTGACTGGTATGCAGCAGAATAAAACATTCCTGTTATTGAATAATTGCCGGTTGATGGTTTTGTTTGTAAGTTGTACTTTTTAAAATTGTCGAAGGGTGACATATTAATATAATACTGATCAGAGCCGTCTGTAACGGTGATGGCATTCCTGTCCGGAGTAATAAGTATTTTTGCTATGGAATCTTTAATTGCCCATGGACCACCTTCTATCTTAAAATGTTTACCGCCATCAGTGCTTATCAAAATACTTCTTAAGCCATTATTTATTACCGATAGTGCAAGTAATTTCCCATCTGTTGAGCTGACTACCTGATTTTCTATTTTTATAGCTGTATAAGATATACTATTATCTGTAACACTGTATGCCACATATATGACTGCAGTCAAAAAAAACAAAACAAAAAGTACTTTAACTAACTTCCTGAATCTTTCATACAATTTAATTTTTTCACCTATTACAGTGTCTCCTGTTTGCGTCGTATTATATGAAGAGGGACGGTTCGCTTTGCTGCTTATTGATTTAGGCTCACTCATTGTTACCCTTTTTAAATATTTTTTACGAACAGATATAACTCTTAAATGCGTTTGCTTTAATCACCAAAATAAAAATGTTTTCGGGCTATTTAAAAACCCGAAGTTACATTTCTGATAAAATCAAATTCATTGATGAGCAACACACAATCCCTTTAACTAAATGATTTTTTTTGCAATCTCTATTTTAAAAAAAAGGAGTAGAACCAAATAATATAAATAGCATGGAACTTAATACTAACATAATACCTATAAATGACAAATCCAAATGTTAAACACTTGCAGTCTTGACTGTTTTATCTCCCATATGTATAGTTTAATCATGCAAGAAAGGCTTTCTGGCTCCAGCTAAGCCTCAATCCTGTACCTGTAAAGAAATCATTAACATTAAAAAATGAATTATAACTATTTCAATATTTCAATAGATTTTGCTACTTAAGGGAACACCTACACTCAGGCCAACTAGGAATTTATCAGACCTGCTTTTGCCAGGAAGTATATTATTGCCAAAGTCGTTCCATTTAAACTGCACTTCAAAACTTACTTTTGTTTCATCATCCTTACCTGCTAAAGTAAAGGGAATGCCTAATTTTAGATTGAGTGGATTATAGGAGCCAAAATACTTTTCTACCTGAATGCTGATACCAATTGATTTTTGTGCTAAAAAATAATCGACAATTTGAATTCTTGCGAACGGCGAAAAATATTTTTCATAGTTGCCAATATAAATCTCCTTGCTTTCTAATTGCGCAAGAGTTATAGTATCGATGCCTCCCAGTTTTTTATAGTCTGAGACCGTATGTTTATCTAGAACGGAAGTATTAATGTTATTTTGGTTTTTCGCTCCAAAATTTAAAGTAGTCAGCATCCTGTTCTTTTTCCATTCCCGTATTTGACTATATATAACACTAGCCTCAAAATTGTACAATTTTTGGGATTTTACAGTAGTTGTAAAGTCTTTTGCCGCATCATATTCCTGCGAAGTAAAGGGTATATATAAATCAAGGCTTACCCAATGATTCCAGAAATAATTATAAAGTTCTGCCTCTTCAATATTATCTGACTCTGACTCTATAAACTTTTTAATATATCCTTTATTCTTACCTTTATAAAAAGCCGGTATGTCCGTATTTCTAAATTCACTGTCTGTACCGGTAAGACTGTTTTCGAATTCAGTTGAATCATCTTCCATTTGTTTATTCAACACATTTTTTGTTTTAATTCTTAAATTTTTACCGGTTTCACTTTGAAGCATTTTTTTGGTTTGCGAAACTAAAGCAGGCTGTGCCTGTAAATTGTTACCATTATATCCAATAATACCTCTCCCCAATAATGTAAATTTTATTGAAGCCCCTATATTGGCAGCCAATTTTTTATCACCCGAATAAAGCGTTGAAAAAGCATCTGCAACATCAGTTTTCACGCCACCGGTAAAAATCCATTTAGTTCTTCTTTCGTCGGATGATGGATCGATAGCTGTATTGTAAGCTAGCAGCAGCCTTCCATCCGTTGGATCAAGAATAAAATAGCCCTTATTGAGTGACAGATCTGAAGATCCTGAAAGGTAAGTACTCACTTTTTTTGCCATGAAAACATTTAATCCTCTATTCGTCATTAGTAAGGAATCCTTAATTGCCTCATCATGCATTTTTGAAATTACCGATCGGGCTTGGGCAAAGCTTGTTGTATCATCCTGGGCAATTGCATACAGATTCATAACGCAAAAAATTGCGGTAGCTATAATTTTCATAATGTAAGTTTTGGTAATAAATTTGATTATTTATTGGGTAAAAATAGCACGGGCCGGCCTTACACACAACAGTGTTTTCCCCCTTTTTTAAGGGTGTTTACCATTTATTATTTGTTCCCTGTGTATGGCTGTACAAAATGGCGCTTTATAGTAAGTCGTAAAAGTATTGACCAACAAAGGAACCGGAGAGTAGTGGTGATTGGTCATCTGAAAGGTTTTCATCGCTTTATCCTTAATCTTTTAGGGCTATGATTGCATGTTCCATAGATTTACATTTAACGAAAGATTTTAATCAACTCATTTAGATAAGGTGCCCATTGAATTTTCAAATGATTGATAAAATACTATGGTAGCTTTTCAATACTTTCTTTTAATAAACTAAAAGTTATCTTTTCCACCACGATGAATGCATATTGTGCGCCGGTTGGTGACTGATTGAATGAAATACCCGCCGGTTTAATTATCGTAGATCAAAAGCGCCTTCTATTGTTGCCAGTTTTTTGCAAAGCCTCCCGACGGCCATAGGTTGATCGTATGTAGCTTAATATTGATTTGCTATTTGTCACCAATAGTAAGATCCCCCAATCTGAAAATAAATACACTTGATTTTGTTCAAAAAACAACCAAGTGTTCCAACTAAACAATTATATTTATAAATTGTCCCTGATCAACCAACCGTTTTCAACAATAGTCAGCTTAAAAACTACCATTAATAGTTAACCCTATGAGCACAACACCCTCCAAACTGGAAGTTGATTTAATTTATAGCCCTATCGTAAATTTTGCCATGCAGCAAAATCATGTGCCGGTGATCAGAAAGCTAACCATCAAAAATGTTGCTAATCTTGATTTGTCGAATCTCTCCATTGAAATTATACCTGAAATGGATTTTGCCATCAACTGGAATAAAAAAATTGACTCATTGCCAAAGGATGACTTGGTTGATTTGGGCCCGGTGGATATAAAATCCAATACAAAATACCTGACTGAATTAACGGAAAGGATCGTGGGTAGTTTTTCACTTATCATAAATGCTGACAACCAAGTTTTATTCAGTGATATATATATGATTAATATCCTGCCTTATGAGCAATGGAGTGGCATCGGTACGCTTCCGGAAATGCTGGCGGCATTCGTTACACCCAATCATCCGGAAATAGCTAAGGTAATTGTAAGGGCTGCTACCTTTTTACAGCAATGGACCGGTAAACCTTCCTTTGATGAATACCAGAGTTTGAACCCGGACCGCGTGAGAAAACAAATGGCAGCCATTTATGAATCCATCGCAGAATTGAATCTTGTTTATTGCAGTGTACCAGCCAGTTTTGAAGATACCGGTCAGCGTGTTCGCATGTGCGATACAATCTTCAGTCAACGGATGGCGAATTGCCTCGACATCTCACTATTGTACGCCAGCTGCCTGGAAGCGGTCGGTATCCACCCCATTATCATTGTAGTTAAAGGGCATGCATTTGTAGGTGGCTGGCTTACAAACGAATCTTTTCCAGACAGTATTAATGATGATCTTTCCCTGCTTACAAAAAGAACAGCCGATGGAATAAATGACATCGTTTTAGTAGAGGGCACTTTCATGAATGCCGGCATGAGTGGCGGCTTTGATGATGCAGTGCAGGCAGCCAATTATAAATTACTAAAGGAAGATGACTTCCTGCTTTTTCTTGATATCAGGCGTGCAAGATTCAGCGGCATCAGGCCATTGCCATTACGCGTACAAACTTTGAATGGGATCGAATTGATAGAACAACCTACTCAAAGCAGAAACAGTCATATTCCTGAAGAAATTGTGTCTACCGGTAAGTTGGCGGATGTAAGCCGCATTGAAGTTTCCAAAAAACAATTGTGGGAAAGAAAATTGCTCGATCTCACTTTACGGAACAACCTGCTGAACCTTCGGATTACAAAAAATACCGTGCAGCTTATTTTTACCCAACTGCATCAATTAGAAGATGAACTTGCAAGCGGAACTGAATTTCAAATCTTGCCCAAACCAACTGACTGGGACAATCCGCTTCGCAATGCAGGCGTATACCAATCTATCAATATTGCTGAACCAATAGCTGACTTAGTAAATCATGAATTTACTCAAAAGCGCCTTCGGTCATATCTTCCGGAAAATGAACTCAATGCCAGCCTTACGCATTTGTTTAGGTCTTCCCGACTGTCACTGGAGGAAAATGGCGCTAATACACTATATATTTCTTTAGGAATGCTAAAGTGGTATGAAACACCAGAAAGTGAGCGGCCACGCTATGCGCCCATTTTATTAATGCCGGTAGAAATCGTTCGAAAATCCGCTTCCAAAGGATTTGTTATCCGCACCAGGGAAGAAGAAACCATGATGAATATAACACTTCTGGAAATGCTACGGCAGGACTTTGGTATCAATATCGGCGGATTGGAGAATTTGCCAAAAGATGAAAGCGGTGTTGATTTAAAAATGGTATTCAATATTATCCGGCAGGGTATTATGACAAAGAAAAGATGGGATGTAGAAGAACAAATATTCCTGGGTATTTTTTCTTTCAGCAAATTTATCATGTGGAATGACATCCATAAAAACTCGGAGATACTATCGCAAAATAAAATTGTAGCCAGTTTAATTTCAGGCAAGATAGAATGGGATATTCCGGAACTTACATCCGACAGTAGCAACTTTGATGAATTGCATCATCCTGCAACCATCGTTCTTCCTATCAGTGCAGATGCATCGCAGCTGGAAGCTATTACAGAATCAGTAACAGATAAAAGTTTTGTATTGCATGGTCCGCCCGGCACTGGTAAATCGCAAACCATCACCAATATTATTTCCAATGCTTTGTACAACGGAAAAAAGGTGTTATTCGTAGCAGAGAAAATGGCGGCGCTTTCAGTTGTAAGAGACCGATTGGAAAAAATAGGGCTTGGACCATTTTGCCTGGAGTTGCATTCCAATAAATCCAGGAAATCTGCTGTATTGGAACAACTGAAAAGAACGTCTGCTGTAACAAAAATGATTGCGCCTGAAAATTACAGATCGGAAGCGGAGCGAATCCATCTGATCAGAGTCGAATTGAATGGATATGTACTGGCACTGCATAAAAAATATCCTTTTGGATTTTCGGTATATGATTGCTTTTCTACAGATGCACAGTTGGAAGCCATACCAAATGAAATTCAATTTTCGGATGCAGCAATTGAAACACTTAGCAGAACCGATGTAACGCACTGGAATGATATGGCCGAAGAAATACAGGCCGCCGGTTCACTCCTGCCCCATCCGTACAATCATCCGCTGCAGCCAGTAACGATAAAGACATATTCCCAGCAACTTAAAAATGAATCAAAGGACTTATTAAGCGAAATAATCCAGGTGTATAAAAACTATGGCATTGCATGTGAAACGCTTTGTATCAAACAACAAATCACTACTCCAATCATTAACCGGGAGCAATTTGAATCACTGAACAGCATTGCCCGTTTGCTGACTACATTGCCCGATATTCCTGGATCGATATTCACCACAGATAATGTGGAACAGGTATTAGGACAGTTGATTAGTTTGTGTGAAGAAGGCAATAAAAGAGATGGGATGAAGACTGAATTGCTGAAACATTTTCAGCAACCCATACTTACAATCAATGCTGCTGAATTATTGGTGCAATGGAATGTTGCTGCAACTAAATGGTTTCTCCCAAAATATTTTCAACAAAAGAATGTGAAGAATGCGCTGAAAATTCTTTCGCTAAATGGTAAAATTGAAAGTACCGAAATCCCCCTTCTGCTGGAACAAATTACAGCCTTCCAAAAAGTGCAACAGGTAATTGACCGAAATGAAAGCTTCTTAATTCCCCTGCTTGGATTTCTTTGGAAAGGAGGCGAATGTAACTGGCAACAACTGGTGCTTGTTTCAAATACTGTGATTCATATCAACCGGGAAATTATCCTTGTAACCGGCAGTACAACCAGTGCCAAACAATGGCGGGATAATATGGGTAAAGAACTGAATGAGGGCGCCAACAATTTCCTTGCAATACATGGAAAATACTTACAACAATTCACCGAATTGCATTTGCAGGTAAAGGCTCTGGAAAGAAAACTAAAAGAAAATTTAGGCATTGATTTTACTGAAGCAAAAGCAACGGCTAATAATTTTATTACTGAAGCGACAAATATTTTAGAAAGGGTATTAGAAGCCATCGAACAATTGAAAGATTGGATTAGCTGGTTGAATGCAAAAGAAAGTGCCCTGCAAGTCGGGCTGACACCGGTTATTGCAGCATACGAAAATGGCAGGATAGAAAGTAAGCAGGTAACCAATGCTTATAAAAAAGGATTGTACCGCTCCTGCGCCAATTACATGATACAGAAAGAAGCGGCATTAAATATTTTTAACGGCAGATTGTTTGAAGATAAGATCCGCCGGTTCAGGGAAATGAGTAGGCATTTTGAAAAGCTTACCAAGGAAGAGCTCTATGCAAAACTGGCTTCCAAAATACCCGACTTTACAAAGGAAGCTTCCCAGTCATCGGAGATTGGCCTGTTGAAGAAAACAATTGGTAATAATGGTCGGGCGATGCCCATTCGTAAATTGTTTGATGCCATTCCCAACCTGCTTCCGAGGATTGCACCCTGCATGCTGATGAGTCCTATTTCGGTAGCACAATATTTTGATGCAGCAGGTCCCAAATTCGACCTGGTTGTTTTTGATGAGGCATCACAGATGCCCACCTGCGAAGCCGTGGGTGCCATTGCGAGGGCTGCAAATATGATCATCGTGGGCGATCCAAAACAAATGCCGCCGACCAGTTTCTTTTCTTCGGCCAATAACATTGATGAAGATAATATTGAAAAGGAAGACCTAGAAAGTATATTGGATGATTGCCTGGCATTGTCCATGCCTTCCAAACATCTATTGTGGCATTACAGAAGCAAGCATGAAAGCCTGATTGCCTTTAGCAATTCAAAATATTATGAGAATAAATTACTCACTTTTCCATCGCCGGATGACATTGCCAATAAGGTAAACTTTATACCGGTTGAAGGTTATTATGACCGTGGCAAAACCAGGCAAAATAGTTTTGAAGCCAAGGCAGTCATTGATGAAATAAAACGCAGGCTAAGCGATCCCGTGTTGTCAAAACGAAGTATCGGTGTAGTAAGTTTTAGTTCGGTGCAGCAAACGCTGATGCAGAATATGTTTGATGAATTACTGAGAACACATCCACACCTGGAAGCCGTAGCCATGGAAAGCGCTGAACCGATTTTTATTAAAAACCTTGAAAACGTACAGGGAGATGAACGGGATGTAATTCTGTTCTCGGTTGGATATGGGCCAGATAAAGATGGAAAGGTCAGTCTGAACTTTGGCCCGCTAAACAGGGAAGGCGGCTGGCGCAGACTGAACGTAGCTGTTACCCGTGCCCGGTACGAGATGAAAGTATATTCAACTCTAAAAGCCGATCAGATTGACATTACCCGCTCTGCCTCTGAAGGTGTGGCAGGCATCAAAGCCTTTTTGGAATATGCAGAGAAAGGCCGCTCTATGCTGGCCACCAGAAAATCAACGATTGAATCCAGGGAAGGCGGATTTGAAAGAGCTCTGGCGGAGAAGATCAGGCAACACGGATATGATGTACATATCAATATCGGCTGCTCCGGCTACCGTATTGATATTGGCATTGTAAATAAACAAAAGCCTTCAGAATACATCCTCGGAATTTTATGCGACGGCAATAATTATCATTCCGCTAAAACAGCAAAGGACCGGGAAATCATTCAGCAGGAAGTATTAAAATTATTGGGTTGGAACATCCATAAAATATGGTCAACCGACTGGTGGGAGAATGCCAACCGTGTAATGGATGACACGCTGGAAGCCATAAAAAATGCTGAAGAAAATAATGATAAAATTATTGAAGCAGAGCCTGTCCAAACTTATACGCCTGAATTGGAAAAGACCGCCCATTTGGTATTAAACAATTTCCAACAGGCTGAAGCTATACCGCCAATCAAAAGCAATTTTGCTGATAACCTTTATACCATCTGTAACCTCGACATCGTGCATTCCACTTCATCCGATGACTTTTTGCAATACCACAATACACAAAAGATCAGGGAACAGATTCAGCGGGTACTGGACATTGAAGCGCCCGTTATGAGAAACCTCCTGGCCAAACGGGTGTTGTCTGCCTGGGGTATTTCAAAACTCGGTGCCCGGATCAATGCGCAATTTGAAAAGCTGTTGAATGAATCCAATTTAAAACAAACCGGCACAGATGGCAACCTTGTATTTTGGAATAATACACAAGATCCAACTAATTATAGTGACTACAGGGTAGCAACCAGCAACGGCCAAAAGCGGGATGCAGAAGATATCCCCGCTGAAGAAATTGCGAATGGCATAAAAGAAATTTTGAGCCACCAGGTTAGTATGCCAATTGATGACCTTGTCCGGGAAGCATCTAAACTATTTGGGTTTGCAAGATCGGGGGCCAATGTCGAGATTGCTATGCGGAAAGGGATTGCTAAAGCTATTGGTAGTGGGTTTGCTTTGGAGAGGGATGGAAGGGTGATATGTGAAGGATAAAAAATAATTATTTATTATGAAGTGAGTTAATGCTACATGGGCAAAAAACAGCTAGGTTTAAGTTGTAGCATATTGTATATAAAGTTCATTCAAAAAAGGGTGCTTATTACTTTTCAAAAAAACCTGCAAATGCTTTTTTAGTTTTTTCGAAGCAAATATCTTATTTAAGTAATAGTGCGTTTGATATTCCAAAATCCAAAGCGGATCAAATTTTTTGTAATCAAATCCTTCTAAGTCCAAGATCCAATCGTAATAAAGGGAAATACCTTTAAATATGTGATACTTTTCAGTATCCAAATCAACCCCGTTTTTGAATGCCAAATTAAGTACTTCATTAAGTCTATAAAGAAAGGCTTCTGTTTTAGAAAATGGATGCCTCGGAGTTGTGTTTGGCTTAGGCGGAGGTAAACATAATGCATAAAACTGCTCAAACCATATACTAAAATCAATAACATCCGACATTGATAGCGTATAATAAACATCCGGTTTGAACTCTTTATTCAAAGCGCTTATTATTATTTTTTGAATTTCGATTTTAAATGTGTCGGTTAAAATAGGGATAATATGCACGAGAATATCAGTATGGTAAGATCTTGTACATTGTGGACATTCACCTAAAAATTGAAGCTTGACATCAGCAAAAACTTCTGGATTATTTATTAGTAATTTTTTATGGTAATTTTTTATCTGTTTACTGATGGCCCAAAATATTTTTGCTTCATGAAGATTTTGATTCCTAACACAAAGGCTTATAAACTTTTGAAACAAATCATCAGAAATATATTTCCCCTTATAATTTATAAAATCGGCAATACTAGTAACTTCAAGTTGCATTGTAAAACTTCCATCTTCTAAAATGCGCATTAATTCATTAGTAATTGCCGTTAGGTCATTTTTTTCCGATGACAATGTTAACATCAAAAGGATGTTGTTAAAAATTCTGCGATATTTATCCCAAAAAAGGTGGTTGCGTAATTCCCGTTTTGTATCACGGGTTTTAAGCTCCCAGTAAGCCGAAAAGAAAGTGAGAGCCACTTGTTCAAATTGCACCTTTTTACTAGTCCCTGTTCCAAATTTCAGCGAAAGTAAATTGGTTCTCTTATAATATTTAATTATTGTTTCCCTTTTTCCGAATGTTGCGATTTTGAGTAAAAGGTATTCATTGATGAAATCAATTCTTGTACTTTGATGCTTATTAAATGAGTAAATCATGAACAGTCCTTCCGTGAATTTATCAATTAGGGATTCAAATTCTGAATATGTATTAAATATGATGAAGTTTCTATCCAAGAACTGATCAATCTCTGCAAACTGACTTATTAGTATGTGAAAATTACTATTACTGCTTATACCTCCGGACAATTGAGAATAAAAATGATCTCGTATTTTTTCCAGTGTGGCGGATAGGTTTTTAAGCGTTTCATAAAAATATTTATCCTCTGAAATCCATTCAATCACTTCATCGATAAAAGGTGACTTGAGGGAAGATGCTGCTAATTTTGCCTTTTTTAAAGACAGCTTATTAACCTCTTCAATTATTTCTGTAGCCAGCTGATCCGTTGCTGTAACATACTCGTTTAAATGTTGTGTAACTCTTTTTAAATTTTGCAGGCATATAAAAGATAAAATTACTTTCCCCTGGTTTTCACTGTTGATAAAAACGTGATAAAACAATTTCAAAGCAGTTGGAAAATCACCAAATTGGAAATGGATATAGGCTTGCTTTATAGTGTCTCTGTCATCTTCTTGGGGCTGACCCTTTAAAAGTGTATACGCCTTGTGAAAATCTAACCGATTATATGAACACCGAACACATTGACAATCATGCCCACCCTTCAATTGAATATTTACGTGCTCATCATTTCCTATACCGCTAACATCGTAAATAAGATTCTGATTTAGTTTTTGCAATATTGATAATACTTTTTCTTTGCTATTTTTTGTGCTTGACGCTAATTCTTTATTGTTGAATTGTATCGAATTGTTCTTCCCTATTTTACATGATTTAAAAAAAGAAAGAAGTTCATCATTATTTGAATTGAGTTGGAAACTTGAATGATATGCATACGGATACTTCCAATTGGAAATTTTAAATGGAGATATGCGGGATAAAATATGCGTTGGAATAAAAGGTATTTCCTTGTAATGACATTCTAAGGTCAAATTAATTTGGTCAATTAACTTGTAATGTCCAATGTCCGATAATAGCTGAAATCTCTTAGTATAATCAATGTCGTTATCGTCTTCCTTTACATAACTAACTCCTAGTTCCTTTTTTAGTTCACTGATACAGCGACCAATTTGCAGGTAGTATTCAATAACCAAATCATTTGATACAAGATCAGGATGCAAATCAGTTTGAGAGTTATTCGGGTCACTAAAATCATTGAAATTTCGGCTAATAAATACTAGTGATTTGATTTTCTTTTTCTTCAAATATTCAACACTCGATAAATATAAATAGGGTTTGCTCAGAAACCCTGTAAGTATTGCTATATTTAGGATTACAGCCAAAAAATCCATTTCAAATGCAAGGAAAAATTGAGAAGGTAGTTAAAAAGCGTGCATTCACTCCTGCCTATGTCAGTCCCAACCAGCTTAC
>JANPIJ010000062.1:0-6424 GCA_031424955.1 Ferruginibacter sp. | reverse complement strand
CATTAACTGATAGACGGTTGAAGCTATTAAAAACTGGGCAAAAATTATGGTAGTATACTTCTGCGCAAGTATTATAAAAAAGATACTAACAAAAATCACCTGTATTAAATTGGCAATAATCCCCCAACTTCCATTCCTTATCAACGATGATCTCAATATTTTACCTTTAATGGCTTTCATTAATAATAATATCTTTTCTTGCACGAACTATCAACATAGTTAATAAGGTGGCTACCAGTATTAAATTTCTATTGTCAAAGAAAGTATATACACTGCTGAATGCAATTATCCAGCATCCCAGGCCTGCAAATAATGTCATTGTTCCATTATCGGCATTATGCCGTTTATAATGCATAACCGCACCAATAACAGGGCTAATGATCAATAATAAAAAAGCTATGAACCCGGGGTATCCAAATTCTACAAGCACTTTCAGGTATCCATTCTCAGGCTGGTCAAAATAATAAATCTGGCCTTCAGATTCCAGATAATGATCTTGTTCATATCGCTTTACATATGATTGATAATTTCCGGTACCAATTCCCACAAACGGGTGTTCTGCAGAAATCTTTAAAGCATTTTGCCATAATGAATTGCGAAACAAATAATCATCATTCAAATTTTTAGCCCTGCTAAAAATCCCCGATGAAGTTGAAAGCATTCCATAAAATAAAATGAACAAAGTAATTATACAAAAAGAATATATCCTGAAACTTTTGCCTCCAAGAAAAATAAGCGTCAATATCCCAAAAGCAAAACCTCCAAATGCCGACCTGCTCCCGGCAAGTAAAATCCCCACAATCATCAGGAAAAACAGGATGTAAGAATATAAATTGGGTTTGTTGTTTTTACCTCCGTAAAGAAATATAAAGGATCCTATTGATAAAAACAGTCCATGGCCTTGTGAATCATAAAATATCCCCGGGTACCTGGTCACATTTGTAGCAATATCAAATGTATTGGGATTTAAAAAACTGGATAAAGTAAATTGTAATCCAACAACTACCTGTATTAAAAGAAAAAGCAAGGTAATAGAAAATGTAATTTTCAATGCCTTTATAGCCTGGTTTAAGAAATTGGGATTATCATAGCATTCGGCAATAAATAGCCGGGTAAAGATAAATATGGGAAATATTTTTACCAGGTTTTTTAACGAATTATATTTAAACTCAGAAACTAAACTTCCAATAAACAGGACAATTACAAGCAAACCGAAAATAAAAAAATAATAGTCGACGCCCCTTCCGGCACCCGCCTGGATAAATCGCCTGATAAAAAAAAAGAAACAATAAAAACTTATTACATCAAATGTTTTATATCCCCCCATCCATTCCGGTACCACCTTTACATCCATCAATGGCAGCAGGAATAATACCAGTAATAAATACGATGTAATGTCATTTTTTCTATGAAAAATTACAATAAAAGTCAGTAGGGTAATAAAGGGCAATATTATGGTTAACTTTTCTGCCACAGGTATAGTGTATGATTAAAAATTAATGTATTCCCTTTTCAAAAAACTATTGTTAAAAGTCTAATTGCTTATCAAAATAAACGGCAATCCAAACTGAGCAACTATTGCAAAGTGTAAACTTTATCTTTTAAGCCATCCTTGTAAACCGGCTCACTTAAATGAACGATAGGCCGATTGTAAATGGTAAGCACAGGGGGAAACTGTTTTTATACTCAACGAAGTTGTGCGGTCTGCCGGCTTTTTTGCTGATTATGGATGTAATCATAGCCATACCCATACTGGTTTTTATTATAACCCCTTGAACGAACCCCATTAAAAACCAGCGCAATATTTTTCAATTCATTTATTTTATTGTTATACTCAAGCCTTTCCACCATTATTTTTGGCGTATGCCTGTGCCGTATTACAAAAATTGTAGCATCACAATACCTGGAAAGCACATACCCATCCGACAATACGCCTACCGGTGCGGCATCTACAAGTATGTAATCAAACTGATCCTTCAGATAATACAACAAATCTTCCGTGCGTTTATTAAGGATAAGTTCAGAAGGATTATGTGGAAGGTTGCCTGCAGTCATTATGAAAAGATTGGCGTTTTGCTTAGTCACCCGGATGGCCTCACCGGCCTCCACCGTTCCATCGAGGTATTCAGCTACTCCCCTGCTTCCCTCCATGCCAAACTTTTTTGCAAGTGTTGGATTGATCAGGTCAAATTCCAGCAATATCACTTTTTTACCACTCATGGCAAGGCTCAAAGCAAGGTTTGCCGCAATAAAACTTTTTCCCTCTCCGGCAATAGCAGAAGTTATTAATATTTTTTTACTCCCCGGGTAAATGTTCAGGTAATAAAGAGAAGTACGTAACATCCGAAACTCCTCTGCAATAAAGCTTGATTTTCCATCTTCAATCACCAGCGGTGATTTTGACTTTTCCATTATAATTTCACCAATGATTGGATATGGAACGATAGACTCAATTTCGGATCTAAAAAGTATTGTTCCGGTAAATATTTCCCGGGCTGTAATAAGTGCCAGTCCTAATAATATTGCCAGCATGATTGCTATCACATAAATATACTTACTTCCTAAACCTACAGATTCCATGGAAGATTCTGCTTTGTCAATTACCCTTGTATCTGACACTGTGGACGAATGAGAAAGAGCTGCTTCTTCTTTCTTCTGCAGCAAAAAACTATAAATCGAGCTTTTGATATTCTGCTCACGGCTAATCTCCACCAGGTCACGCTCCTGCTGGGGCAAGGCCTGGAGTAAGGAAGTATAAGAACTATTGGTGGCAAACAAATTCCGTTTCCCGGCTTCGAGGCTTAGTTGCTGGCTGTGTATGTTATCTAAAATGCTTGGTTTAATTTTTTCGATCTGTCCGGCAAGAGAAGTTAGTTCCGGACTATTTTCGCCGGTAGTACGTTTTAATTTTTCATAATTTAATTCGGTGTCATATAGCTTAGTCAGTAAACCAGTAAGCAGGGGATCACCATCTACACCCAATGTTGACGGTACCAGGCTACCTCCGCTTTCGTTGGAAGAAATATGCTGTTCCACCTGTTTCAATACCGCTATTTTCATATTTACATCACTCAGCTTTTGATCATTATCACTTACATTCTGTAAAAACAATTTACCCTGGGCGCTAATATCAATAGCACCTTTATTGGCCCTGTATTGCTGCAAGTGCTTTTCAATAGAATCTAAATTTTTGGACACAAATCTCAACCGGCTATCTAAAAATGCAAGCGTTTTTTCTGCTAAAACATTCTTGTCACTTACGGCGGCTCTGTCGTAACCGTTAATAATTGCTTCCAGTATATCCTCAGAGCGTTTGGGTACTTCATCCTTTAAACTTAGATTGATTACACTTGATAATTTTCCTGCAGAGGATACATCAAGATTCTTACTTAGAAACATAATCAATCTCTTTGGATGGATTAACGCAAAGTAATACTCCCCTTTAAACTGATGAGACGCTTTATTTGCAGAAAAGCTGAGATTGCCCCAGGGTGTAACTATCCATTGATCTAAAGGGTAATTCTTACCATCAAAGTTAACCGTACCATTAGCCTGGTTATAGGTAAAATCAACCCTGTTAACCTCAACCAGCGAATCAGGATACTGCGCTTCTATTCTGACAGGCGATAGAGTGTAAGCTGAAAGGTCTTTCCATTGATGTTTTTCAAAAATTGGTGCATAAAGTTGGAGTTCATCAACCACCTTGTGCAGCAAAGTCCTGGACTTAATAACTTCTATCTCATTTTCAATTATTTTTTTACTGGACAACAGGTTCAGGCTCTCCATTACTTTGGAATCTTCGGTGCCTTTCTTTTCATCTTTAATTAAAAGTGTTGCCGTTGATTCATACACCGGTAGTTTGAATTGCAGGTAAAACCATGCACCTCCAATGGCCACACCAATCAAAAGAATAAAAACAGGCCAGAAAGGCGAATATTTTGCCCAAAACTGGCTAATCACATTTTCATTATTCCGGGGTACAAAGTTTTGTTTCGCTTCCATGTTTTTTAAATTATAAATGTAGTCAAAGAGGTTGATTCAAAGTATTCCCTGTTAAGCTTCTATTTCGATACCTGGCCAGCCGTCTTTTGCACTCTAGCTATTCCACTATTACCAGCCTTTTTACGGTGGTTGATATTGCAATCCGAATGGCTTCGCCGTCCTAACTCACAGTTTCCCTTGAGTTAAAATTTAGTACATTTTCAATACGGCTATCATTCAAACCTGCAATGAGACAAATTATTAAGTAAGGCCCAATTTTTACTGTATAAAAAATATATTTGTCTTTATATCTTACCTATAGTTTTTTACCGGATTTACCCAATCGCATAGTTCAATAATTTAGCGCTTGTAAAAAACCGTCTATCATCCCATTATGAGATAAATCGCATAGGACATCAAAATATTATAATGGTGGCAGGCCCCGATTGGGGAGTAGTTCATAAGATTGGAGTTTCAGGAAGCATTATATCAGGAATAAAAACCGGGAGTAATAGTTGTTTGTCAGATACTATTCAACCTTGGCAATCCGTTTTACGCGGACTGCCTCAGGATTAGGTAATCTGTCAATTTACAGTTAATTAAACCTTCCCTGTATGCAAAATATTCTGGTGATAAAGTATGACAATATCACGATGACATTTTACCGGAAGTTTGGCTGATCGGGTTATATTCTTTTTATGATATGCTTGTGTGTTTCAATATAGGGCGCAAGATAACCGCAAAGTATTTTATATAATAGTGATCAAAGTCATAAATAATAATGACGTTCATCACGATATCATTTGATGTTTGCTGTAAACATTTAAGATAATATCCGGCACACAATCTGCCTTCTAATAAAATAAATCTTATTGCTATTTTATACCACTGTTGTAGGGTACTTTAAATGGTGATATTTGGTAGGTTCATAAACACGAGTGCGGGAAGGTACTTTGCTCAAAATTTTTGAATATATAAATTATGATGAACGATACATACTGCTATTTTTTCTGGCAAGCCATCAACTGCGGAGCGCTAAACGGAAAAGCATGCAACCGGCGTAGTGACAAATTTAAGCCGAAAACCCAAATGGCTAAAGGTTTAGAGAGTAGAAACGAGTAAGCACCGGAAAAGATTCCGGCACGTGTATGAAGGCCTTGCAGCTACTGCGTTTTTACTTAGATAAATGGCAGCAGTACCCTGCTATTCCACCCCATCCTGTTTGAAACGGCTGCACAGCTATCACTGTCCATCTATCTTTTTTTAAACAGCCGGCTTCAATTGGATGCTGGCCTTTCCTGATTTTTTAATGATGGCCGCCCTGTATTTGTAATATTTTATTACACTTCTGCGCACCTGCTCAGGCAATACCCATTTTGGATTACTACTGCTAAAAACCTCTTCAGTTCGCTCGTTGGGATTAAAGTCTTTGGCACATAAAACATCATATACCTTAAACAGTTTGATGCCCAAAAAATCTACCAGGTATCTTTTTCGCACCAAAATGCTGCTGAATATTTCACTCTTTTTCCGGGTCTTGATACCAATGCAGATACCAAACGTACGGGTATCATCAATACTCAAATTTTTTACCAGGTAATTTTTAAGTTCAAGCCCCTCCGCAGAATTATCTTCCACCTGGAAATTTAATTCATTCGCTGCATGGCGCATGTTAATTTGAAATTTCTCCAGCAACAGGTTCCATCTCTCCTTATCTTTTTCTTCAATGCCTTTAATCATGATTGTTTTCCATGCGGTACAGCAAAGCTGGCCAGGTTTGGTATCTGAACACAACTGGCAAACTTCTTTTAAAAAAGCAACACTGAATAATTCATCTCTTTGGTAAATACCCAACCAGTACTTATTGTCGTAGCGGTTAAGGCCCTCATAATAGGGCAGGTTAAACAATGGCAATTCAGCTCCTTTTTCTGCCGGCTTTATATTTAAATTCGTGGTTGATAATGATGAGAACAACTGTGCGCCGTCTGCATTTGAATTATCAATATACGCGGATGGGTTGGAGGTGATAATTTGCTCAATTGATTTGGTAACCGCAGGAATGTCGCTGGTGTTACACAACTGATCCCATTCATAAACGATATTTGTTTTTGGAAAACGGATAAACAAATGCCAGTAATTGGGCGACTGTGCATTCGCTACCCAGTTAATATTACCAGTAAGCATCGGCGTAAAGCTTTGGTTACAGTCGCAGATATTTACTTTTATAGTGGGTGCATAATCAATGGCATCCAGGATATCTTTATATACGCCTTCCGTTAGCCATGTATTGCGTATAAAAACTTCTTCTGCCGGAAAGGAACTGATGATATTCGGAAACTGGCTGCTGTCAATTTCGTAGGGCACATTCAATCTTTCCAGTTCCGCGGTAAAGACAGGTAAACTGTAATTTTCCATATCAACCAGCAATTGTTGGCGCAGGCCA
>JANPIJ010000061.1:0-8149 GCA_031424955.1 Ferruginibacter sp. | reverse complement strand
TGTTTTTTTGGATGGTTTGGCCTGGCCCCGTTAATGCCAACCATACGTGCCGACCTCGGTTTAACCAAGGCGCAGGTAGGTAATACTATCATTGCTGCGGTATCCGCTACCATATTTGCCCGTTTAATTATTGGTAAATTATGCGATACCTGGGGCCCACGTAAAACCTACACGGCGTTACTGTTGATCGGCGCCTTCCCGGTTATGTTGGTTGGTTTGGCGAATAGCTATACCTCCTTTCTTTTGTTTCGTTTGGCCATCGGTGTTATCGGTGCTTCGTTTGTGATTACCCAGTTTCATACTTCTGTAATGTTTGCTCCCAATATTAAAGGCACTGCCAATGCGGTGGCAGGTGGATGGGGTAATTTAGGTGGTGGCGTTACCAACATGCTGATGCCCGTAATATTTGCTACCATTGTAGGATTTGGCTATACAAAAGCAGAAGCATGGCGTTATGCAATGATCATTCCGGGTATGATGTTGCTGATAATGGCTTTTGTGTATTACCGGTATACAAAAGATACACCGGCCGGCAACTACAATGAAATCAACCGTCTTAAAAAAGCAACGGGAAAAACTGACTGGAGCATAATGGCCGACTGGCGTGTATGGGCGCTGTCTTTAGCGTATGCGGTATGTTTTGGAATGGAAATCACTTTTGATGGTGTAGCTGCCTTGCATTTCACGGATACTTTTCACCTAAGCCAGGGTTCGGCAGGATTTTGGGCAGGCACATTTGGTTTCATGAATATTTTCGCAAGGGCTTTGGGTGGTATTTCGGCCGACAAGGTGGGTAAAAAATATGGTATGAGAGGGAAAGGAATTCTATTGGCAATCATGTTGCTGCTGGAAGGATGTGGTATCCTGCTTTTTGCATTGGCCGGGTCACTGGAAATGGCGATACTGTCAATGGTAACTTTTGCATTATTTCTTAAAATGGCTAATGGAGCTACCTATGCCATTACACCGTTTGTAAACGAAAAAAATGTAGGCATGGTAAGTGGCATAGTAGGGGCAGGAGGCAATGTGGGTGGAATGTTATTTGGTTTCCTGTTTAAATCATCTACTATCAGTTACCTGCAGGCTTTTCAATATATAGGGTATGCGGTGATTGTGGTATCCCTGGTTGTGCTTTTAACAAGATTTGCTGTAACACGAAAAGAATCTTCGGAGGTAATTGGCACTGCTGAAGATGTAAAGTTACAGTTAGCCCCCCTGCCCCCCGAAGGGGGGTTCTGATACATTAGATGCAAGGGGCTTTTTGTTTAGCAAATGAAAATATTTATTAAATTAATAAGCATTAAAAACAGGTTGCAATATTTTTTGTCCGGGCGAAGATGGTTCCATGGCGACATCCTTGCATCACACTCTTGTACGACATATCATTTGGGAGCTCTGATTGTGTTATAAATTGCTGCGTAGTACTTTATATTAGTCATAAAGAATGTAGCTTCTGCCACAAAAAAACGTGAGCAAGTTCCCCTTAGATAAAAAGTAAAAGAGTGCGATCACGGTATAAGATCGGGAGAGCCTGCCAATGAAGTTTAATAGGAATCCAAATGTTCGGACAAAAAAATTAACCCACTAACCCAAAAAAGATGATTGAAAAAGATAATACCGATCACAGACCTCCCCTTCAGGGAACGGGCGTAAAACTTATAATTTGACTATTCCCATAAAAAATAAAATGCCTGCCATAGAAGGCACCAGGAACCCCCCTTCGGGGGGCAGGGGGGCTACCACCTGTTGCTATTGCGGTGTAGGTTGTGGTATGATTGTACAGAAAGATAAGCTGGGTGGATTTAAAGTGGAAGGCGATCCCAGTCACCCGGTTAATAAAGGCATGCTTTGCAGCAAGGGGATGAACCTGCATTATACGGTGATGGATACCAGCGACCGCTTATTATATCCTGAAATGAGGTATGGTAAAAATCGGCCGAGGCAAAGGGTTTCATGGGATACCGCGTTGGAGAGAACCGCTGCTGTTTTTAAAACACTCATTGAAAAATATGGCCCTGATTCGGTGGCTTTTTATGCCTCCGGTCAATGCCTTACCGAAGAGTATTATGTGGTGAATAAACTCATCAAAGGGTTTATCGGAAGCAATAATATTGATACCAACTCGAGGCTTTGCATGAGCTCGGCGGTAGTGGGGTATAAAATGAGTTTAGGCGAAGATAGCGTACCCGTAAGCTATGATGATATTGAACTGGCGGATTGCATTTTTGTTGCCGGTGCAAACCCTGCCTGGTGCCACCCGATATTGTGGCGCAGGGTAGAAGCCGCAAGGGAAAAAAATCCGGATTTAAAGATCATCGTTAGTGATCCACGTAAAACGCAAAGCTGTTCTATCGCCAATGTACACCTGCAGCTAAATCCCGGAACGGATATTACCCTGCATCATGCCATCGGCAGGTGCCTGGTAGAAACCAACTCGGTTGATGCTGATTTTTTACAGGATCATACAGAGGGTTTTGAAAAATATAAGGCTACTGTTTTTGAAAGGACAGTTGCTGAGGCTGCTGCCATTTGCGGGGTAAAAGAAAAAGATATCCGCCTGGCTGCTTCCTATATTTCCGATGCCAAAGGATTTATTACCATGTGGACCATGGGGCTCAATCAAAGCGTAATTGGAGTTAATAAAAATCTGTCGCTGATCAATTTAAATTTAATCACCGGTCATATCGGCAAACCAGGCTCGGGGCCATTTTCGCTAACCGGTCAACCCAATGCAATGGGTGGGCGTGAAGTAGGAGGTTTGTCCAATTTGTTGCCTGCACACAGGGACATGGCCAATGAAGCCCATCGAAACGAAGTGGAGAAGTTCTGGCAGATACCACTGGGGACCATTCAATCAAAACCCGGCCTTACTGCAACAGAAATGTTTGAGGCGCTGAACGATGGAAAACTAAAAGCGGTGTGGATATTATGTACCAACCCATTGATCAGTTTACCGGATGTACGTATAGCGGAGGAAGGTTTAAAGAAGGCGAAGTTTGTGGTAGTGCAGGATGTGAGTAACAAACCTGAAACATTGAAATATGCGGATGTAGTGTTACCTGCAGCTTCCTGGATGGAAAAGGAAGGCACCATGACCAATGCGGAACGTCGCATTAGTTACCTCAATAAAATTGTAGATGCACCGGGCGAAGCCATTCCCGATGCGGAAATCATTTGCCGCTTTGCACAAAAGATGGGTTTTGCAGGTTTTGATTTTGCAAACCCTGCTGAGATATTTGGGGAACACGCTGCATTAACAGCAGGTACCAATGTAGATGTAAGCGGGTTGAGTTATGATATACTGAAAGAAAAAAAATCCGTTCAATGGCCTTATACAAAATCGCATCATTCCGCAACCGGTAATGATACTAACGGTTACGGTACACCCAGGTTATTTACCGATCAAAAATTTTATACGCCATCGCAGAAAGCGATCATCCATTCTTTTTCAGATGAAAATTTGAGTGCGCTACCGGATGATCATTTTCCGTTGATATTAACAACAGGCCGTATCCGTGACCAGTGGCATACCATGAGTAAAACGGGGAAAGTAAATAAGTTGAAGCAACATATCAGTGAGTCATTCCTTGAAATTCACCCGGATGATGCAAAAGAGCGTAACATTAAGGACAATGAACTGGTAGAGATTGTAAGTAAGCAGGGCCTCGTTAGGGTAAAGGCGAAATATTCAACCGATATAAAAAGGGGCGTGGTATTTCTTCCAATGCACTGGGGTAAAATTTTAAACAATGATTTAAACAGGGCAAATAATCTAACGGCCAACGCCGTTGATCCAAAAAGTAAGGAGCCCGATTTTAAGTTTACAGCTGTCCAGGTAAAAGCGTATAAAAAGCCCGGGCAAAAAATAATTGTCATTGGTGCCGGTGCCGGTGCCTGTGGCTTTGTAAAAAGCTACCGTGCTTTAAATGTAACCGACCAGTTAGAAATATTCAGTAAAGAAAATTTCCCGTTTTATAACCGGGTGTTGTTACCTGACTATATCAGCGGCGCATTGCCATGGGATAACCTGGTGAAGATGACGGATGAAGAAGAAGCACAATTCAATATCAAATTGCACCGCGGTGTTAGTATAGAAAATATTGACCGGGAAAACAAAACGGTAACGGACAGTAACGGACAACTCCATCAGTATGATGTGTTATTAATTGCTACCGGCAGCCGTGCTGCCATGCTGAGGGATGTGCCTTCTTTAAAAGGTATTTTCACCATGCGTAGCAGGAAGGATGCGGATAGTTTTAAGGATCATGTAGACCCGGCAAAAGGTAAAGTAGTGGTATTGGGTGGTGGATTATTGGGTATTGAACTGGCAGCATCGCTACGGGAAGTAAATGTGGAAGTAACCATTGTGCAGCGCATCTCCAGGTTGATGGACCGGCAACTGGATCCCTTAGGAAGTCAGTTGTTACATGAAGAATTGGTAGATAAGGGCGTTGATATTTATTACAATGATGAGATAGACCGCTTTTTGGGAGAAGATCATATCACCGGCATCCGTTTAAAAAGTGGTTTATTGATAGACTGCCAGGCCATTGTAATTGCCATTGGTACTGCGCCCAATATTGAAATAGCCAAAGCCGCCAACATTGTATGCAAGCGGGGCGTAGTGGTGGATGAATATTTACAAACCAGCGATCCCAGTATTTTCGCAATTGGAGAGATTGCCGAGTTTAAAGGTTTTTTATACGGGATAACAGCAGCGGCGGAACAACAGGCTGCTATTGTGGCAAGATACCTGAGTGGTGACATTTCAAAATATTATGAGGGTTCACTGCTGATGAATATATTGAAGATGCATGGTACTGATCTTTGTTCATTAGGCCTGGCCGAATGCCCGGACGATGATCCCGCTTATGAAGAAGTGGTGTTTATTGATAAGTCGAGGCGGTATTATAAAAAATGTATCATTCACAACGACCGGTTAGTGGGTGCTATTTTAATTGGGGATAAAAGTGAATTCCTGGAATTCAGGGATCTGATACAGGATAAAATAGAGCTGAGTGATAAGCGCCTGCAGTTGTTGCGCAGTGGCAAAAAAGCCGAACCGGTAATTGGCAAACTGGTATGCAGTTGCAGCGGGGTAGGCGAGGGAAACCTTCAGAACAAAATAAAGGAAGGATGTACCGATTTGTTACAATTATGCCAGTTAACGGGGGCGGGCATGGGCTGTGGAAGTTGCAGGTCCGAGGTTAAAAATATTTTGGAAAAAGAGAAAAGTGGAGTGGTTGTGGTGGAAACCGATGGTGCAGTAAAGGCGGTGAAGGTATTGAGCATGGAGGTTGTTTAATTGAATGCAGGGCGGTTGCAAACCCTGTTAGCGTTGGACAAAACGATATAGGGTTACTCCTGCGGAGCGGTTGAATTCGTTGTTAATACGCTGCAAAGAGGTGGCTCTATCGGAGCCGGGAATGCAGATTGGTTGTGAATATTATGATGGGATCCATTTCTTTAATTTATATAGTAAGCAAGCTGCTCAATGGTATGCGATACAAGGGAGTGACACAACGATGTTGCTATGAAAAACAAAAGCATGTGCAAAAAAAACAAGCCGGTCAAAACCAGGTCGAAAAATAGCCTGGTCATAAATATATTAAAATGAAATACTCACTAACAATAAAAATTAATTTCCGTGGTGGAATCATATCACCGGGTGATTTGTACAATATATTGGTTGCTGCCAGTAAAGCCGGTGTAGCCAAAGTGAGTTTTGGACTGAGACAACAGTTGTTGATGGAGGTGCTGAATGATCACTATGCTGTTCTAAAAAGGGAGTTGGACCTGCAGGGGATTTTTTATGAAGTTGACAGTGACCATTGCCCGAATATAATCAGCAGTTACCCGGCGGAGGAAGTTTTTATTACCAACACCTGGCTGAGTGAAGGTGTGTATAAGGATATTTTTGATTTGATGGATCATCAGCCAAAGCTAAAAATAAATATCTCCGACAGCAACCAGAGTTTTACACCCATACTAACCGGTAATATTAATTGGGTAGCATCTTTAAGCGCTCCGCATTTCTGGCATTTGTTTATTCGCTTTCCCAAAACAAATATCATTTACGAGTGGACAGAAATGGTGTACACCAATGATATTGCCCGGATGAGCAAACATATTGAGGAACTGATATTCGAGTACCAGGACCAGTTTTTTGATAACCCGCTGGTAAAAGGGGCCGACCTGTTTGAGTTGGTAAGCCGGCAAAACTATATCACCAAAACATCTGATCTGCCTGCACGGTTACCCACATTTAATTTGCCCTATTACGAAGGATTAAACCGTTACCAGGATAAATACTGGCTGGGGATTTACCGGCGGGATGAACTGTTTTCCGTAACGTTTTTAAAAGAGTTGTGCCAGTTGTGCCTGCAAACAAAAATCGGGCAGTTATGCTCCACGCCGTGGAAGACAATTATCATTAAAAATATCGAAGAAAAAGACCGTGTTTACTGGAACAGCCTGCTGGCCAAACACCAGATAAACGTACGGCATGCCGCCAATGAGCTCAACTTCCAGGTAGAAGACAATTGCAAAGAAGGGCTTGATCTGAAGAATTATTTATTGCAGGATTTGCACAATGATGATATCCGTACATTCGGAATTTGTATCGGTATTAAAACAAGAAAAAAGAGCGAGGTGTTCAGCAGCATCCTGGTTAGAAAAAGACCATTGTTGACCATTGCGGGTATCGGCTTTTTTAATGTATTTGATATTTTATGCGCTAAGGATTTTAATCCCAACGAGCGAACGGGCATCATTTACAGTAAAGGCAACCCTAAGTTTTTGCTGGCAGAACAATTGAGGCGTGCGATTATCACCTATTATGCATACCAGCAAACAACGCAATCTGTTTCAGCTAAACCGGAACCAGTTAAAAAAGAAGCTCCGGCCAAGCCTTTAAAAATTACGTATTTACACCAATGCAGTCATTGTTTAACGGTGTATGATAATAAAGCGGGTGAGCCGGAAAATAATATTTTGCCGGGCACAGCCTTTGATAGTTTACCAGCCGGTTATTCCTGCCCTTTGTGTGAGGCACCCAAAGAAGAATTTGTAAAAATTGATCAGCGAAAACTGGGGTTACAAACCGTTTAGTTCGGCATGCGCATTAAAGTTGCGAAAATATTTTTTCTGTTCGTTCGTCAGCGGAATGGGAAATGTATGGATGTGTTCCAGCATAAATTTCATGCTATGCCGGGTGAGTTCTTTTGCATTCAACAAGTGAATTATATACGATAATCCTTTTGCTGTATAGATGGCGCAGAGGGGCTCCGGTTCATCTTCATTCGTATAAACATACGCGTCTGCAGTTGGATGTTCCCTGTAAACGGAAAGAAGGTCCTTTAACAGTGTAGTTTCCATCAGGGGCATATCGCAGGCCAATACAAATAAATCTTCTGTTGGGTTCCTGGTATGTACGCTTAAAACCCCCGCCAGCGGTCCTTTTAACTTCAAATTGTCATTATCAGTAATTAATTGCGACTCCTTAAAAACGGAAAGGTAATCGTTGTATTGCAGAGCGTTTACAGACAACAGCACATCAAGGTTTAGCGATGAAATTTTATCTACCGCGGTTTGTGCCCATGTATTGGCATGTAATTTAATCAGGCCCTTATCGGTACCCATTCTCGTACTTTGTCCGCCACATAAAATTAAACCCAGCATAGCATCGTTATTTAACATCAGTTATGATCAATATGATGCGGTTTGGTATCGGCATGGCCCAAACTTTTCTCCGGGTTTACCACGTCCCGAACCATTTGTTTTAATTCTTTTATTTCAGGGAATCCGCCATATTCTTTCCGGTCAAATATTTTTTTTTCGTTAATGGTGATATGGAAATCACCACTTACTTCGCTGGGTTGTAAGGTTACCGCTTTAAGGTCATCTGCAAAAGTAGTCAGCAGTTCCTGGGCCATATAGGCCGACCTTAATAACCAGTTACATTTGGGGCAATATTCAATGATGATGGTAGGTTTCATTTGTAGGAGTTTGTGGGTCAAATGTACAATGAATAATGCAATAAAGGCCCTATCTCCGCCGCGGCGGATCATCATTTTATCTTCATGGATCCTAGCCTCCTTTTTGCGGGATGCACGTGATTGCGTTGTAGGAACAGGCCGCGGCCTGTTCC
>JANPIJ010000060.1:0-30108 GCA_031424955.1 Ferruginibacter sp. | reverse complement strand
ATTCAAAAAAATCCTGTTAACCAAACTGCGTTCATAGTTAGGGACACCTTAAATGCCGCTAACAAAAATGCTTATACTGTTTCAAAAAAACTGGTAGCAGATAGTATCAACGGCAATTTTTTATATAGAATCGTGGCGCATGATGCTGCAGGCGTTTATATTGGGTCCAGGGATATCATTATTACTGTAAAAGCAGACTACAGTAATTTTACATTTAGATTTTTACAGGTTCCCGATACAACCGCAAAAATAAACACCTGTTACATGGCTGCAACTACCGGTACTGTATATAACTATACTACGGCGGCGGCAAATAGTGCTTTAATTGATTTCGGTCTTTATTATGATACAACCGGCACATCAACAACTTCTGCAACCGACGATTTGAAATTTTCGGTGTATGCTTTAAGCGCACCCCAGGCACAATTGAGTTACTATGATATAAGTACCTGGACAAAAAATGCGACCATTATGAAGAAGGCCGCGGCTCCTGCATTTAACACCTTACTGTCTGGCGCCTCATTGCGTGCTGCAGGCGTAACAAACTTAACTTCGGGTACCAGCAGTAAAATCACTGCATTGGCGTCTGGCAATTTGGTTTTCTTTAAAACTGTTACAGGGAAAGTTGGATGTATGCTGGTTAACTATGTCGAAGGATCATCTCCCGCAAAAGAAAGTTATATAAATGTTGATGTAAAAATTGAAAAATAGAAATTAAGTAAACTTATTACGTATAGTGTAAAAATTTAATGACATTCCTGTTGCTTTTTTACTTAGAATTTTTATAATAGGATATCAGTAGATTTCTAAATGATCGTTACACGTGATTCAATCTAAAAGTTAATGAACAAGAAAATAAAAAAAATATTATTATCAACCATTGTCTTTATTGCTTTAAATGAAGCGTATGCCCAATACCCCGATATCCCAAAAGATGTTCAGCAATGGTCCGATTCATTAATGAAGGCTACGGTA
This sequence comes from Ferruginibacter sp., assembly GCA_031424955.1. GTDB lineage: Bacteria > Bacteroidota > Bacteroidia > Chitinophagales > Chitinophagaceae > Ferruginibacter. The sequence continues at coordinate 29,133 of JANPIJ010000060.1, read as the reverse complement.
AAACACTCAGATTCTGCCTGGGCAATTGCATATCCCATTATTAAACAACAGGAGAAGCAGGGTAAACCTTATATTCCATGGGCTGCCCGTCCTTACGATTTACCCCAATCAGAAATCCCGGCATTTCCCGGCGCAGAAGGCGGTGGTAAATATAGTTTTGGCGGTCGTGGTGGCAGGGTAATCGTTGTAACCAATTTAAATGATGACGGCCCCGGAAGTTTGCGCTGGGCCTGCGAACAGGGTGGTGCAAGGATGGTGGTTTTCAATGTAGCAGGAATAATCCGCATTAAAACACCGTTAATTATCAGGGCCCCATATATCACCATCCAGGGACAAACAGCGCCCGGCGATGGGGTATGCGTAGCCGGTGAATCTTTCTGGTTAAATACACATGATGTGGTGATCCGCTTTATGCGCTTTCGCCGGGGCGAAACAAATGTAGGACGCCGCGATGATGCCATTGGAGGAAACCCGGTTGGGAACATTATGATCGACCACCTTTCCACCAGTTGGGGGCTGGATGAAAACATGAGTATGTACCGCCACATGTACAATGACAGTACCAGCGCCACTAAGCCGGAAGATAAATTGGGAACGGTTAATATCACCATTCAAAACTCCATTTTTTCCGAATCACTGGATACCTGGAACCATGCTTTTGGTTCTACATTGGGTGGCGAAAACTGCTCCTTCTTCCGCAATATCTGGGCGGATAATGCAGGCCGTAATCCATCCATCGGCTGGAACGGTATTTTCAATTTTGCCAATAATGTAGTCTTTAACTGGGTACATCGCTCCACCGACGGTGGCGATTACACGGCTATGTATAATATCATCAATAACTATTATAAACCCGGTCCGGCTACACCGGTTGGCAAACCCATTTCTCACCGCATTTTAAAACCCGAAAGTGGAAGAAGCAAACTGGGCTACTCAGTATTTGGAAGGGCTTATGTACATGGAAATATTGTAGAAGGTAATGAACGTGTTTCTAAAGATAACTGGGATGGCGGTGTACAGGTAGAAGAAGAACAAAATGCAGGCAAATACAAGGATGCCATGAAATGGGATAAACCATTGCCAATGCCTGAATTCACCATCATTCCAACATTGAAAGCAAAGGATTTTGTTCTGGCCAACGCAGGCGCTATTTTACCGAAACGCGATGCAGTGGATACCAGGATTGTGAAGCAGGTAACAACGGGAAAAATTGAAATACATCCCGGTGTTGTTCCTCCCACCACTCAATTCAAACACCGTCGTTTACCAATGGATTCCTATAAGATAGGCATCATTACGGATATCAACCAGGTAGGCGGCTACCCCGATTATAAGGGAACACCTTACAAGGATAAAGACAATGATGGTATACCGGATGCCTGGGAAACATCACATGGCCTGAAGCTAAATGATGCATCAGATGCGGCGAAAATTACAAAGAGTGGTTATGCCAATATCGAAGTATATTTAAACAGCGTGGTGGATATTAAAACCACCGTGCCATTGGTTACAAAAAAATAAACAATGTTGAAGATTGAAAATGGCTTTTGTAAGATGAATAATTTGCAAAAGCCATTTTTAATTAGGTGGCTCCGCCTAACCGATCATTACTATCTTGTGTTTATTTAAAATGAAAAAAAACAGCCCTTTACAAAATAGCTGGATGAGTCATTCCCTGCATCACTGGTACCGGGTTATTTTACTATGCCTGGTAATGTATACTGGTGCTAACAGCTATGCACAAAAGCCAACCGTTGTTAAGCCGGTTCCTCCCCTGGCATATGAAAATAACAAACTCGTTTATGCCCCCGATTCGTTGGGCAACCGGGTACCTGATTTTTCTTTTTGCGGATACAAGGCTTCTGAAATTCCTATCCCTACTGATATACCGGTCAAGGTAGTTGTTCCGGTTGTAAAGGGAGATGCCACCATTCGCATTCAATCTGCCTTGGATTATGTGGGTTCGCTACCACTGGATGCGAATGGGTTTCGTGGTGCGGTATTATTGCAAAGAGGAAACTATGAAGTATTGGGGCAACTAAGAATAAACGCTTCCGGTGTAGTGCTGCGTGGCTCCGGTACGAATAAAGACGGAACCACTTTAACAGGTGCAGGTACGGGACGGCAGGCGCTGGTAAAAATCATTGGTAAAAACGACCGGGTAGAGGATGCCCCAATAAAAATTACCGGCGATTATGTTCCGGTAAATGCGGTGAAATTTTCTGTTGCAAATGCTGCTTCATTAAAAGCAGGCGATCAAATAATTATTCAACGCCCATCTACCGCCAAATGGATCGCCACAATTGGCACTGATATATTTGGCGGAGGAATTTCATCACTCGGCTGGAAACCCGGCGACCGGGATTTGTTCTTCGACAGAACCATAATAAAAATTGAAAACAACAGTATCACAATTGATGCACCCATAACAACCGCAATCGATTCAAATTATGGAGGCGGAACTATTGCATTGTATCATTGGAACGGCAGGATCAGCAATGCGGGAATTGAAAACCTTAGCTGTATTTCCTTCTATGATAAAAATAATGTAAAAGATGAAGACCATCGCTGGAATGCCATCAATATAGAAAATGCGGAAGATGCCTGGGTGAGGCAAATCAGCTTTGAAAACTTTGCCGGTTCAGCAGTAAGCGTACTGGAGTCTTCCAGGCGTGTTACCGTGGAAGATTGTATTTCCATTCATCCTGTTTCAGAGATTGGCGGACAAAGGCGTTCTACTTTTTTAACCACCGGTCAGCAAACCCTGTTTCAGCGTTGCTATGCAGAATACGGCTACCACGATTTTGCAACCGGCTACTGTGCACCCGGCCCCAACGCATTTGTACAATGCGAATCATACCTGCCATTCAGTTTTAGCGGTGCCATTGATAGCTGGTCATCGGGTGTGTTGTTTGATGTGGTAAATGTGGATGGCAATGCACTTCGTTTCGGAAACCGCGGACAGGATGGCAATGGTGCTGGATGGGCGGCGGCCAATAGTTTGTTCTGGAACTGCACTGCCGCAAGAATTGATTGCTACCAGCCCCCAACTGCACAAAACTGGGCATTCGGCTCCTGGAGCCAGTTTGCAGGCGATGGCTATTGGGGCGAATCGAATAATACCATCGATCCAAGAAGTTTATTTTATGCACAACTGGCAGAAAGGTTGCATAAAAATGTGGATGAGCAGTCACAGGTTTTGTTTATGCCCGGCGAAGCATCCAGCAGTCCATCGGTAGAAACAGCCACTGAATTAACAAAGCAATCTGCCAAACCACGGATGCAATTAAAAAAATGGATTGAGCAAGCAGGTAAAAGAAATTCACTAAGCGTCTCATACCAAAAAGAAGCAATTCTTAGTATAAACGAATACAACAGGCTCTTAAAAGTTGCAGAGTCTACAATCCCCCCTTCGGGGGGTGGGGGGGCCGTGATGCAAATAAAAAATGGCTGGCTTCTAAGGGGCAATGAAATATTAAGTGGTAAAAGAGAATCAGTGCCCTGGTGGACAGGCGGTATACAAGGCAAAGAACTGCTAAATGCAAAGCCAGCCATTACCCGTTTTGTTCCGGGCCGTAGTGGTAAAGGATTAACAGATGACCTGGATGAATTGACAACAGCAATGAAGGACAACCATATCATCGGGATGGAACAAAATTATGGTTTATGGTACGACCGGAGAAGAGATGACCATGAACGCATTCGCCGAATGGATGGCGAGGTATGGCCACCGTTTTATGAACTGCCATTTGCAAGAAGCGGAAAGGGAACAGCCTGGGATGGATTGAGTAAATATGATCTGACCAAATACAATTTATTTTACTGGAGCAGGCTAAAACAATTCGCCGACCTGGCTGATCAGAAAGGTTTGCTGTTGGTGAATCAGCATTATTTTCAACACAATATTATTGAAGCGGGTGCCCACTATGCAGACTTCCCGTGGCGCACTGCCAATAATATCAACAATACCGGTTTCCCGGAACCACCACCGTATGCGGGCGATAAACGCATATTTATGGCGGAGCAGTTTTATGATATCAGCAACCCTGCCCGGAAAGAATTGAATAGAAAATACATCCGTCAGTCCCTTAATAATTTTAAAGACAACAATGGTGTAATCCAGTTAATAGGTGAGGAGTTTACCGGTCCTTTACACTTCGTGAAATTCTGGCTGGATGTGATTAGGGATTGGGAAAAGGAAACAGGTAAAAAACAAATCATTGGATTAAGCGTAACCAAAGACGTGCAGGACGCTATCTTGAATAATCCTGCCTATGAAAAGGTTGTCGATATCATTGATATCCGTTACTGGCATTACCAGGCGGATGGTAAAACCTACGAACCCAAAGGAGGGCAAAACCTGGCACCACGCCAGCACGCCAGGTTATTAAAACCAAAGAAAACATCTTTTGAACAGGTGTACCGGGCAGTAAAGGAGTACCGTCAAAAATATCCAACAAAGGCAGTTGTTTACTCCGGTGACAATTATCCCGAATTTGCATGGGCGGCTTTTATGGCGGGTGGTTCATTGCCGGCGTTGCCCGTTTTACCAAAACAATTTTTGGCGGATGCTGCCACCATGAAGCCGGTGAGTGGTATAAGCAATTATGTATTGGCAGGAAATAATCGATTAATAGTATTTGCGGGAAATGAAAAAACTATAGCACTTGATCTTACAGCAATAAAGGGAAACTATAAGCTTCAATTTATAAATGTAAGGGATGGGAAATTGTTGGAAAAAGGATCGTCGGTTGAAGGTGGAAAAATGGTAAATATCGGAATGCCTGATGGCACGGGGCTGGTTTGGTTAAGCGCACAATAAATACTAAAGTACAGGATAAAAAAAATGCAGCACTTATTAAATCAAAGACGTTTAATGTATGTGTAATGTGGCTCGCTATGCTGGTTAGCGTTCCAATGCTGATTTGGAAGATTAAATGTTTATTGAAGGTATAAAGTACCGCTCCTTCTCTTTTGGAGAAGGAGAAGGAGGATGAGGTCAATATGATGCCCAATGAACCAACAGTACAAGTGAGTGACACAACAATGTTGAATTGAAAATCAAATGCCGGTAGAATAAAAATGAAAAAGATTATATCGATTGGATTGATTGTAATGGGAATGATAACTCATGCCCAGCCGATATTGCCCCTTGTAAAAATATCTTCCAATCACCGGTATTTTGCAGCAGCAGGTAATAAACCATTCTTCTGGATGGGAGATACCGGCTGGTTGTTATTTGGCAAACTTACAAGGGAGGAAGTAGCAAAATACCTCGAAGACCGGAAGCAAAAAGGCTTCAACGTGATACAGGTAATGATGCTGCATGAGTTGGGCGTAGTAAATGTGTACGGAGATTCCGCATTGAAAAACAGGAATGTTGCTACGCCAAAAATTACTCCCGGAAAAAAAGTAGCAGATAAACAACAATATGATTTTTGGGATCATATAGATTATGTAATTGACCTGGCTGCATCCAAAGGTTTGTATATGGCATTGGTACCTGTTTGGGGAGGTAATATAAAACATGTGGATGAAACACAGGCAACAAGCTATGCCACATTTTTGGCAAACCGTTATAAAAATAAAACCAATATCATCTGGCTGAATGGAGGCGATATCAAAGGAAGTGATGCACTGGATATTTGGAACAGGATTGGAAATACATTGCGGTCAATCGACAAAAATCATTTAATTACTTTTCATCCAAGGGGCAGAAATTCTTCCTCAACATGGTTCAATGATCAACCCTGGCTGGATTTTAATATGTTTCAATCAGGGCACAGAAGTTACGCACAGGATACTTCTTACAATGAAGACCTGCATTATGGCGAAGACAACTGGCGGTATGTAGCAGATGATTACAAACTAAAACCAACCAGGCCTACATTGGATGGCGAACCATCTTATGAAGATATTCCATATGGCCTGCATAAAGAGGATGAACCGTACTGGAAAGATTACGAGATAAGGCGCTATGCATATTGGAGTGTATTTGCCGGTGGATGCGGTTTCACCTACGGGCATAATTCGGTGATGCAGTTTTACACTCCGGGTATGGCGGGCACTTCTTTCTTTCCCAAAATCACGTGGCAGGAAGCATTGAACGCCCCGGGGGCAGCCCAGATGAAACACTTAAAAAAACTGCTGTTATCAAAATCGTATTTCGACCGGGTACCCGATCAATCCATGATTGCAGACAATGGTGAAAGGTATGACCGCATACTAGCCACAAGAGGAAAATATTACGCCTTCTTCTATACCTATAACGGAAGGGATTTCAAAGTTGTATTGGGAAAGATAGGTGGAGCAAGCGTAAATGTATATTGGTTCAGTCCGAAGGATGGAACAAAAATACCCATCGGGAAATTCGGTAATAAGGGTACCAGGACATTCAATCCGCCGGGTGTAAAACAAGATGGATATGATTGGGTGTTGGTAGTTGAGACGGCAGGATGAATAATGAGTGATGAATGATGAGTGGCTTGTCTGATTGGTTGGGTGATTTTTTTGTAACAAACTTTTGTTTTTCATGGCATCATCGTTGTGTCACTCACTTTTACTTTCAGTTCAATGAGCATCAATGGCCCTAAGTAAACGGGGTTAAATAGAGACTTAGGAGTGATGAAAGATGAGGTATTAATCAATATGATTTTATTATACAATCTTAGCTCCATAGGAGAGAAGTATTGGTAGCGAATAGATATTAGTTTGCAGAAGTTCCGTAGGAACGAGATATAATATCGGCACAGAGAAACTCCTGGATTAAGTTGGAGAATTTAAATTGGAAAGCTAAAGTTGCCATGAAAAACTGAATGTGAATGGAGCGACGCCAATGTCGATGCCATGAAAAAATGAAGCTGGTCAACAAATAAACCATTTTTAGATGGCTTCAACGTAAACGATATTGATTGATGAAGATAAAAGCAGGTATCTGTGGTGCTGTATTTGTTCCGTAGGAACACCCTCTTTGTAGAAAAGCAACATAACATGAAAAAGACTCCGTAGGAGTCGCCCTTATTACTTAAATGAAAGGATATAAAATAATCATATGGTGTGTTACTATTTTGTTGGTGTCCTGTTCACAAAAGATCTACCTGTCTACTTCTTTTCACGAACCGGCCAACGAGGGATTACGGCTGTTATACAGCAAAGATGGCTATCACTGGACCGACCTGGATACCACTTTTCTGAAACCCATGGTGGATGATAAAGTGATGAGGGATCCATCCATTGTGCAGGGGCCGGATGGAACCTTTCACCTGGTGTTCACTTCTGCCTGGCATGGCAGAAAGGGATTTGGGTATGCATCTTCCAAAGACCTTATTCACTGGAGTGATCAAAGAATGATTGATGTGATGAAAAAAGACAGCACTACCGTGAATGTATGGGCGCCGGAATTATTTTATGACGACAATCAAAAACAATTCATCATCATCTGTGCTTCCACCATTCCCTTTAAATTTCCAAAAGGTGCAGAAGCAGAAGATAACAATCACCGGATGTATTATACCACTACAAAAGATTTTATCAGCTTCACCGGTACAAAGCTTTTTCTTGATCCGGGCTTTAGCGTAATTGATGCAGTGATAGTAAAGCGGGCCATTAAAGATTATGTACTGGTATTAAAAGATAACACGAGGCCGGAGCGAAATATTAAAGTGGCATTTGCAGACAATCCATTGGGGCCCTATAAAAATGTGTCACCCCCATTTACAGATCATTTTACAGAAGGTCCATCGGTAGTGAAAGTAAATAACAACTGGCTGATCTATTTTGACTCATACCAGAAGAAAATTTATGATGCGGTGATAACAAATGATTTTAAAACATTCCGGCCAATCACTGATTCTATTTCGGTACCGGTTGGACACAAACATGGAACGATATTTACAACGAATAAAAAAATACTAAAAGGGTTATTAAATGATAAACGCTGATGCCAGAGTTGCCAACCTTTAAAAGGTTGGCAACTCTGGCAGGTAGCGGCCTCGAATAAAAAGTGCTAGAAAATTTCAATATGATCCGTTAAAAAATCAAGGCTGTTTGAGCCGGGCATAAGCTTTAAATCATTGAACTACTGGCGGCGAGTTCCTTGATTTTATCCGCCGCGGCGGATTGATTTTTTTGTCCCGCTCCTTAGCGGGAAAAAAGAAAATGAAGGCTAACCTATTCTCAGCTTAGGTTTGCGAATCTTTACCTAATAAAAAAAGTTAATTCAAAAAAATGAAAATCAAAAAATCATATCAACTCATTTTTTTATTGTGCAGTTTATGTACATCAATATTGCACGCGCAGGATACCATCCGTTATACCGGTTCAACGCTGTCGAATGTAGACTACCACAGCGGCCAGTTGCCCCTGGCAATGGGCGTACACAATATCCAGGTAATGCGTTGCAACCGCAATGATACCATCGCTGCATTTGGTTATGGCTGGACCTACAATCATGCACCCATGCTGGCTTACTGGAACAACCTGTTTTACCTGGAATACCTAAGCAATCCCATTGGTGAGCACGAAGGTGCCGGGCAAACATTATTGGTCACTTCCAAAAATGGTTACAACTGGGGCAACCCGGTTATTATTTTTCCGCCTTGCAAAATCCCGGACGGCACCGTAAAAGCAGGAAAAACAGACATTGCAAAAAATACCTTCGCGGTGATGCACCAGCGAATCGGCTTTTACACCGCTAAAAATAACAGGCTGTTGGCACTGGGCTATTATGGCATGGTGCTGGCTCCAAAAGATGACCCGAATGATGGCAAGGGTATTGGCAGGGTAGTAAGGGAGATCAACAAAGATGGAAGTTTTGGTGCCATTTATTTTCTCCGGTATAATCATGCTTTTAATGAAAAGAATACCAGTTATCCATTTTATAAAACTTCAAAGAACAACAATTTTGTGGCAGCCTGTGATGAGCTGTTAGCATCGCCCTTGCAAATGCAGCAAATGGTAGAAGAGGCTGATAAAGATGATCCGTTGATCCCCCTTAAAAAAGATTTTAAAGCCTTCAATTATTATCACCTGCCGGATGGAAGGGCCGTGGGCCTTTGGAAATATGCATTGACCAGCATCACAAAAGATGATGGGAAAACCTGGACATACAATCCTACAAGGGCACCTGGATTTGTAAATGCGAATGCAAAAATTTGGGGACAAAAAACCAGTGATGGTAAATACGCCACGGTATACAATCCTTCCGAGTTTCGCTGGCCATTGGCCTTGTCCGTTAGTGATAATGGAATAGAATATAAAAACCTGTTGCTGGTGAATGGCGAAATTTCGTCTTTGCGCTACGGTGGTGCATATAAATCATACGGACCACAATATGTAAGGGGCATACAGGAAATGGATGGCAATCCTCCGGGAGGCAATATGTGGGTTACTTATAGCATGAATAAAGAGGATATTTGGGTATCATCTATTCCGGTACCGGTAAAAGATAAAACAACCGAACAGGTGAATGATGTATTTGCTGAAATGAAAAAAGGAGAGGAACTGAAGGACTGGAATATTTATAGCCCCCTGTGGAGCCCGGTGGCAATAGAAAGAATGGGAGATGGCAACAAAGTGTTGTCATTAAAAGACAGCGACCCTTTTGATTTTGCAAAAGCGGAAAGGCTTTTCCCTCCATCTAAAAAAATTACGGTCGCATTTTCCATTGTTCCATTTCAACAGGACCGCGGCTTACTGGAGATAGAGATGATGGATGCAAAAGGAACTCCCTGCATCCGGCTTTCATTTGATTCAACCGGTAATATCATCACAAAGGCCGGCTACCGGAATAAGAGTATCGGAACCTATAAAGCCGGTGAGCAATATAATCTCATCATTGAACTGAATACTGCAACCCGTTTTTACCAGGTCACTATCAATGGAAAGAATACCGGTAATAATTTGTGTTTTGCCCCGGTAGCATCGGTAGAACGAATCTCATTTCGTACGGGCAGCATACGCAGGTTCCCGGATGCTGACACTCCTACAGATCAATCATATGATTTGCCCAATGCAGGCGGAAGGGAGAAGGAGTCAGTTTATTACCTAAAATATTTAACAACAGCGGAGGCGAAATAAGTTATGATAAAAAGACTCCTGATATCGCTGGTTATGTTGATTGCAACTGTGAGGGGCAATTCGCAGGCTAAGGCTGTAGCACCGGTATTAAAAACAACGGATTATAAACACTATGTTGATTATTTCAACCAAATGGAAGATGAGAATATCATCCAGGCGATCCCTAATGCACAGTCATGGGAGTGGATGAAAAAAAATATTCCCCTGTTTGAATGCCCGCAACAAAATTTTGAAGAGATATTTTATTATCGCTGGTGGACATTGAGAAAGCATATAAAAAAAACACCGGTGGGTTATGCATTTACAGAGTTCCTGGTTGACCGCTCTTATGCAGATAAGTACAACCTTATTGCCTGTGCACTCGGCCATCATATCAATGAAGGCAGGTGGTTGCACAATCAGCAATATATAGACGATTACGTTAAGGTATGGTACCGGGGTAATGAAGGCAAACCCATGAAAAAACTTCATGGCTTTAGCAGTTGGGCAACCGATGCAGTATACAATCGTTACCTGGTAAACAAGGATAAAAAATACCTGCTCAACATGCTACCTGATCTTCAATCCGATTATACGGTTTGGGAAGAAGAGAAAAAAATGACAAATGGATTATTCTGGCAAAGCGATGTAAAGGACGGCATGGAAGAAACCATCAGCGGTGGAAGAAGGGAAAAAAATGCCCGGCCTACGATCAATAGTTATATGTATGCCAATGCAGTCGCCTTGTCAAAAATGGCGGTATTGAATGGAGATAAAACGACCGCTACGGTATACCAAAAAAAAGCAGATACTCTAAAACAACTGATCCAGCAAAAATTATGGAGCAACCAAAGTTCATTCTTTGAAGTTTTAAAAGTGAAAGATACCCTCGCCAACGTGAAAGAAGCGATCGGTTATATTCCATGGTATTTTAACCTGCCTGATCCCGGCTTTGAGGCAGCGTGGACAAACCTCACTAATAAGAATGTCTTTTGCGCCCCGTTCGGGCTCACAACAGCCGACCGAAGCCATCCGCAATTCAGAACGCATGGCTGCTGTAAATGCGAATGGGATGGCGCTGTATGGCCGTTTGCCACTGCACAAACATTAACAGCTATGGCCAACCTGCTCAATAACTACCGGCAAACGGTAGTGGCAGACAGCAATTATTTTAACCTCTTGCAAACCTATGTGGAGTCGCAATATTACCGTGGCCGCCCCTATGTAGGGGAGTACCTGGATGAAAAAACAGGCTATTGGTTAAAAGGCGATGAGGAAAGAAGCCGGTATTATAACCACTCTACCTTTAATGATTTAATTATAACCGGACTGGTAGGATTGCGTCCGAGGGAAGATGAAATGATTGAAGTGAATCCATTGTTACCCGCCAATAAATGGGATTGGTTTTGCCTGGACAATGTATTGTACCACGGAAAGATCATCACCATCATCTGGGATAAAACGGGATTGAAATATAAGAAAGGACAAGGGTTAAGTGTTTGGGCAAATGGGAAAAAAATAGCCGGAGCAGAAGTGTTAAAAAGGGTAACGGGAAAGATGTAGTTTGATGTGTGAAGCCCAATACCATTTAGTTATGGTTTTGATTTGCCCCGTCCTTTAGGGCGGGGATTAAAATGGAATACAAAAAAATACGGCTTTAGCCGAATGTATCATTGCCTAAAGCCAAAATGGAAATTAAAATGACAGGTCACCATTCAATGAACAAACTATATTCCATATTATTCATTTCATTACTCTGCCTTCAATTACAGGCGCAGCAAACGGAAAAAATATACCTCTCCGGTACCGGCAATGATGACACCAAACAATGGGAATTCTTTTGTACCGCCGGGATGAACTCCGGCAAATGGACCACCATTGCCGTTCCATCCTGCTGGGAACTACAGGGCTTTGGCAAATACAATTATGGCTTTGCAAAAGACAGTGCCCGGGGAAAAGAGAAAGGATTATATAAGTATGCATTCAATGTACCGGCTTCCTTCAAAAACAAAAAGATCAATATTGTTTTTGAGGGCTCCATGACAGATACCGAAGTAAAGATCAATGGCAAAACAGCCGGGGAAACCCACCAGGGATCATTCTATGCGTTCCGGTATGATATAACAGCCCTGGTAAAATTGGGAGAGAAAAATCTGTTGGAAGTAACCGTTGCCAAACATTCGGCTAATCAATCCGTCAATGAAGCGGAACGCAAGGCTGACTTCTGGTTATTCGGCGGTATTTTTAGACCTGTGTATTTGGAAGTACTCCCCTCAGTTTCTATAGAAAATATAGCGATCAATGCAAAAGCAGATGGAAGTTTCAATGCATCCGTTTCAACCAATGGCGTTGCTGAAAATACGTCTGTGCAAATTTACAATCCGGATAGCACTCTGTATGGAAAAACCTCCCTAACAAACCAACGTGTCTCCGGAAACAACTTCCGCATTTCAACCAAACTTTCATCGCCCAAATTATGGAGCCCTGAATTTCCTAACCTGTACAAAGCTGTTTTTTCCATTTATAAAAATGGAAAAGCGGTACACACCGTATCCAAAAAATTTGGTTTTAGAACCGTGGAAGCAAAACAGCGGGATGGTATATACGTAAATGGGGTAAAGGTAAAGATGAAAGGGGTAAACCGACATTCATTCTGGCCAACCAGCGGACGCACTACCAGTAAAAAAATAAGTATTGCGGATGTGCTCCTCATGAAAGACATGAATATGAATGCGGTCAGAATGAGCCATTATCCGCCGGATGATCATCTCCTGGATGCATGCGATTCCTTGGGCTTGTTTGTAATGGATGAACTGGCTGGCTGGCATGGAAATTATGATACCCCAACCGGGACAAAGCTGGTAAATGAAATGCTGGCACACGATGTAAATCATCCTTCCATCATTTTCTGGAGCAACGGAAATGAAGGTGGGCACAACCTGGAACTGGATCATTTATTTGGGGAACTCGACCCTCAGCAACGTCCTGTGGTGCACCCCTGGCAATTGTTTGGTGGTTTTGAAACACAGCATTACCGCGAATACAATTATGGTATCGGCAATTATGAAAATGGCAGGGAGATACTGATGCCGACTGAATTTTTACATGGCCAGTTTGATGGCGGGCATGGCGCCGGACTGGAAGACTATTGGGAAAAGATGTGGCATAACCCGTTGAGTGCCGGCGGCTTTTTATGGGACTTTGCCGACCAGGGCGTAGTCAGAAAAGACCTGAACGATTCCATTGATACCGATAAATTTCGTGGCGCCGATGGTATTGTTGGGCCTTATCATGAAAAGGAAGGAAGTTATTTTGCGATTAAGGAAATATGGAGCCCTGTGTATGTTGAACGAAGGGAAATCACCGATGCATTTGACGGAATATTAAATATAGAAAATCGCTACCATTACACCAATCTCAATCAATGTAAATTTACCTGGAAGCTGACCAACTTACGGCATGCGGTACCTGCTGAAGCAACGGGTCGGATGGTTTCTCCAAATATACCACCTTCAGGGAAAGGGAAGCTACATATTCCTTTACAAAAAAACTGGCAACAATATGACGTGTTATATCTTACCTCTTATGGCGCAGACAAAAAAGAAATTTTCACGTGGAGTTTTCCCATTGCACATCCGGCAAATATTGCAGAAGGTGCATTAGCTTTTAAAGGCGAAAATAAAATTCAGTTATCAGAAAAAGATTCGTTGTATGCGGTGAAAGCGAATGGAGTAACAATCCAAATCAACCGGTTTAACGGTTTACTTCGTAGCGTTGAAAATGAAAAAGGCTTTATTCCTTTTAACAACGGCCCCGTAATCCAGGAAGGAGCCAATAACTTTCATCAGTTTACACAGCATACGGTGGGAGACAATTTAATCATCGAATCCAGCTTTGATAAAAAAGATAGCTACAACAAATTACAATGGACCATCTTTCCATCCGGTATCATCCGGATGAAAGTGAATTATTTTCCTTCCGACTATTTTACCTCCTTTGTGGGTGTTAATTTTTCTTTCCCGGAGACAGCCATCAAAGGAGTGGAGTACATGGGCAACGGGCCGTACCGGGTGTGGAAGAACCGGATGAAGGGCAATCAATTTGGCATCTGGAAAAAAGAGTACAATAATACCGAGACTGGTGAAAGTTGGAACTACCCAGAGTTTAAAGGCTATCACAGCAATATGTACTGGTGCAAATTTATTACCACCGGTCAGCCATTCACGGTTTACACCACAAATGAAGATTTGTTTTTCCGCCTGTTTACACCTGCCTGGAAAACGGATCAGTGGCATAATTACGAACCCATTTTTCCATCAGGTGATATATCATTTATGCAGGGCATCAGCAGCATTGGCACCAAAACGCAAAGAAATGAAACTACCGGGCCAATGGGGATGAAGAATATATTTTATGATTATGATAAGGATCCGGTGAGGGCATTGGAAATGGTTTTGTATTTCAACTTTTCCGGAAACTGAGGAAATCCCAAACAAGCCCTGAAAGGGCGGCATATCAGAGCGTAGGGTGAAGCCCTACGACATATCAAAGCATAGGGTGAAGCCCTATTAATAAATAAGGCAACAACGTCAAAATGAAAAAAATAATTCCATACAAATCAATACTCCTGTTACTGGTAACAATAGTCACAATGCCAGCCCTCGCCCAGGTGAATATTACCCACCTCCGTTGTGAAATGCTGGTAAATCCATTGGGCATAGATATTACCACACCGCGGCTAAGTTGGGAGATCGCATCCGGCCAGCGAAATGTGAAGCAGGAAAGCTACCAGGTAATGGTGGCTTCTACAAAAGAAAAACTGGCGAAGGGCGAGGGAGATCTGTGGAATTCAGGAAAAGTCATTTCCGGTCAGTCAATACAGGTAATGTATGAAGGAAAACAATTAAACAGTCGTGCCACCTGTTACTGGAAAGTAATGGTGACTACCAATAAAGGCGCTGCCACCTCAACCGAAACGGCTTACTGGACAACCGGCTTACTCAACGCCAATGACTGGCAGGCCAAATGGATCGGGTACGATCGTGGCTCATCATGGGATAAAATCACACAGTTTTCGAGGTTATCTGCAAGGTATTTCAGAAAACCTTTTCAGTCTGCTGCAGGCATAAAAAATGCCACCGTCTATATCGTTGGAATGGGCCTATACGAATTGTACATCAATGGTCACAAATCAACGCATCAGAATGTATTAGTGCCTGCTCCCACAGATTACCGGAAATCTGTTTTGTACAATACCTACAATGTAACGGACCAGCTAAAAGCCGGCGAAAATGTGATAGCAACGGTGTTGGGCAACGGCAGGTTTTTCACCATGCGACAGGATTACAAACCCAAAAAGATAAACACTTTTGGATATCCTAAAATGTTATTGCAACTGGAGATTGAATATGCAGATGGAAGCCATCAAACAATCATTAGCGATGATTCATGGAAACTAAATGTAGACGGACCCATTCGCACCAATAATGAATATGACGGTGAAGAATATGATGCTAGTAGGGAATTACCCGGTTGGTTAATGGCAGGGTATATTGACACCAAATGGCTGAAGCCTGAACTGGTAGATGCCCCGGGAGGTAAATTAACTGCCCAAATGACTGAGCCGATGAAAGTGATGAAGGCGATTCAGCCGGTTGGAATAAAAAAACTAAGCGGTACTAAATTCATCCTCGACATGGGACAGAATTTTTCAGGCTGGTTAAAACTGAAAAACATAAAGGCAAAAAAAGGCGAGAAGATTATCTTGCGTTTTGGAGAGAGTTTACAAGCCAGCGGAGAATTATATGTAGCAAACCTAAGAGATGCAAAAGTCACGGATGCCTACACGTTTTCAAACTACCCTTTAGGGGACGGGGGTTGGCAGCCTTCTTTTGTATACCATGGATTCCGGTATGTGGAGATCAGCGGATTTCCGGGCACACCTACCTTGAATAATTTTGAAGGGCAGATGGTGTATGATAACCTGCAAACGACCGGCAGTTTTCAAACCTCCAATGAAACCCTGAACAAGATTTATCAAAATGCCTGGTGGGGCATCGCCTCCAATTATAAGGGCATGCCGGTTGATTGTCCGCAGCGCAACGAACGCCAGCCCTGGCTGGGTGACCGGGCAACCGGATCAACCGGCGAAAGTTTCCTGTTTGATAACGCAGCACTATATGCGAAGTGGCTGAATGATATACAGCAGTCGCAAACCGAAGAAGGCGCCATACCGGATGTGGCACCCGCTTTCTGGAATTATTACAGTGATAACGTTACCTGGCCAGGCACATATATTTTGGTGGCCAATATGCTGTATGGCCAATTCGGCGATAAACAATCGATTATCAAACACTATCCATCCATGAAAAAATGGATGGGTTATATGAAAGATAAATACCTCGAAAATAATATTCTCACCAAAGACAAATATGGTGACTGGTGTGTACCACCCGAAGCGCTGGATATGATTAAATCAAGAGACAGCATGAGAACGACCAATGGTGCATTGATTGCAACTGCCTATTATTACCAACTGTTACAGCACATGAAAAATTTTGCAAGGCTGGTTGGCAGTGAAGATGACATCCCGGAATATAATGAACTGGCAGAGATAATAAAACTGGCTTTCAATCAAAAGTTCTTCAACAAACAAAAAAGCTTTTACGATAATAATACCTTAACCGCCAACCTGCTGCCTTTGTATTTTGGAATGGTGCCCGATGATGTGAAAGAAAAAGTATTCAATAATATTTACAACAAAATAAAAATTGACAATCACATGCACAACAGCACCGGTGTGATTGGCGTACAATGGCTGATGCGTAGCCTGACCAATCACCAGCGGTCGGATATCGCCTACACCTTAGCGACCAACAAATCTTACCCCGGCTGGGGTTATATGGTTGAAAACGGCGCTACCACCATTTGGGAATTATGGAATGGCAATACCGCCAATCCGCAAATGAATTCTCAAAACCATGTCATGTTGCTGGGCGACCTGTTGATATGGTTTTATGAAAATTTAGCGGGGATCAAATCAGATGCACAGCAGGTGGCATTTAAAAAAATCATGATGAAGCCGGAATTGGTAGATGGGTTGAATTTTGTAAAAGCATCCTACCAATCCATTCATGGCAACATCGGGAGCCACTGGAAAATGGATGAGCAACGCACCCGTTTTACCTGGGATATTAACATACCCGCCAACACCAGTGCTGCCATTTATATCCCGGCATCTTCCATAAAAAATATTACGGAGAACGGCAAACCCACAGATGAAAGCGAAGGAATAAAATTCATCAAAATGGATGGCCAATTGGCGGTATTTGAAATTGGCTCGGGCAGTTATTCCTTTGTGTCAACATTTGAGTTTAAGAAAGGAATAGTGAAAGATGAATTCATTTTTAAGGAAGCCGCCTTCCCGGAAAGCCATGCCGCAACCATTGCTGAAACACCCACCGGACTGATCGCATCCTGGTTTGGTGGTACCAAGGAAAGTAATAAAGATGTATGTATCTGGACGAGTCATTTAACAAATAATCAGTGGAGCGAACCTGCTAAAGTTGCGGATGGAGTCCTCAATGAGACAACCCGGCAATCCTGTTATAACCCGGTATTGTTCCAGGTGCCCGGGGGTGAACTGTTGTTGTTTTACAAAATTGGCCCCAATGTGGAAGGCTGGACAGGCTGGCTGATTCGATCCAAAGACAACGGCCATACCTGGAGCCAACGGGAAGCCTTACCCGCAGGATTTCTAGGCCCCATCAAAAACAAGCCGGTGATGATCAATGGAAAATTAATCTGTCCGTCAAGCACTGAAAAAGATGGATGGAAAGTACATTTTGAAATTACCCCCGACCTGGGAAAAACATGGTATAAAACAGGGCCGATCAATGATGGCAAAATCACGAGTGCAATCCAGCCCAGTATCTTAACCTATCCCGATGGAAGGATGCAGGTATTGTGCAGGAGCAGGAACAGAACCGTTAATGAATCATGGAGCACTGACGGGGGGGCAACATGGAGCCCGATGCAGGCATCCTCTCTACCCAATAATAATTCAGGAACAGATGCGGTAACATTAAAAGATGGCAGGCAGTTATTGGTGTACAACCATGTAAAACCGGCCCCTGAACTTCCAAATGGAAAGGGTGCAAGAACACCTTTAAACGTAGCCATTTCAACCGATGGAAAAAACTGGCAGGCCGCTTTAGTACTGGAAGATTCACCGGTGAGCCAATATTCTTACCCTTCGGTTATTCAATCAAAAGACAGCATAGTGCATTTCGTGTACACCTGGAGGAGAGAAAGGATAAAATATGTAAAGGTGGATCCTTCCCAATTGGAAGGAAAGCCAATCACCAATGAAGTATGGCCGGGTTTTATTAATGCGGTCTCAAAACCGTCAGACGATTAGGGCGTACCAAATGATATGCCTGGCATAAGGGAGATAATTAAAGATCCAAAGCTGAAATGGAAGAACAAAATGTTTATTAAAGATTTAAAGCACCGCCTCCTCTCTTTTGTAGAGGAGGATGGGAGGTGAGGTTATACACGTCAAAAAAAAAATCTCAATCATATTGTGCAAATACAACGATGAACAACCTGCCTGTACTGGATATTGCCATTATTTTTATTTATCTCGCAACGATGATTGTGATTGGTTTTTATTTTTCCAGGCGAAATAAAAGCACCGATCATTTTACCCGTGCCTCTGGTAAAATTCCCGGCTGGGCGATCGGCCTTTCTATCTATGCCACTTTTTTAAGCAGCAATACCTTCCTCGGCGTGCCGGGTAAGGCCTTTGGCAGCAACTGGAACGCTTTTGTTTTTAGTCTTTCCATGCCTGTGGCGGCCTGGCTGGCATCAAAATATTTTGTGCCGTTTTACAGGAACACCGGCGAGATATCTGCATATACCCATTTGGAAAAAAGGTTTGGCTCATGGGCCAGAACCTATGCCGTCATTTGTTTCCTGCTCACACAGTTTGCAAGGATGGGCTCCATATTTTTTGGGATGGCATTAAGCCTGGAAGCATTAACCGGTTTTTCCATGTCATCCATTATGATTGTAATGAGCATTTGTATCATCATCTACACGGTACTGGGAGGTATGGAAGCCGTGATCTGGACAGAAGTGGTACAGGGAGTAGTTAAAACACTGGGTGCCCTGTTGATTTTATTTTTAGTGGTGAGGGAAATTCCGGGCGGTTTTTCAAAAGTATATGACATTGCCGCTACCGATCATAAATTTAGCCTGGGTAGCCTTTCCCCCAATTTAACCGAATCTACTTTTTGGGTGGTGTTGTTTTATGGCTTCTTTATCAACCTCAATAATTTTGGTATGGACCAGAATTATATCCAGCGATACCATACCGCCAAATCAACAAAGCAGGCTAGTAAATCTGTATGGCTTTGTGTAGCCATGTATGTGCCGGCTTCCTTATTATTTTTTATCATTGGTGCATCCTTGTATGCATTTTACCAGGTACACCCGGAAATGATTAACCCGGTTAAATTAAAAGTGGCGGCGGAAAACCTGGGCAGTACTGCCAGTCCATCTCAAATCAACGCATTGGCTGCCTCCTTTAAGCCAGCCGACTATGCAGATAAGGTATTACCCAATTTTATGGTGAGCCAGGTGCCGACCGGTCTGCTCGGATTGATTATTTCAGCGATCCTGTCAGCCGCCATGAGCACCATCAGTTCCAATATGAACGCATCGGCGACTGTATTCACGATGGATATCTATAAAAAATATTTCCGGCCAAACATTACTGATAAACAGCAAATGCTTTCCTTACACCTTGCTACCGTTGTTTTTGGTTTGATTGGGCTGGGTACCGGTTTGGCAATGATCGGGGCTAAGAGTTTGCTGGATACATGGTGGGAGCTTTCCGGCATTTTTGCAGGTGGCATGTTGGGCTTATTCCTGTTGGGACTGATCAGCCGGACAACTAGAAACACAGAAGCCATAACCGCTACCATCATTGGTATTGTAGTAATTTTATGGATGACATTTAGCGGAAAGATCACCGGCACTTATAGTTTTTTGAAAAGTCCGCTTCATAAGAACATGATCATTGTGGTAGGAACACTGACGATTTTCCTGGCTGGCATAATGCTAACCAGGTTAAAAAGAAAATTAGCCGGCGACGGGGCTGGACTGTGATGATTTATTGAAAGTATATTTTTGAAAACAACGGCACCGTAAAATGAAATGAAGTGCTGTTCATATCTCAAACATATTGATACATTAAAAAAAATTATTGACTAAAAAATTGATATCATGAATGCAAACAAATTCGTTCCGGTGATGATCACGCCGTTCAACGTAAAAGCAAAGGTTGACCTCGATGTAGTGAAGAACCTGGTTGATTTTTACCTCGCGGCAGGAGTAAAAGGTTTTTTCGCCAATTGTCTCAGCAGCGAAATGTACAGCATCACCGAAGATGAAAGACTGGAACTAACGCAGCATATTGTACGATATGTAAATGGCAGGGTGCCAGTAGTGGCTACCGGTTCATTTGGTGTAGCCATCGAAGACAAGGCGGAGTTCACCAAAAAAATATACAACACGGGCATCGATGCAGTGATTTTAATCACCGGCCACTACGCCAATGTAGAAGACAGCGATGATATATTGCTGAAGAATTTTGAAAGGATGTTTAAACTAACCGGCAATATTCCATTGGGTATGTATGAATGCCCGGCGCCCTATAAAAGAATTATTGGCCCCGAAGTTTTTAGAAGTTTATTATCTGCCGACAGGCTCGTATATCATAAAGACACTTCCATTGATTTGGAAAAGGTAAAAGCCAAATTGGATATCCTGAAGGAAACAGAAAACAACCTGGAGTTTTATGATGCCCATTCACCCAATGCCATGTACAGTTTGCAGATGGGAGCAAAGGGGATGTCATCTATCTCCGGCAACTTCTATCCGGAGATTTTGGTATGGATGGTGAACAATGCCACCAACCCCGATAAACAGGAAGAAGTAAAATGGCTGCAGTCGGAGATAAGCCGTGTGGACCCGTTGATACATGTGGCTTACCCCATGAGTGCAAAATATTTTTTGCGTAAACGTGGTCTGCCCATCCGCACGATCAGTCGTGCGACAGCGCTGGAATTAACGCCGCAGCAAAAGCAAACACTCGATGAAATTCACGAAAGCTTTTTGCAATGGTGTGACCGGTTGAAAATAACGCCGGTTGATCTGGAAGCACTTATGTTGCCAAAGTACCCGTTGGACGCAGCTATTTAATTTTTATTGGAAGCGCAACATCAGATTTCAATGGAGCAGCGGTCCCGCTACTCCCGTCCGACTGGCGTCATCCGGGCGAGCGCTGCAAGTAAGGCACCGGCCAACGCACCAGCCTTCATCGGGCTTTCCGCTTTTATCGGGGCGATAACTTGAGCGATTGAATTTTGATTGAGCTTTTTTTGGGTGCCATACCGGCTGAAGAAAAAAATATTTGCGCAATGTGGGCGTGTTGACAATTTTATCTTGCAACAACAACGATGAATTTTAAAGTTCCGTAGGAACATGATATCGGTAGAAAAAAAGTTTTGCAAGTTTTAAAGTCCCGTAGGGACGTGATAAAATTAGAGTTCTATCACGTGCGCCGCAGCGGACTTCATTTGCTCATAAACTAAATATCTACCGATATATGGTCCCTAAAGGGACGAAATACATAACCGGCGAAATAATTAATTTTTTAAATAACATGTTACAAAATTAATTTGTCAATACACCAGCGATCAAACGGGCCGCTATAAAATATAAACTTATGTGTGATAAAAATATTTTCTTCATTAACCGGCGCTTGGTCAGGCAGCAATTTTTTTACCCTTTACTGGTAGCCATTCTATTGGTTTGTTTCAATGGTATATATGCCCAGGGGAACACAGATAACGCTTATGCCTGGCCGCTAAAGGAAGTACTAAGCGATATTGAAAAGCAATATGGCATTAAAATAAAATACGCCGACAGCATGGTGGCCAATAAAACCGTCAGCTATGCCAAATGGAGATACCGGAAAGATGTTGATGTTACATTGGAAAATGTACTAACTCCGCTGGATATGAAAGTGAAGAAAGAAAAGGATAAAGTGTACAAATTAAGTAACTACGAATATTACCGATGGCCGGTAGAAGAAGGCTGGGCCGAACTGGACAGGATTGCCGCCCAATATCATAACCTGGATGAATGGGAACTGCGGAAACAATTATTAAAACCCTGTTTGATGGAGGCTTTGCAATTAGGTATGCTACCTGCTGCTCCCTTCTCAAAACCCATCATCACGCCGAAAAGAAAATACGATGGTTATACGGTGGAAAATATTGCAATTGAAATTTTGCCAGGTTTATATATCAATGGTTCCTTATACAAACCTTCAAAATATAAGGGAAAGATCCCCGTGATCTTAAACCCCGACGGGCATTGGGAAAAGCAACGCTACCGCCCCGATTGCCAGTACCGCTGTGCCGCCTTGGCAAAGATGGGCGCCATGGCATTTAGCTACGACCTCTTTGCCTGGGGAGAATCCTTACTTCAATTTAAACCGGAGGATCACCGCAAAAGTTTGAGCATGACCTTACAGGTATTGGGCAGCATCCGCATACTCGATTATTTGCTGGCGCAAAAAGATGCCGATACCAGCAGGGTAGCCATTACCGGCGGATCAGGTGCCGGCACCCATGCGGTATTGATGACAGCCATTGACGACCGGGTAAAAGTAAGTGCTCCGGTAGTGTCCTTGTCTTCCTATTTTTACGGTGGATGTCCCTGCGAAAGCGGCATGCCCATTCATGATTGCGGCAATCGCACGGACAACGTGGAAATAGCTGCCATGACCGCCCCGCGTCCACAATTGCTGGTAAGCGATGGTGGCGACTGGACAGATAAAATGCCCCTGCACGATTTTCTTTATTTGCAAAAAATCTATGGCTATTATAACAAACCCGGCAACGTGGAAAACGTACATCTGCCTGAAGAAAAGCATGATTTTGGAATCAATAAACGAACCGCAGTATACAATTTTATGGCAAAACATTTAAACCTCAATTTAAAGACGATCCAGGATACAAAGGGAAATATAGATGAATCCAAAATAACCATCGAAAAAGAAGAATCAATGTATGTCTTCGGCGACAAAGGAGAAAAACTACCAGCCAATGCTATCCATGGTTTTGAACAATTAGAAAAACTATTTCAAACCGAAACAAAAAAATAAAGCCCTGAAGGGGCGCAATACCAAAGCGTCGGGTGAAGCCCGACGGATTCCGAGACACCAAAACCCCATGAAAATCCGGCAAACAAAAATAAAATCATGAAAAACAAACACCTCATAAAAATAACAGCACTAATAATTCTGTTAACCTGCGAATTAACGTTTAACATATCCGCCCAAACAACCAACCAGCACCGCTACAAAATAGGCCTGATCGATCTGATGTTATTAAAACGTCAAAAGCTGGGCGCCATCGCATTAACCAAAGAAATAGGTGCGGATGGGGTAGAAGTAGATATGGGCGGCCTCGGCAACAGGCCTACTTTTGAAAACCAGTTATTAAATGATACCATCCGCAAACAATTTTTAGATAAAGCAAAAGAACAGAATGTTGAAATATTCTCCCTGGCAATGACGGGTTATTATGCCCAGTCATTCTGTAACAGAACGGAATATAAACGATCCATCGAAGACTGTATAAAAACAATGCGGTTAATGAATGTAAAAGTTGCATTTCTTCCATTGGGTGTTCAGTGTGATCTCAGGAAAGATCCTGCATTAAGGGATTCGGTAATTGCCCGCTTAAAAGTAGCCGGTAGTATGGCTGAAGCGGCCGGGGTATTAATTGGAATTGAAACCGCCTTACCTGCAAAGGAAGAGGTAAAACTGCTAAAAGCGATCAATTCACCGGCGATTAAAATCTATTTTAATTTCTCCAACCCTTTAAAGGAAGGCCGGGACCTGATTAAGGAAATTAAGATTCTCGGAAAAGACAGGATCTGTATGATCCATTGCACCAATAAAGACAGTGTATGGTTACAAAATGATCCGCAGATAGACATGAAAAAAGTAAAGAAAACCCTCGATAAAATGAAATGGTCCGGCTGGCTGGTAATTGAAAGAAGCAGGGATGCCACGAAGCCAAGAAATGTAAAGGGGAATTATGGGGCAAATACAGCGTACTTAAAAAAAATATTTCAGTAATGTGACCTGTTACTTGGGTTAGTCCTGCTATAACAAGCATTCTGGAAATATATTCATTTTGTAGCATTAGATATATAGTTCGCAAAGGTTCCTTCAAGCATTTTGGTCTGGGCGATATGCTTCGATTTTAAACCAGTAACTGCATAAGCCGCCTCTTTCGGTTTGGTTCCGACGAAGTCGGAATTCTCCCGATACCAATCGGGATGAAAGAAGCGAAAGCAGCAGTGTTGCAGTTATCCGCCGCGGCGGACCGGCTGAGGAGGCGACTGTTTTGAATTTAAAAGTTAAAGTAAATGCCACAGGGTTTTTGCGTGTATGCTACATAAGCAAATAGTAAAATAATCCATCACAATAGTAAATATTGCCCTTTTTTAAGCCTCAATCCTGTTATACATTTACTTGCTTGTTTTAAGCTCCCTTAAAGGTACAATTAAAAACCTTGTAATGGTCAAACGATTGCTTGCTTTTTTTCTTGCTTCAACGATTATCTTCTTTCCTTTTTCAGGATACGGGCAAATCTATGTGGCAGTCAGCGGCAGCGATACAAACCCCGGATCTGTTATCCAACCAAAAGCTACTCTCCATGCGGCATTGAGACAGGTGAGAGAATTACGCAGGTTAAATGATCCATCCATCAACAACGGTATCCACATTATAATAAACGGCGGCAATTATTTTTTAGAAGAACCGGTTATAATCAGGCCCGAAGATGCAGGCACGGATAAAAGTCCGACATGGATTGAAGCGGCGCCCGGCGAACAACCGGTAATCAGTGGTGGAATAACAATCAGCCATTGGAAAAAATCATCCATCAATATTCCTGGGCTGCCCGCTGCGGCAAAGGGAAAGGTTTTTGAAGCAGCTATTCCACTGAATGGTGGAAGGCCCAGGGAATTCCGACAACTATGGGTGAATGATCAGAAAGCCACCAGGGCAAAAGACGGCAATGGCGATCAGATGAACCGCATTTTATCCTGGAACAAAAAAGAACAAACCTGCTGGATACCTACCCCCAAAATGGATTTAAAAAATACCGCATCACTGGAAATGTTCATCCACCAATGGTGGGCCATAGCCATATTAAGAATCAAATCGATTGAAGTGCGTGGCGATAGCACCAGGCTAAGTTTTTACCAGCCCGAAAGCCGCATACAAACTGAACATCCATGGCCGGCACCGTGGATATCGAAAGAATCAGGCAACTCGGCCTTTTATCTATCCAATGCATTGCAGTTGCTGGATGAACCTGGCGAATGGTTTTTGGATATCGCCAAACAAAAAATTTATTACTGGCCCCGCAACAATGAAAATGTATTAACCGCAAATGTAATTGCGCCATCATTGGAAACATTGGTGCAAATGGAAGGAACCATTGATCACCCGGTTTCCAATATACATTTTAAAGGAATTTCGTTTAAGCATACCGGCTGGTTGCGTCCCTCCGTATACGGGCATGTGCCGCACCAGGCAGGCATGTACATGCTGGATGCTTACAGTTTAAAAAAACCGGGAACAACTGATAAAAAAACATTGGAAAACCAGGCCTGGGTGGGCCGGCCCACAGCAGCCGTGCAGGTCTCATTCACCAACCAAACCGGGTTTGAAAATTGCCGCTTTGAACACCTCGCCTCAACAGGCATCGATTACAACAAAGCGGTGCATGATAATATCATTAAAGGGAATTTGTTCAAAGATATTGGCGGCACCGCAATACTGGCCGGCGAATATTCAGATGAAGCAACCGAGATTCATTTGCCATACAATCCCAAAGACGAACGAATGGTATGCAGCGGTATGCAAATCAGCAATAACCTGGTCATTGATGTAACCAATGAAGACTGGAGCTGTGTAGGTATTGGTGCAGGTTATACCCGGAACACCACCATTGAACACAACGAGATTGAAGAGGTTGCTTACACCGGAATTAGTATGGGCTGGGGCTGGAGCCCAACCGCCAATGCCATGAAAAATAATCAAATCATTGGCAACAAAATTCATCATTATGGAAAGCACAATTATGATTGTGCCGGTATTTATACACTGAGCCCACAACCGGGCAGCACCATCAGCGAAAATTATATTGACAGTATCTACAAAGCGCCCTATGCCCATTTACCTACTCACTGGTTTTATCTCTACACCGATGAAGGCTCTTCCCATTTTACCATAAAAAATAACTGGACACCGTCACAAAAATATTTACAGAATGCCAACGGCCCGGGCAATGAATGGATCAACAATGGGCCGCAGGTAAATGACAAAATAAAACAGGAAGCAGGCTTACAAACAGCTTATCAATCACTCTTAAAAGAAAAATCGAATAACCTTCACCGGCTGGCAACTACTAAAGAAAGGAATGAAGTAATTGAACTGGTGGTAAAAGAAGGCGAAACAATTGACCTGACAAAACTGAAAAATATCCTGCTAAATAATAAGATGGATACAGGTACCATTTACCAATGGCAAAATCATTACGTGTTGTTCCAAAAAGTGCAGGACATTACCGTGATGCAGGGCAGGCTGCAAAATAATTTCCCCAACACCCAGGTAAAAGTGTACCATGACCTGTTCTATGAATTCAACCGGAAATACTGCAATGATAAAGCAACCGCAAAAGAATGGGACCATATACTATTAACTGCCAACCTGGTAGCCGATGAAAAGTTGCAACAGGAGTATTTGAACTACCATGCCACGCAATTTGAAAAATGGCCGGAGATAGCGCAGGGCTTTTGCAACGCCAACTTTCAGCAATTATTGATTTTTAAAAATGGAAGGCAACTGGTAATAGTAATCAGCATTCCAAAAGGTGAAAGTCTTGACCAACTGAATCCAAAAACAACCGCCAATAATCCAAAGATGTTGGAATGGAATAAAATAATGAGTAAATACCAGGAAGGAATAAAAGGAACAAAAAAGGGCGAAACATGGGTGTTCTTACCCCCTAACCCCCTAAAGGGGGAATAAAGCACGTTCTAAATGAACTTACATCAAAAAAATGGACTTTTAAATCTTAAAAAATGACTGAGAAAAAAGCAGAGTCTACAAAGAACTCCCCTTTAGGGGACGGGGGCGGTAAACTCTCCATCGGCATCCTCGGCTTAGGCGAAGGCCGCAGCACCATCTCTGCAGCCGTAAAAAGTGATAAGCTAAATCTTAAGATGATCTGTGATCAAAACCTGGAAACCTGCCGCCAGAGAGCCGACGAGTTTAAGGTATATGAATATACTACCGAATACCAGGATATGCTGAATGACCCGGAGATTGACATCATCGCCATTTATACACCCGATCACTTGCATGCCGAACATGTAAAACAGGCCTTGCTGCACAACAAGCATGTGGTATGTACCAAGCCATTCATTGATGATTTAAGCAAAGCAAAGGAATTAATTGAACTGCAGGAGCAAACATGTAAAAAAGTATTTGTTGGACAAAGCTCCCGCTTTTTTGAACCCTACAAAAAACAACGAAAAGATTTTGAAGCAGGGGTAATCGGGGAACTGATTACCATTGAAAGTCATTATAACGCCGACCACCGCTGGTTCCTTGAAAAAAAATGGGCCCTCGAAAAATCATTCAAATGGTTGTATGGCGGTTTAAGTCACCCGGTTGATTTTATCAGATACTACCTGCCCAACATTGAAGAAGTAATGGGATATGGGATGATCAGTGCCAACGGGAAAAATGCCGGCTTAAAAAATGAAGATACCATGCACTTTATCTTTAAATCAACCGATGGAAGAATCGCACGGGTTAGTGGCAGTTATACCGGTCCAACACAACCTGCTGCCCGTGATAGTGGCATGACCTGCATCCTGAGGGGAACCGAAGGTGCCAGCCAGGCAGACTATCATGAATTACGATATGCAGTTACCGATAAAAATGGTGAAGAGAAAATACAAACCTGGGGTGATGCCACATTGAAACATTTTTTCCGTTTCGAAGGCCAAAGCCACCATGCAGGCGAATACCAGAATTACCTGGAATATTTTGCTGATTCCATTCAACAAAACTTTACAGCCTACCCCGATTTGAAAGAAGGCATCGGCACCATCGCATTGTTACAGGCCATGGACAGGAGCCTGCAGACAGGTGTACCGGTAAAACTAAAAGACATCCTGGATGAATACAATTTAACGGACGCATTAAACAAACCCCCGCTCATTATTCATAACTCATAACTCATCATTCATTACTCATTACTCATCACTCATAACTCATCACTCATTTCATGAACACCATTCTTTCAAAACTTCAAACCATCGACTTTGTAATAGTAGCCGCCTACCTGCTGGTGCTGTTGTGGATCGGGTACAGGGCAAGTTTTGGAGCAAAGAAAAATAAGGATGAAACGCTTTTCCTGGCGGGTAATTCACTCAACTGGTCAAGCATCGGTTTCAATATGTGGGGCACCAATGTGGGGCCGTCTATGTTATTGGCCTTTGCGAGCATTGGTTATACTACCGGTATCGTTGCGGGAAATTTTGAATGGTATGCATTCATCTTTTTGTTTTTACTCGCCATGGTATTTGCACCCCGTTACCTCGCTTTTAAAGTAACGACCATGCCGGAGTTTATGGGCAACCGTTATGGCGATGGTACCAGGACGATCCTTGCCTGGTATGCTTTGATAAAAATTTTGATCTCCTGGTTATCACTGGGTTTATTCGCCGGAGGATTTTTGGTGAGGCAAATCTTGGGTATCCCCATGTGGCAATCCGTAATCGTGTTGGTTTTATTTGCAGGCTTGTTTGCTTTTGCCGGCGGATTGAAAGCGATTGCGAAAGTGAATGTGTTCCAGATGATATTGCTCATTGCTGTTTCACTGTTGTTAACGATTATTGGCATCCATA
>JANPIJ010000059.1:0-4084 GCA_031424955.1 Ferruginibacter sp. | reverse complement strand
CTAAAATATCTTTCACTACTTTACCTGCTACATCTGTTAAACGGTAGCGGCGTCCCTGGTGCTTAAAAATAAGTTTTTCATGGTCCAGTCCCAACTGATTAAGGACTGTGGCCTGGAAGTCATGCACATGTACCGGATTGTTGATAATGTTGTAGCCAAACTCATCCGTGTCACCATAAACGATTCCGGGTTTGATACCACCTCCAGCCATCCAAATACTAAAACACCGGGGGTGATGGTCCCTTCCATAATTCTCTTTTGTAAGTTTTCCCTGGCTAAAATTTGTGCGTCCGAATTCCCCACCCCAAATAACAAGCGTTTCATCCAATAAACCCCTTTGCTTCAAATCAGTTATTAAAGCTGCAGAAGCCTGATCTACATCTTTTCCCTGGGCTGTCATTTCTTTAGGAAGTTCTGCATGTGAATCCCAGCCCTGGTGATATAATTGCACAAACCTTACTCCATTTTCTGAAAGCTTTCTGGCTAATAAACAATTTGATGCGTAGGTTCCAGGAACTAAACAATTGGGCCCATATAATTTAATAATGCTATCCGGCTCATTGGAAACATTCAGTGTTTCCGGTACAGCCATTTGCATATTGTAAGCCATTTCATACTGCTTTATTTTGGTAACAATCTCCTGGTCACCAAATTCATTGTAAGACAATTCGTTTAGTTCGGATAAATTATCCAGGTATTTTCTTCTAACGTCCCTTGTCATACCATCAGGATCCCTCAAATAAAGAACCGGATCTTCACCATTACTCAATTGCACCCCCTGGTGCATTGAGTCCAAAAATCCATTGGACCATAATTTGGAATAAACACCCTGCCCATTTCCACTACCCCGGGAAAGTAAAACTGTAAAAGCAGGCAAATTTTTGTTTTCACTTCCCAATCCATAACTTAACCAGGAACCCATACTTGGCCTGTTTCCATTTTGAAACCCTGTTTGAAAAAATGTAAGGGCTGGGTCATGATTTATTGCTTCTGTATGCATGGACTTTATGATGCAAACATCATCTACAATTTTAGACATGTAGGGAAATAAATCACTTACCCATGCCCCAGACTGCCCGTGTTGCTTAAAGTCGAAATAAGAACCTGCCAGTGGAAAAGATTGTTGATTTGCTGTCATGCCCGTTAATCTTTGCCCCCCACGGATTGACGCTGGCAATTGCTGACCAAACATTTCCCGGAGTTTTGGTTTGTAGTCAAAAGTTTCCAATTGGGAAGGAGCGCCATTTTGAAACAAATAAATAACTCTTTTTGCCTTAGGTGCAAAATCAGGAATACCAGGAATAAAATCTTCTATACCCTCTCCTTTTTTAAAAAGATTGGGAACAAGCAAAGAACCTAATGCAATACTACCTAAGCCTAAACCGATTTTAGAAAGGAAATGCCTTCTATTAATATTCAATGCCTGTTGCTGCTGTAAATCATTTGCCATAATCAAGGATTATTTAGTTATTGCTTCTTCCAAATTATACATATTAGAAATAGTAAGCATTAACGCAGCCATCATCTTTTGATCCGTCTTGGCCGCTAAAGGATATTCACCAATGGCCAATAATTTATTGACGTTTTCTATTTTTAATGACTGCAGGTTTTGCTCAAAATAAATGCTCAATATTTTTAATTCTTCTACTTTAGGTTTTCTACTAAGAATTAACCTGAAGGCTTTAGAAATTTTATCATTTACAGAACAATTTTCTTCCAATAAACGTGTAGCGAAAACTCTTGAAGCTTCTAAAACTGTTGGATCATTCATCATCACCAATGCCTGCAATGGGGTATTTGTTTTCATTCTTTTCACTTCGCATTGATCTCTCGTACTTGCATCAAAAATCATCATGGACGGAGGAGGTACAGTTCGTTTTATAAAAGAGTAAATACCTCTCCTGTATAAACTTGCCCCATGATCCTGCTTATAAGTTCCTAAATTCCCCGCTATACCACCAGTTGAAGCAGCCGCTTCCCATATACCCTTTGGTTGATAAGTTTTAACACTTGGCCCTCCTATCTCCTTTACAAGTAAACCGCTGCTGGAAAGAATCAAATCCCGGATAAATTCCGGTCTTAATCGTAACCGAGGAAAACGTGACAGGTAAACGTTTTCAGGATCGGCAGCATATTTTTTCTTTTCAATTACAGCCGATTGCCTGTATGTTGCCGAAGTAACAATTTGCCTGATCAACCGCTGAATATTCCATCCATTATTCATAAAATCAACGGCCAGCCAGTCCAGTAGTTCTGGGTGAGAGGGTAATTCACCCTGCATCCCAAAATCACCTGCAGTTTTTACAATGCCCCTTCCAAAAAACTCCTGCCATATTTGATTTACATAAACACGTGCTGTTAGAGGGTTGCGCTTATCAAACAACCATTTGGCCAGCCCCAGCCGGCTTTTTGGCAAATTATCGTCAAAGGGTAAAATTGCCTTTGGCATACCTGGAAAAACTTCCTCGCCATGTGCATCATAAGCACCCCTGGTTAGTAAATATGTTTTTCGTAAAGTGTCCCGCTCGCCCATGACAGATACAATCAGTTTACCGGTATCTTTTTTGTTTACAAACCTTATCAAATTCTTTACATCATCATTACTTATTTGAATGAAAGGTTTTTTTGCAGCTTGGTATCCATCTTCGAGGCCAGCTTCTTTTATGTTATTAAAAAAAGCAAATAACTGATAGTGTTCTTTTTGAGAAATTGGATCGTATTTATGATCGTGGCAATGTGCACATTCCATTGTCATACTCAGTAAACCCTTGCTAAAAGTATTGGCCCGGTCTGTTACATATTCAACCCTGTATTCCTCGTCTATGACCCCGCCCTCTTCTGTAATTTTATGATTTCGGTTAAATGCAGTGGCCAATATTTGTTCTTTAGTGGCATTGGGCATAAGATCACCAGCTAATTGCCAACTAACAAATTGATCGTAACGCATGTTGTTGTTAAAGGCATGAATAACCCAATCCCGCCAGGGCCATTGCGTACGATAATAATCATCCTGGTAGCCATGGGAATCTGCGTAACGGGAAATGTCCAGCCAATGAAGGGCCATTTTTTCTCCATAAGCAGGGCTTAGAAATAGTTCATTAACTATTTTTTCATAAACATCCTTACTACTATCTGCCAAAAAAATTTTCATCATTTTTTCGTTGGGTGGCAACCCAGTTATATCGAGACATAAACGTCTAAGCAATCTTTCTTTATTCTCTTCCTTGTTTGGGCTGAGGCTATTTTGCTCCATCTTTTGAAGTACGAAATAATCTATTTCATTTAATACCCACTGCTTATTGTCTACTTCTGGCATAGGTATTTTTTTAGGCGCTATAAATGCCCAGTGCTTTTCATATTTTGCCCCTTGTAGAATCCATTTTTTTATCAATTCAATTTCGAATGGATCTAATTTTAAGTTTGAACTTGGCGGGGGCATCATCTCACTGGTATCTGTAGAAGAAATCTTTAAATAGGCTTCTGAAAGTTGGGGTTTACCAGGGACCAGGGGGTGGGCTGCAGGATTATCTTTTAAGGCTTTATACGCTTCCTCCGCAATATCTAATCTTAACCCAGCTTCTCGTTTGTTGGCATCAGGCCCATGACATACAAAACATTTATCGGAAAGTATCGGACGAATATGAAAATTATAACTTATAGTTTCAGGTAATTTGCTATTTCCCCGTTCGCCCGAATCAAACAAGAAGCAGGAAGGAATGATGAATACAAGTGTTACTATGCAAGCAATTGAAAAATTGATCTTTTTTTTCATGGCAATATCTTCTTAGCGTATTAATATCTATTTCTAAAAATATGCTGCGTTTATAAGCAATGACGTTGATTTGGCTTTTCTAAAATATTGCACTAAAAAAATTAAATAACCATGATAGCTGCTATATTTTATTAATTTCAAAATTTACAAATTCATTTTTGGGGGTTGCAGGCAATACAATACGAATACAATCATCTACCAACGTTGTTTTTACTACTTTACCATTAATCTTTCCGATAATCTTTTTTCCTTTTAATGAAGTCTGCAAGCAGACTGATATAGTTTGACTGGCGCTCCCTGTATAGTTACCTT
>JANPIJ010000058.1:0-6959 GCA_031424955.1 Ferruginibacter sp. | reverse complement strand
TGTGACTTACTGATTTGTGACCCGTTAGCGAATGGATGGTGAATAAATAGCAATGAACACAGACCGTTCATATTTTGCCCATTCACCCTTCACCATTGACGATTCACCATTCACGCCCGAACACTAATTCACATTAAAGTTAAACTGTACGGTTACCGTGCTCTCATCATTCGATTTGTCAAACTGCACATTTCTTAAGTATTGAATAATGGCATTGGCATAAGCCTGTGCTCTTGTGGTGGAGTTTTTGCCAAAACCAATAAAAGAACCCGTTCCGGCGGGAGATACCCTTACCGTTGCATACACCGTTGCTTTATCTAAATCCCCGGTAAAAGAATAATACTTAATAATTTTCCGGTTGCCGATTACCCTGGGGCCGCCGCTTCTGCCACCGGGCGTGTTTCCATAACTGTCCGGCTTACCTGATGGATCACCTGCATCACCTTTACCGCCTGGAGTATTGCCCTGGGAACGATAACCATTGTCTTCTGTTGCACCGTTACCGGTGCCATTACCCGGGCCATTGTAAGTAATCTTTGGCTTTTGTGGCTTAGGTGCAGGCGGTGCTACAACGGTGGCGGGGGTATTTGTCTTTGTTGGTTTTGTAACCGGTTTTTCAGCTATGTTGTTTGTTTTTACTTTTGGCTTTTCAATTTTTGTAACCGGTGCTGCGTCTTCTTCTGCGTTGTCATCCGGTTCTATGCTTTTGGATGGTTCTTCTTTTGCAGCGGATGCTTTTTGCGGCTGCACTTCAGGTTCATGTGCAGGTGCTCTCTGGCCTTTTATTAATGGTTGTTCTACACCGAATCCATCCTGGTTGTTGCCGAGGTTAATTTCAAGTAAATCCTGCGTTAGTAATGGGGGAGGTGGTGGCACAAGTATTGGCCAGGTGATGATAAATGCCAATAACAGCAATACACTGCAAATGATAATGGTATAAGTAAATGCCTTCTTATTTTTTTCAGCTTCAAATGTTGCCTGCATAGTTACATTATAAGTCATATCAAAGTTATTTGATTAAATGCAAACGATGCAATACCATGCCAAAATATATAGCATCTGTTAAAGGTTTAACAAAATGAGCCCGGTTTTTAACGGTATAATGATACACCTTGCCGCCATGGCATCAGGATTTAAAAAATATATCGTAACCGAACCGGATAATGGTTCCGATGATTACCACCAGGAAGAATACACGGATAAAGGTGTTGCCTTTTAAAATGGCCAACCTGGCGCCCAGCAAAGATCCTGTAAAGTTGCAAATGGCCATCGGGATGGCATACTGAAACAAAATATGGCCGCTTCCTCCAAAGAAAAAAATGGAACCCATATTGGTAGCCAGGTTTACAAATTTTGCGTGGGCACTGGCTTTAAGAAAATCAAAACCAAGGATGCTTATAAAAAACATTACTAAAAAACTTCCGGCACCGGGGCCAATAAACCCGTCATAAAAACCAATCACTAATGCAAATAGTCCACCATATAACCATTCGTTTTTCAAGGAATGATTTTTTAAGGATGCAATACCAAAATCTTTTTTTGAATAAGTATATATGGCAACAACGATCAGCATCCCAAATATGATTGGCTTCATAAAAGCATTGCTAACCAGCGACACGGTTTTGGATCCGGCATAAGCTGCTGCCAGTGCAATGCAGCACATCATAGCCAACAATTTCCAGCGCAGTTGAACAATACGTGCATATTGTGCCGCCGCTATGGAAGTGCCTAAAAAAGAAGGTATTTTGGTGGTACCGAGTAAGGTGGCTACGGGGTGTTGGGGTAGGGTGATCAGGATGGCCGGTGTTTGAATCAATCCGCCACCACCCACAATGGCATCAATAAAACCTGCGGCAAATGCGGCGATACATAAAATGATTATTTCAGTTGTTATCATTTATTGTAATTCCTTTCGCCAAATAATAAACTACCGATGCGAACCATATTGCTACCTTCTCCGATGGCAATAGGATAATCACCACTCATGCCCATACTTAAGATAGTATAGTGACCATTTGTGTCAAACAGAGATTTTAAATATGCAAACTCGCCTTTCACCAAATCCTTATCCTCACTAAAGGAAGCCATACCCATCATGCCGGCAATGTGAACATTTTTTAATTCGGATAAGTTGTTTAGTTCAGCTAATTCCTGCTCATTAAAACCAAACTTGGTTTCTTCTTTGGCAATATGTACCTGTAATAAACAATCAATCACACGGTTGTTTTTTGCTCCCTGTTTATTGATCTCTTTCAGTAATGAAAAACTATCCACGCCATGAATCAAATGCACAAACGGAGCAATGTATTTTACTTTGTTGCTTTGCAGGTGGCCAATAAAATGCCAGCGGATATCTTTGGGCAATACCGCTTCTTTATCTACCAGTTCCTGCACATAATTTTCGCCAAAATCACGTTGCCCCAGGTCGTACAAAGCCTGGATGTCTTCAATGGGTTTTGTTTTGGAAACAGCTACCAGCGTTGCTTTTTCCCCTAGTTCTGTAAGAAGTTCTGTATATTTTTCCTGGTTGATTGCCATTCATTTATTTTTACTGATTGCGAAATTAAACCTTCTGTCATCAATAAATAAAGAAGTGCAAACAACTTTCGTTATTTGCACTAAACTTTATAACAGTATCATTGAGGGCATCTGATATATACCCGGTGAGGAATTATCAAATTAGCAAATTATCAAATTAGCCAATTATTTAAGTATGCTCCTGCTAATCACAATTCTTTGTACTTCACTGGTACCTTCATATATCTGCGTAATTTTGGCATCTCTCATCATTCTTTCCACATGGTATTCTTTTACAAAACCATAGCCACCGTGTATCTGTACAGCTTCCGTAGCCGTCCACATCGCTGTTTCCGATGCGTACACTTTTGCCATGCTGCCACTAACCGTATAGTCTAAATGTTCATCTTTTTCCCATGCCGCTTTCAGGCACAATAACCGGGCGCATTCTATTTTGGTAGCCATGTCGGCCAGTTTAAACTGGATGATCTGGTGATGCATAATTTCTTTACCAAAAGCCTTGCGTTGTTTGCTGTATGCCAAAGCTCTTTCATAAGCACCGCTTGCAATACCCAATGCCTGCGATGCAATGCCTATACGGCCACCGGCCAGGGTTTTCATGGCAAACTTAAACCCAAAGCCATCTTCACCAATGCGGTTTTCTTTGGGCACTTTTACGTCGTTGAATAAAATGGTATGTGTGTCACTTCCACGAATACCCAGTTTATTTTCCTTGGCACCCACTACCACACCCGGCCAGTTTTTTTCTACAATAAACGCATTGATGCCGCGGCTTCCTTTACTAACATCCGTTTGTGCTATCACGAGGTAAACACTGGCGCTGCTGCCATTGGTGATCCAGTTTTTAGTGCCATTCAGCAAATAATAATCTCCCTTGTCTTCGGCAGTCGTTTGTTGCGAAGTGGCGTCACTACCGGCTTCAGGCTCACTCAGCAGAAAGGCGCCGATATGTAGTTCGCCATCCTTTTTCCCCTGTGCCAGTGGTACCAGATATTTTTGTTTCTGTTCTTCCGTTCCGTATTCCTGAAGGCCATAGCACACCAGGCTGTTGTTTACACTCATACATACACTCACACTGGCATCCACCTTGCTTATTTCTTCCATTGCCAGCACATAGCTGATCGTATCCATTCCACTACCGCCATATTCGGGTTTTACCATCATACCCATAAAACCAAGGTCGGCTAATTTCTCTATTTGTTCCCGTGGAAATTTTTGTAACTCATCTCTTTCAATTACTCCGGGCAGGCATTCCGTAATGGCAAAATCACGGGCCGCTTTTTGAATCATCAGGTGTTCTTCAGAAAGTTGAAACTGCATAAACGTCATTTTTATTTAAGTTGTAAAAATAAGGTTTCAAAACTAATGGTTGTTAGTTTATTGGTATTTTTTGTTGACCGGCAGTAGTACCATGGTTGAACTTCGGTGGCTACGCTCCTTTCAACCGAATAACGTTGCTGAACTTTTAAATTGTAAATTATTTGTATGTTTTAATAGCCGTTGATCAATTGGCGGCGCAAAAAATTATTATTTAATTATAAGCGGCATTAGAATTTATATAAATTAAATTTGCTTAAATATGAATTATGAATTATAGCCCTATTTTTTCTCTTGATGAAGTAATAAAAGATTTAACCAACATAAATGAAAACCTATCATCAACATTACTAAGATTTCAAACTTTTGCATGGGAGATTGAAAACCAAGATATGCTAACCTTCTTAAAAAATGAATTTGCTGGATATAAGGATGTTAAGCTAGTTCCAGATTACAGAATGATTGCTCCAACAGAATTGGAAATAAACTATGAATTTGAAAATTGCCCAAACACGACAACCTATTTTATTAGAGATAAAAAGCCAATCATTATAACCGAGAGCATTTCAATTATTGAAAAGTGGGCAAACGATTTTATTAAATACGAAAACCCAATTTCGGTTATTAGGAAAGAAATAACGATTGAAGAAGCATATGAATTTTTACCTGAGGGTAATAAAATGTATTTAAAGGAACAATGGAAATTAGATTTAAATTATGCAATGCTTCATTTAAATGCTAGTAGTATGGTTGAAATTTTAAATAACGTTCGAAGTAAGTTTGTATTCTTCGGTATGGAATTAAGGAAAAAATTTGGGTCTAAGATTGATATCAATAATTTTGAAAACCAGAAACCAATAATTAACCAAATAATATACAACTTTATGAAGACTGAAATACATAATACTGGCGATGGTAATGTTGTTAATACAGGCAATGATTCAAATGTTTTATCTAAATAGTGATTGTTTATCTTAAGCATAAAGACTTCTTGACTATGTCACATTAGTTGACATAGCTCTCTGCAATTAGATTACATTTGGTTTAAATTATCTATATGAATGGTTCAAAAAATTTTGTCTTACAAGAAGTAATTGATGAATTGGTAAAGCCCGAAATTACGCTTGTGGCGCCCTTAATGAAACTGATGTACTTTGCTAGAAGTACCAAAAATGAACAATTGCTTAAATTTATTAGTAACGAATTAAATGGATATCAAACTTATGAGGATTTGCCCATGTATAGGAAGCCGTTTGGGACTTTGGAAGTTGATATGCAGGTTGGATATCATAAGCACACA
Source organism: Ferruginibacter sp. (assembly GCA_031424955.1). Lineage (GTDB taxonomy): Bacteria > Bacteroidota > Bacteroidia > Chitinophagales > Chitinophagaceae > Ferruginibacter. The sequence continues at coordinate 1,804 of JANPIJ010000058.1, read as the reverse complement.
AAAGAATTGCCTTTAGTAATGCTTGACAAAGAATTCAAAGAAATTATACAACGTATGTTGTTAGGTGACGGAATCGGAACTATTGAAAAATGGGCTGCTGATGTTGATGCCAAGTTAGGGTATGACCAAATCAGTAGACCAATTCCGATTCAAATCATTCACCAAATACAGCCATCTGCGGAAAAATATTTTAGAAGCGACGCCCCGATACATGTTGTTGGTGCTAACATGAAAACAAATGCCAGTGTTTCAATTGAAATATTAAATAATGTTAGAGCAAAACTTTTAGCTTTTGTTATGGATATAGCAGATGAATTTGGATATAATATTGACATGTCCACCTTTAAACAAAATCAGGAAAAAAATAACCAAATAATAAACAATTTTATGCATACAGAAATACATAATAATGGTGATGGTAATGTTGTTAACACAGGTGCTAATGCAAACCTTAATGCAACAATAACAATTAATAAAGGTGACATACGAAAGCTGAATTCAGAATTGCAAAAGCTTGGGTTTGAAGAAGCCGACATTCAAGAACTTAATAATATTATAATTGCTGATAAACCTGATTTTGAGAAAAAAATATTAGGTAAGAATACAAATAAAAAGATATTAGAACTGATGGGTAAAGCTCTAAATGGTGTTGGTAAGATTGCAACCAGTGCATCTGGTAACATAATTGCTACCCTTGTTAAACAATATTATGGTATGGACAGCTAATCCAATTCTCCAAAAAATAAAAAACCCTTATCAATAGATAGGGGTTCTTTATTTAACATCTTGGTATTAAATATCTATTCCTTTTCTGAAATATCTAGGCTGTAAAAGGTCTAAATTTCTTCCAACTATTCAAGCAAAATTTAAGCAGAATTAAAGAAGTGCAAAATGAAATAACTGAGATAGGAAAAAAGACTAACTAATCTAGTTTTTCCTTTTTTCTTTGGTCTATTATATCTTTTACAGCTTGACAAATCTCATAATCTTCATGTTGAGGTGCTGCGATATTACAAAACCAATCTAAATCTTCATCTGAAAATTCTTCAAGGCTTTCTTTCCTTTTTTCAGGTGACATTTCAACTAATGCACGTCTCATTTTAAGTTGCATAATTTCATAAGCATCATCAAAATTTTTCAGTGTTTCGTGGTATTCTTTTTCTCTATTCGTCATTATGATTTTTTTTGCAAATTTACTAACATCAGGTGAATGGTTTTATTTAAATATTTCTAATGGGCTGTTCATGATTGACAATTTATTTTCTAATGGCCTACAAATGACGAATGAATAAATATTAAATCTTTTTTTAGGCTTTATAATGATTATATTTTATCATAGTATTGTAGAAATCAAAATTGAAATATGGAACACTATTTTTTAATCAACTACCAAGTTATGGTAAATGGTCAAGTAGAAATTATATGCGGACTTACTGGTAGTGTCTCTAATAATCCGAATGATTATAAGCCGAATACTGTGAAACGTGAGATAGAAGACCGCTGTAGGAAGAAATTTCCAAGGACTATTATAAGTGTAGTTTTTATGCCTCCGGTCCGCAAAGTAGAAAAGGGAATCTATGATACCGCAGACTTTACTGATTTAGGCTAAAATTTCAAGATATGTTATTCAATTAAGTAACTTTTTATAGGCATGTTAAGCAGATGTAGTCGGTAAGTGACAGTGCACAACTATTGGCAATTAAGCGTGCACAACATTTGGTAAATAAGGATGCACAATTTGCAGCAATGGATGCATGATGTGTTATAAAATTACAGGGTTTTAATTGGCTTTTTCAAAAATTGT
>JANPIJ010000057.1:0-31607 GCA_031424955.1 Ferruginibacter sp. | reverse complement strand
ACTCCGCCGCGGCGGAGAGGTCTTCGAACCGTCTGCTGCTTTGCCTGTCTCTAAATGATGGATATTTTGTGAGTCTTCTTCCATTTTATTGTTTTGAATTTCAGTAATATTATTACTGATTTCCATGAGCACGCCTTCAATATTGTTTATTACTTCCAGATTTGTAAATCTCAGAACCTTAATACCAAAACCACTAATTTCATTTTCCCTGGTTTTGTCGTAAATCTTCACGTCCTTATTTTCATGATAACCACCATCCAATTCAATTACCAATTTTACTTTATGACAATAAAAATCAGCGATGTAAATAGAAATGGGATGCTGTCTCCTAAAATTTAAATGCCAATCATTCTTTCGTAAAACATTCCAAAGTATTTTTTCTGACTCCGTCATTCTTCCTCTCAATTCCTCCGCCAATTCAAATATTATTGGTGAAGCTCCATAATGCATACCCTACGTACCTCTTGAGAAATCATTATCCTTAAGATCCTCACTATTCATATCTTGAAATTTACGAATTAAATATTACTGTTTGAAGACCTCCCCTTTAGGGGTCGGGGGCATCATTTTACTCTTCTTATAACTCCCCTTTAGGGGATGGGGGTGTTTAATATCTCACTCAGCACCGCCTGCGCCGCCCATACCCTATTCCCCGCTTCACGGGTTACAATACTATTACTACTATCCAGCACCTCATCGCTTAACTCTACATTTCTTCTCACCGGAAGGCAATGCATCACTTTAGCATTATTGGTTAATTTCAGCTTCTCTTCCGTCAGCATCCAGGCAGGGTCATTGCTGTATATCTTACCGTAATCTGTAAACGTACTCCAGTTTTTTACATATACAAAATCCGCATCCTTCAATGCTTCATCCTGGTTATGGGTAATGGCGGCTCCCTTGGTATAGTCGGTTGATAATTCATAATCTTCAGGATGAGTAATAACAAAGTCGGCTTCTCCCCAGGCATTAACCCATTGCGCAAAACTATTGGCAACGCATTGTGGCAAAGGCTTTACATGGGGCGCCCAGGTTAGGACCACTTTGGGTTTGCTGCCACCCCCGTCCTCTCCCGATAAAAAATCGGGACCTTGTTCCGGGGAGTTATTCGCACTACCTGCTTCTTTTTGTATATTGTTTAAAGGCTGGTTTATTAAACACTCTTTAATGGTAATAATATCTGTGAGTGACTGTAAAGGATGTAACGTGGCGCTTTCCAAACTTACCACCGGTATCCCTGAAAATTTTATGAATGAATTGATGACGAGTTCGCTGTAGTCATCGTCCCTGTTTTTGAGAGAAGGGAAGGTACGGATACAGAGTATGTCAAAGTAATTCCCCAAAATTGGTGCTGCATCTTTTACGTGCTCCACCGTATTGCCACTCATGATGGCACCGTCTTCAAATTCCAATGCCCAGCCTTCTTTATCTACATTGAAAACAATGGCTTCCATGCCCAGGTTAGCTGCTGCCACCTGTGTACTTAACCTGGTTCGCAATGACGGATTCAAAAAAAGCAATCCCACTCTTTTATCTGTACCTAAGTGCCTGTCGGCAAAAGGATTTTTTTTATAAGCCAATGCTTTTGCAACCAACGCATTGATGTCTGAAACATCATTTACTGAAATAAAATTTTTCAATTTTTATATTTGGTTTAAGTAATGAACATTTGTATTTCATGGCAGCATCGTTGCCCGCCCGGCTGAATACCGTTCGGACGGGTGTTATGTTAATCCCGATTTTTTATCGGGACTCACTTGTACGACATACCAATTTTGAACGACCTAAATTGTTACAGCCTTCCATTGATTTTCCAAAAATGCAATATGAAATGGTATTTCAGTTTAGCTCATCAGGCTTACGCAGAAACAGCCATGCTATGCAATTCCTTTTTGAAAGCTTCTAAAAAAATATCCGCTTCTACTTTTGATATATTGAGAGCAGGCAGTAACCTGATAACATTTGATTTTGCTTCACCCGTAAAAATTTTGTGATTGAACAGGAGGTTCTTCTTTACCATTTTTAGTTCCTCCGGTAAATCAATTCCTATCATCAGCCCCTTACCTCTTACCTCGTTTATATGTGGCAGCTTTTTCAATTCCTCCATCAAATAATTTCCAACAGTGGCTGCATTTTCTATCAATCCATCTGCTTCAATTACTTCCAGCACAGCCAGTGCAGCGGCACAGGCTAAATGATTGCCACCAAATGTAGTGCCCAACATAAAATGCTTAGGCTGAATTTTTGGCGCAATAGAAATACCTGCCACCGGGAAACCGTTTCCCATTCCCTTTGCCATGGTATAAATATCCGCATTTACGCCGCTGTGGTCATGTGCATAAAATTTGCCACTTCTACCGTAGCCACATTGTACAGAATCTGCTATATAAACAGCATTGTATTGATCGCAAAGGCTTCTTATTTTTTGAAGGAAAGAATTGGATGCCACATTAATACCTCCAACACCTTGTATTCCCTCAATAATAACAGATGAAATATCGTTGTTTTTAAACGCTTCTTCCAGTGCAACCTCATCATTAAACGGCAGAAATATTACATTGTCCGTTTGATTAACCGGTGCAACGATATTTGGATTATCCGTTACTGCAACCGCCAGCGATGTTCTGCCATGAAATGCCTTTCTGAAAGCGATGATCTTTTTTCTTCCATTGTAAAAAGAAGCCAGTTTCAATGCATTTTCATTTGCTTCCGCACCGGAATTGCACATAAATAGCTGGTAATCTTCCTTGCCGGAAACTTTACCTAATTTTTCAGCCAGCTCTACCTGCAAAGGAATCTTTATTGAATTGGAATAGAAACCAACCTTATGCAACTGGTCTTCCAAACGCTTTACGTAATGCGGATGTGTATGACCAATGGAAATAACCGCATGGCCTCCATACAAGTCTAAATACTGTTGATCATTATCGTCCCAAACATAAGAGCCTTTGGCTTTTACAATGGTGATGTCGTTGAGTGGATATACGTCGAAAAGTTTCATGGCCTTGTTTTCGGTTTTTGGTTTCCGGTTTTCCAATTCGGAAAGTCTTCAAAAAAAGAAGCTGTTATATCCTTTTTATATTAACCGTTTCATGTATTCAATATTATGGCGCACCACCAAGGCTGTGGAATTAAAAGTAGTTTGCTTTCAACTTAAGACCCGTTGTTTCATCCAGCCCAAAAATTAAATTCATATTCTGTACCGCCTGTCCGCTTGCGCCTTTTAAAAGGTTATCAATGGCTGAATGCACCACCAGGTTCGTACCCACTTTTTCCAACTGTATTACGCACTTGTTGGTATTAACTACCTGCTTTAAAAAAATAGATTCTTTGCTAACGGTTGTAAATGGATGTGATCCATAAAATTGCTCATACAAATCCTGCAACTCTTCCAGGCTTTCATTACACTTTAACTGCGAACTGATGAAAATACCGCGGGTAAAATCTCCTCTCCAGGGTACAAATTTGATGTCGATATCACCAACCGGTTGTAACTGATTAAGCGATTGACCAATCTCATACAGATGCTGATGTTCTAAAGTTTTATATGCCTGTATATTATTTGCCCGCCAGCTAAAATGGGTAGTAGTATTCAAACCCTGTCCGGCACCGGTAGAACCAGTTATACCTGTGGTATATATTTCATTTAGCAAACCCGCTTTTGCCAATGGCAATAATCCCAACTGCAGCGCTGTAGCAAAGCAACCGGGGTTGGCAATATTATTGGCTGCCTGAATTCGCTCCCTGTTTAATTCCGGTAATCCATAAACGAAATTGCGTGTACCAAAAACAGAATTGTGCATCAACCTGAAATCCTGGCTCAGATCAATTATTTTTATTGTTTCCGCTATACTGTGTTCTGTTAAAAACTTTTTTGCATCACCATGTCCAACACATAAAAACATTACATCAATTTCCTGGTGAAATGCAGATGCAAAAATCATATTGGTTTCCCCTATCAAATCGCTGTGTACAGCATGTAAAGGCTTACCTGCATTGCTGTTGCTGTGTACATACGTAATGGTTGCAGCGGGATGATTCAATAAAATCCTGATCAGTTCACCTCCAGTGTAACCTGCGCCCCCAATTATGCCAACTTTAATTTTATTTGCCATCAACACTTTCTTTTACCTGGTGATAAATCATGGTTTGATTACCAAATATTTTTGTAAAGCCTCTTACATCTTCACCGGTCCAGCCATTATTCATTTCACCATACTTTCCAAATTTGCTGCTCATCAAATCATAATCTGATTCTATGCCGGCAATTTGAAAACGATACGGCATCAATTCCACGAATACTTTACCCGTTACGTTTTGTTGTGAACTGATAAAAAAGGTTTCAATGTCCCGCATTACCGGATCCAGTATCTGCCCCTCATGCAACCAGTTGCCATAAAATAAAGCCAACTGGTCTTTCCAGTTTAACTGCCATTTGGTGAGTACATGTTTTTCCAAAGCATGATGTGCTTTTAGTATCACCATAGGTGCGGCAGCTTCAAAACCAACGCGGCCTTTAATACCAATGATGGTATCGCCCACATGGATATCCCTGCCTATTCCATAAGCACCTGCTATAGTTTGTAATTTTTGAATTGCTTCGGTTGGATGGCTAAATTTTTCACCGTCAATTGCCAGCAGTTCGCCCTTATAGAATTCCAACTCAATACTGCTTGCGGTGGTTTCCGTAACCTGTGTGGGCCATGCTTCCTCGGGCAATATTCCTTTACTATTCAATGTTTCTTTACCGCCAACACTGGTACCCCATAATCCCTTGTTGATGGAATACATGGACTTCTCGAAATTCATATCCACCCCTTTGCTTTTCAGGTAGGTAATTTCTGCTTCCCTGCTAAGCTTCATATCCCTGATCGGTGTTATAATTTCCACACCCGGGATCATGATATTAAATACCATATCAAATCTTACCTGGTCGTTTCCGGCGCCAGTACTTCCATGCACTACTGCAACCGCATCCATCTTTTTTACATGCTCTGCTATAAACAAAGCCTGGCTTAATCTTTCTGCACTTACGCTCAATGGATACGTATTATTTTTTAATACATTTCCATAAATCAAATACTTAATAATTTTATCGTAATAACTTTTTACTGCATTAACCGTAGTGTGTGTTTTTACGCCCAGTTTATAAGCATGAGCCTCTATTTGCTTTAGTTCTTCCTCATTAAACCCTCCTGTGTTTACCACTACCGAATGCACTTCATACCCCTTTTCAATGGTTAAATATTTTACACAAAAAGAAGTATCCAATCCTCCACTAAAGCCCAGCACTACCTTTGAACCTGGTGCCAGGTCTTTTTGCGCACTGGTTGTATTAATTATGTTACTGTTATTATCCATCTGAAAATTATTGCTGCTATAAATTGAAAAAATATTTTAGAATTGATTTACTCACGCCACCGCCGCCATCTTTTTTCTTCAGCAGTTTTAACAGGCGGCTTTGCTTAATATGCATGAAGCGTTCATACAGTTTTGAATGTTGCTTAAAGTCTTCTTTGGTTTCTTCGGGTTCGTAATGATCTGCAGGATCGTACAACATGGCGGTACACATACAGTTCTTCCGCTCCTTGCTCATCAGGATATCATAGTTTACACAGCTTTTGCAGCCTGCCCAAAATTCTTCATCGTCGGTTAGTTCCGAATAAGTAACCGGTTCATAACCCAGGTCTGAGTTAATCTTCATTACTGCCAGCCCTGTAGTTAATCCAAATATTTTTGAAGTTGGGTACTTCACTTTGGAAAGATCAAATATTCGTCTTTTAATCTGTTTGGCAACCCCACTTTTCCTGTAAGCAGGTGCCACAATTAAACCACTATTGGCCACAAACTGGTCGTGCCCCCAGGCCTCAATATAACAAAAGCCCACCCAGTCGCCTTCCGGAGTTATGGCTATTACGGCTTTACCTTCCAGTATTTTTTTCTCGATATAATCCGGAGACCGCTTTGCTATTCCTGTTCCCCTTGCTTTAGCAGAAGATTCCATTTCGTTGGTGATAGTGATAGCGTATTTTGCATCATCGGTTGTAGCAACCCTGATGATAATGTTATTTGTTTCCAATTGTATGTAATTGAAATGAAGTGTTAGAAAAATAATATGTAAGAACCCGGTTTTGGAGATTTTTTCACTGACAGGGGCAGGTTTCAATTGCTCGTCCTATCAGCATCCAGGTCGGCGTCGGGAAGAAGTATTTGGCATTTCAATAAAAGTATCAACCATACCGTGGTATTGGCTGAAAACATTTACGCTATGTTGATTTGTACTTTTCACTTAATAAGTATTGTAAAGAATTCCGCAAAAGTAGGTTATTTTATAACTTTCCAAGCAAAAATTTTGATAAAATTTCCTGAAGTAGTTATTTTCTTACAAACTATGTAATCAACCATTTTGGAGTTGATTATAATGCAATGGACTCTGTTTAACCTGATTTTATAAAGGGGCGTCAGCATACGGTTAAATACAAGGGTAGAAAGCACTTTAAAATGTATAAAAAATTATACCACCCCGCCAACAGGCATTACTATCCAATTCTTTAATCCGTCAGCAATTTCCCGGTCGTTGCTTAGCCTGGGAACTTTATTTTGTCCGCCTAACTTACCGATACTTTTCATGTAATCTATAAAACCATTCTTTTTTACAATTGATATATGTAGCTGGTTTAAAATATGACCTCCAATCAAGTCATCATAGTACACATTTTTTGACCTTAAATTATCATCTACTTTTCTTGCAAATTCATACAGGTTAGCCGGCATATTTTCAAATTCTATAAACCATTCATGATAACTCTTGCCGCCATCCGCAGCAATCATCGGTGCTACGGTGAATTCTGTTATATGAATATTAGCGGCCGCGGCGGCATCCAACAGTGCTGACTCTACTTCCTCACCGATAACATGTTCGCCAAATGCGGAGATAAAATGTTTGGTTCTGCCGGTAACGATGATACGGTAAGGATCGGTGGAAACAAACTTAATGGTGTCGCCGATATTATAGCCCCATAAACCCGCATTATTGTTTATAACCATCGCGTAATTTTCTCCGGCCTTTACATCCTTTAAACTTAAACGGGTAGGGTTTTCATTGAATATTTCCGAAGCGGGTACAAATTCAAAAAATATTCCGCTATCGGTATTTAAAAGCAGTCCTTCTGCCTCCTGCGAATCCTGGAACGCAAAGAAGCCTTCTGATGCGGGAAACAATTCGATCGTATCTACTTTTCGCCCGATGCTTTCAAACAGTTTTGCTTTATACGGTTCAAAGTTTACACCACCTTGTACCATCACGCTAAAATCAGGAAATAATTCGCCTACTTTTTTCCCGCTCTTTTCCACCAGCCGGTCAAAATACATTTGCATCCATGGAGGTATGCCACTGATCAGTGTCATTCGCTGATCAATGGTTTCTGCTACAATTTTATCCAATTTTTCTTCCCACTCTTCTATACAGTTGGTTTCGTAAGATGGCAGTTGATTGGATCTCAAATATTTTGGTACGTGATGGTTTGCTATTCCACTTAATCTTCCGGTAGGTATGCCTCCTACCCTTTCCAATGTAGGTGAACCACTCAAAAATATCAGCTTACCATCAGCAAATTTTGTATTCCCCGTTTCAGCCATGTAACACAATAATGCATTGCGGGCGGTGTTAATGTGATTGTCAATAGAATCTTTGCTGATGGGGATGTATTTTACACCACTTGTAGTGCCACTTGTTTTGGCAAAATAAATTGGCTGGCCTTTCCAGAGCACATTATGTTTGCCCTGTTTGATCCTTTCGATATAAGGTTTAAATGCCTCGTAATCCCTGATGGGCACCTGTTTTACAAAATCTTCATAGCTTTTGATATTTTCAAACCCATGTTCTTTGCCAAACTCCGTTTTAGCCGCAACTTTTATTAGATTATTGAAAATGGATTGCTGGTCTTCCACCGCAGTTTCCATTCCTTTTTTTATTTGCTTCGAAATATATCCTGCAAATGGTTTTGCTAAAAAAGATTTTATTTTCATGGCCTGGGTTCCAAAAGGAAATTTAGTGATCGTTAAAAATTCAGCATTAAATACAGGTGGTAATGATATTGTAAAATTAAAATGTTTTCTCCTATAATTAAGGATTATCACAATCACATTTCCAATCCTTATCCAAATCTATTGCGGTTACTACTACCAGGTCATCCTCCTGAGGTGCAAATACAATCCTTACGTTTTGCTGGTCGTGGGTTGTCCCCTCCAGGGGATAGGTTTTACCCCTATTGTCCTGCTCTATTTTTGAATAATTCAATTTTCCATTTTGCAATATTTCCATCACTTCACTTTCGTCGATATGCCGGCATTCCATCCTGCAGCGGGCATGCCTGCTATAAATGATTTTCTGGGCTTTCCTGTTAAACCCTTCCCCTTCAATTGCCGGTATGGTAATATCCGGCGGAGAATTGCGGGGATAACTTCCACGTTGATTTTTCTTTACATAAAAAAGCAACAAAGCTGCTGCCAGTAACACGATTAACGGTAGGTATTTTTTTGTCATAACCTGATTAGGATGCTAAAGTAATTGAAAAGCCAATGCTATTAAGGCAAAATCTAAATTTCTGGGTCTCAATATCCATGCATTCAAGATCCGTTTAACTTACTTTCCCCTTTATCTCTGCTGGTATTGAGTTATTGCAGTGATCGAACAATTACCACATTCCGGTATTGCTGAAAACCAATGGCAATTCCGCCTTACCGCCATTCTTTAAAAAGTGAGTACCCGCATGGGAACTTTAGCAAGTGCCGCTTATCTTTGCAATAATGAAAAAAACTGTTGCACTACATACATTGGGTTGTAAGTTAAATTTTTCTGAAACATCCACTATCGGCAAAATTTTGGAGAATGATGGATTTATAAAGAAAGGTTTTGACGAGATAGCAGATGTGTATGTTATCAATACCTGTTCGGTAACAGATAACGCGGATAAAGAGTGCAGGATGCTGGTTCGGCGTATTCAACGCAAGGCACCGGAAGCAATGGTGGTAATTACAGGATGTTATGCACAATTAAAACCTGCCGAAATCGCCGCCATCCCGGGAGTAGACCTTGTGTTGGGAGCTTCTGAAAAATTTAATATAGCGGAGCACCTGAAGGAAATTACCAAGGGTGACAGCGCAAAAATTTGCAGTTGTGATATTGCGGACGTCAACCTTTTTACTGCATCGCAGTCATTTAGCGACCGGACAAGGGTATTTTTAAAAGTGCAGGATGGCTGCGACTACAACTGCTCTTTTTGTACCATTCCACTGGCAAGAGGAAAAAGCCGCAGCGACCTGGTGGAGAATATAGTTGCCAACGTAAAAGAAATTGCCACGCAAGGAGTGAAAGAAGTGATATTAACCGGGATTAACCTGGGCGATTTTGGAGCTCCGCAACATAGCCACGATTCCAAAATACAAATTACCGGAGGGCACCAGCCCCGCACTGATTTTTTTCAACTGATCAGTGAACTTGATAAAATAGCCCAGCCGGAACGGTACCGGATATCCTCGATAGAACCCAACCTGCTTTCCAATGAGATTATAGAATTTGTAAGCAACAGTAAAAAAATTATGCCCCATTTCCATATTCCTTTGCAAAGCGGGAGTAATAAAATATTGGGGCTGATGAGAAGGCGATACAAGAGAGAATTGTATGCAGAAAAAGTAGGATTGATAAAGTTGCTGATGCCACATTGCTGCATCGGTGCAGATGTAATAGTTGGTTTCCCCGGTGAAACAGAAGAACATTTCCGGGAAACAGTCGACTTTTTGCAAAGCCTTGATATCTCTTACCTGCATGTATTTACTTATTCAGAAAGGGCCAACACGCTGGCTGCTACCATGAGCCAGGTGGTACCCATCAACATAAGAAACGATCGAAACAAAATACTACGAAATTTAAGTTATCAAAAAATGCAACACTTCACCGCACAACATATTGGTGAAACAAGAAAAGTATTATTTGAAATGCACAACAAAAATGGCATGATGGAGGGATATACCGATAATTACATAAAAATAACCGCTCCTTTTAAAAAGGAATGGGAAAACAATATTGTACCATGGAAAATTTAAACGAAGAAAAATTCAGCAAATACCAGGTTACAATCCATTTTGAAATGGACGATGAGTTTATGAGTTTGGTTCCGGCCCATCGGGTGTACATCAACAGCCTGATTGATAAGGGAACAATTGACTATTATTCGGTAAGTATGGAAACCCAGCGCTGCTGGATGATTATAAATGCCGCTACTAAAAAAGAAGTGGAAGATTACCTGGTTAAAACACCGCTACATAAATACTGGTCCATTGAAATTGACGAACTATTCGTGTACGATTCGCAAACCTACCGGTTGCCGGCATTGCAATTGAACTAAACATCAGGATAGCTCCTGTATTATACGCTCATTCCTTTTTGACGCCTGATTCTGATATTGCCCGCTTTCATTAAATCCAATTGAAACCCTCCATCTCCCTGCTTAGGTCTATACCATATATTACGCAAGAAACCCGGGTTATTTGGATGGTTCGATGTGTATTAAAACATGGCCCAACTGCGGAATTTCTTTTCGCAGCGTGTCTTTCAGTGTATGGGCAATATCATGCCCCTTGCGTACGCTAATGCTGTCATCTACCTTGGCATGCAGTTCTACATGGTATTGCATACCCGCTTTCCGGATAAAACATTTTTCAGTAGCAACAATACCTTCTACCTGTTGAGCTACTTTTCTTATGTCAACAATCAGATCATCATACAAATGTTCATCCATGATTTCACCCAATGCCGGCCGAAAGATTAAATAACTATTATACAAAATAAATACCGAAGCAAACAGTGCGGCCCAATCATCTGCGGACTCATATCCCTTACCTAATATAAGGGCGATGCTAATACCAACAAAAGCGGCAATGGATGTAATGGCATCGCTCCGGTGATGCCAGGCATCCGCTTTCAAAGATGAGCTGTTGGTTTCTTTACTTTTCCGGATAACCAACCGGTAGGAAATCTCTTTCCACACAATGATTGCCCCCAATACAAAAAGCGTCCAGGGTTTGGGCAAGGCGTGTGGTGTACCAATGTTTTTTATGCTTTCATACGCAATGATGGTAGCGGAGGTGATTAAAAAACCTACCACCAAAAATGTCACCAGTGGTTCCGCACGGCCGTGACCGTATGGGTGATTTTTGTCGGCGGGCCGGTTAGAATATTTTATACCGAATAAAACCAACAAAGAAGAAAAAATATCGGTTGTTGATTCTATAGCATCTGCTATCATTGCGTAGGAATTTCCAAAATATCCTGCCAGCCCTTTTATGAAGGCTAAACAGGAGTTGCCAATGATGCTAAAATAAGTCGCTCTTACCGCTGTTTGTTCATTCGTCATTCTTTACTTTTTACTAATTCAAATCTTCCGTTTTACGATGCATAAACATACCGCTTTTATGCTTTATCACCCCGAATAGATAAAACCATTCGGTGTGATTATTTATTCAAGGGTACAATCTTCATTTTTAGTAATTACACAAAAGACAAACCAACTGCTAAAATCCGAATATGCAAACCCTAAGACGACCTCCACTAAAAATGCTAAATAAAAATATTAATGCACCGATATCAGTTGCAATGCCAGTCGGGCAATTTTAGTTCTCCCCACAACACATCAACCGTAACATTTTTTATTTGGTATCATATTTGTCCAGCGTGCTAATGAGTGCGTAAAATCCTATAAAAAGGAAAGCATTTTTATTAATCTATTTATTTAAAAAAATTATTATGAAACTTTATTTGAGTTTAGCATTGGCCGCAATTTTGATTGGAGGTACAGTAAGTGCACAACACGTAAACATTGGTATTAAAGGCGGATTAAACCTTTACACCATCAATAACAGCAATGGTGTAAAATATGACACAAAACCGGACTTTAATATAGGGCTGCTTGGACATATTCACCTTGCAAAGGACTTAGCCTTTCAACCGGAAATAGTATACTCCGGACAAGGTGCAAAGTTTGGTAGTGGTACAACAGAAACCAAAGTTAATCTTGGCTACATTAATGTGCCCTTATTGATTCAGTATATGTTTGACAATGGCTTCAGGTTACAGGCCGGACCACAGGTTGGTTTTTTGGTAAATGCAAAATCAAAGACCAATAATGTAAGCACTGATATCAAAAACGATGTAAAGCCGGTTGACTTTGCGTTAGGTGCAGGCGTTGGTTATGTACATCCAGCAACAGGTTTTGGTGTGGATGCAAGATACAATTTTGGACTAAGTAACATTAACGAAGTATCAACTGTAAAATCGTTGAACCGGGGTGCACAGATCGGTGTATTCTATCTTTTTAATCATAAGAACTAATTCGTTCAATTTGTTTAAAAAAGGGCCAACAGTTTTGTTGGCCCTTTTTTTTACACCCAAATTCCCGCTAAAGAATGGCCGCAGATAAATAATCTTTATCCTACCGGGTAATAATTTCCCATCCCACAAGATTTCAATTTTTTTATCGATACCATACTGGTATCTTTTCTTGTTTATCTTATCTATCCTCCTTATTATCTGCTATTATTAAAACAGATAATAAATCTTTACTCCAACCTGGAATCCCGGCGGCAGGGAATACAGGCAAACTTTCTTTATTAATCGGTCATAATACAAACCACCGTCATATATTCTCCTTACGCCGGTCATAGGTTGTACACGTGATGATTGATAATTTGTAGTACAATTCATTATTTACTATAAAAAATATATCATGAAAAAGTTACTTATACTGGTACTTTTTTTCCCCGTACTGGGTAGCTATTCTCAAAAGTGGGAAAAAAATTACGAGTTTGTTGATGATTGCGTTTGCGGGCTTTCCAAAGTTAAAAAGGATGGGAAAATTGGATATGTGAATAAGCAAGGCGTAGAAGTGATAAAACCACAATACGATGATGGATTAACTTTTAATGACGGATATGTGGCCGCAAAAGCAGGTAGCCATTGGCTTTATCTCGACAGCACCGGTAAAGCCATTACAGAAGCGATTTTCGAAGATGCCGGCAGCTTCAGCAACGGTGTAGCTGCGGTTTCAAAGAATAACCTGTATGGCTATATAAATACAACCGGTGAGGTAGTAATACCTTTTGGATTTTCAAATGCACGCAACTTTTCAGAAGGACTTGCACCGGCAGCAAATGCAAAAGGTTTTTGGGGCTTTATTGACCGAAATGGAGCATGGGTTATTAAACCGGTTTACAACTTTACTGATTGTTTTGAGAACGGGGAAGCCCGGGTAATGAAGGGCGAGAAAATCGTGTATATTGACAAGACCAACAAGGTGCTGCACGAATAGTCAAAAAGTATTAACCTCCTTTCTATACCTGGCTGGTTTGTATGCAAACCAGGCGGGTATTTTAATAGTATTCCATTTACAAATCAAGAAAGCATTCTAAATACAAATTCCACATCAAAAAATTAGCGGACAGTTTGTTTCCCTTTTAATTCGATCCAACGACAATCCAACATTACTTCATTATTAAAAAGATTGTCATGAAAACGCATACACTGTTTTGTTTGGTATTGACTGCTATTACCTGTTTTGTTTTTACATGGAAAGCAGAAAGCGCTTTAGGGCAGTTACTTGGCTTAATCGCTCTCGTCACCTCCCTTGTAGTAGTTGGGGACAACATTGTAAGAAGACTGAATACAAAATAGAGGAAGGTTTATTTTTATGACCTGGCAATTGTTAACAGCATTTGATGTTCACAATGCCGCACAACATTCGTACGAATATATTGTCCCCTACCCGGTCTACTCCCTATACCCGAAAATCATATATTCATCCGCTTCAGCTCCTTTACCGCATAATCGCAGGCCCTGGCTGTAATGGCCATATAAGTTAAGGAAGGATTTACATTGGAGCCGGAGGTCATAAAGGAGCCATCTGTGATGAATACGTTTGGCACTTCATGCATTTGATTGAAGCCATTTAATACAGATGTTTTGGGGTCACGGCCCATACGGGCTGTTCCCATTTCGTGGTTGGCATTACCTGGTGCTGATATTTCATTTTTGACCTGGATATTCTTAAATCCAGCTGCTTCCAGCATTTCTTTTGCCGTATCACCCATGTCTTCATGCATCGCCTTTTCATTGTCTTTAAATTCACAGTCGATGATTAGGGTGGGCAGCCCCCATTTATTCTTTTTATCCTTATTTAAAGTGATCCGGTTATCCGCATAAGGAAGGCATTCGCCATAGCCACCCAGGTGAATACTCCATGGCCCCGGCTCGGTCATTGCCTCTTTGAGTGATGCTCCAATACCATCAGGCATTTGTGGACGCCCCCTGGAAGCGCTAACAACCAGATTAAATCCCCGGATAAAACCGGGTTCCTGTTCTTTGATATTCTTAAACCTCGGAATATAGGCACTGGTGGGCCTGCGCCCATAATAGTACATATCTTCAAAACCTTCCACCGGGGCCGTTGCGCTAAGGCCCTTGTGGTGGTCCATCAGGTTTCGGCCAACCTGGTCGCTTCCATTGCCCAGTCCGTTGGGGAAGCGGTTGGAAGCAGAGTTTAACAAAATACCGGTAGTAGCTACCGTAGATGCATTTAGAAAAATAATTCTGGCATAAAATTCCATCGATTGGTTGGTTTCGGTATCCACTACTTCTACACCGGTAGCCCTATTTTTTTGTTCATCATACAATACTTTACTTACCAGCGAATGTGGCCGTACAGTTAGATTGCCGGTAGCATAGGCTGCAGGCATGGTACTGGCATTGGTACTGAAATATGCGCCATACGGGCAACCGCGATGACAGAGATCCCTTGCTAGACATTGCCCTCTACCCTGCACTGCTTTGGTAAGGTTAGCCACTCTTTGCATAATCACTTTACGGTCGGGATATTTTGATTCAATCTTTCCTTTAAACATTTTTTCAACGGCATTCATTTCAAAAGGTGGCTGAAAAATCCCATCCGGTAACTGTGGGATATTTTCTTTCTGCCCGCTCACGCCGATGAAAGATTCCACATAATCATACCAGGGCGCCAGGTCCTTATACCGTATTGGCCAGTCTACCCCATAGCCATCTTTTTTATTGGCTTCAAAATCCAGGTCGCTCCAGCGGTAACACATCCTTCCCCATAGCAACGACCTGCCGCCCACAATGTCTCCCCGGATCCAGTCAAACCGTTTTGTTTCTTCGTAAGGATTTTCAAGATCGTTGATATAAAAATGTTTGTTGTCTTCCCGGTAAGAATAATGCCGGCTTTGTATGGGATGTTGCCTTTTTTCCTCCACACTAAGGCGCAAACGATGTGGAAATTCCCACAGATCATTGGTAGATGTTGGGTAATTGGGATGCACTATATTACCACCACGCTCCAGCAGCAATACTTTTAAACCCTTTTCGCATAATTCCTTTGCCGCCCAGCCACCGCTGATGCCGGAACCGACAATAATGGCGTCGTAGGTATTTTGTTGCTTTGCTTTAGTGTTGACAGAGGGAGAATCTCCAGGCATGGATATCGTTTTAAATGAATGTGAGCTTATTTTTGTAGCGCTAAATTATTGGATTATGACCGAGATTGAGCAGGATTTTTTTAATATCGAATCCAGCGCCCGGAAATTAACAATTCCGGGATTTAAAAATTTCACCAGTCACGGCTTATCGGGCATCATTTCAATTCAGCATAACCTTTACTGATCTGTGATCAAACGGCAACCAACTCAATTACAATGCTTTCATCACCCTGCTATAATCAGCGAACGCCAGTTCGGGTTCAGCAATTTCAGGATGCCACCATTTTTCCCACTCAAAACTATAATAGCCTTTGTACCCTCCCTTTGACAATGCATTGATGGCATCAAATACCGGCACTTCCCCCTTGCCCAAAAACGTGTATTGCAATTTCCTATCTACCATTCGAGCATCTTTAATATGTGTATGGCGGATATACTTTTTTAACTTTTTATAAGCTTCCGACGGATGTTCTTTGGTCACCGTCCACATATTGGTGATATCCCATATTAACCCCACCTGCGGATGTTCGGCTTGTTTCATCACTGTTACCAGGTCGTCTATTTTAACTAGGTCACCATGCGATTCTATCAATACTGTTACATTGCTTCCCTTTGCATGGCCCGCCAGTTCCAGCAGGCCTTTTGAAATCAGGTTCATTGTTGCTTCCTTCTCCAGGTTTTTTGGGAAGTTGTTGGGGAATACGCGGATATACGGACATTTAATTTCCTGTGCCAGGTCGATGAACCGCCTGCCTTCATCTAAATTCTTTTGTCTTTCGGGTCCTTCGGGAAAATGAAGCGTTGCGGAGGATCCCAAATCAACAAACTGCAACCCATTTTCATCCATTAATTTAAGGGTAGCTGCCCTGTTTTGAGCAGCGTTAAATTCCCTGCACTTTGTTAGATCTATCTGTCGTTGTATACCACGAACCTCTATCCCTTTATACCCATTTAACACTGCAAAGTCCACGATTTGGGGAAAGGTCCAGTCGGGGCAACCCAGCGTGGAAAATGACAATAATTTGGGTTTCTTTTTTACATCAAATGCAGCACCTGTAAATGCCGTTGCCACTAATACTGCGGATGTTTGCAGAAATTGTCTGCGGGATGAATGGTTCATAATAACAAGACATTTAATATTGTTGTCAGGGATATATTAAAATAAGGAGGGTGATTCGACCATCCAATACCCTTTTATTGTCACCCCTTTATCAAATATAACAGGAGCAAATCTACCAATTTTCCCGCACTGCCGTTTTTTAGAGGGTTGCCAACCTTGGTAAAGACTTTTCTGAATTGAAAAGAACTTGTAAAAGGTTGGCAACCCTTGCGACGATTTTAACTGCACCCCGTTTTTTAATCAATCGCCTTTTCTAACCAATCGGCCAACCATCCGGCGAAGCAGCCCGGAGCTCAAATTATAACCCTTCTGCTATGAACAGCATCCCCGCTACGTAAAGGAAAGCCGGTTATATCGCCACCAACCTAAACAGCTAATTGGTTGAACTTTATATACATTTGTCAGATTAGATATTAACGGTTCAAAAAAGTTGCCAATGAAAAATTGCTTAGAAAAATTTTCCCGACCAGGTAAATACATGACTATCCTTGCACTGGCGGTAGTATTTACCGGGATTTATTCCTGTAAAAACACGCCGGAACCCTCACAGGACTACAGCGGATGGAGCAGTTACGCAGGGTCAAAAGATGGTATCCGTTATTCATCCAATGAGCAAATCAATGTGACAAATGTAGCCGGACTGCAGGTGGCATGGAAATATAGTTCCGGCGACCGGGATACTGCTAACCGCACACAGAATCAATGCAACCCCATCATGATTGATGGCATCCTGTATGGAGTTACACCCCAGGTAAAATTGTTTGCTTTAAATGCAGCCACCGGTGAACGACAGTGGTTATTTGATCCGGCACTTGAGGACACAAGTATGAAAAATGACCCCTATGCATTTTTCAAAGTAACCAGGGGCGTCGTTTACTGGCAGGACGAGGCGGGCGGCAATAAACGGATCATCTATAGTGTTGGATCAAAAACATACGCCATCAGTGTGGTAGATGGTAAGCCTGTCAGGAACTTTGGTAAAAACGGGTATATCGACCTTTCGGAAAATCTCGACCGGGAAGCAGGTACCTTTAATTCTTTTATAGCGGGTACTACACCCGGAGTTATTTACAAAAACCTCTTAATTATGGGCATGCGGGTAGGTGAATCAGCCGATGCCGCACCCGGCCATATCCGGGCTTTTGATGTGCTTACCGGAAAACTCAAATGGATATTCCATACCATTCCGCACCCGGGCGAAAAAGGTTACGAAACCTGGCCAGATAAAGATGCCTGGAAAAAATTAGGGGGTGCCAATAACTGGGCAGGCATGTCGCTGGATGAAAAAAGGGGAATTGTTTATGTACCCACCGGTTCTATAGGGGGTGATTTTTATGGAGGTTTCCGAAAGGGCCAGAACCTCTATGGCAATTCATTGCTGGCGTTCGATGCCGCAACCGGTAAATTAATCTGGCATTACCAAACAATTCACCATGATTTGTGGGACCGGGATCTGCCTGCCAACCCAAACCTGGTAACGGTCAAACACAATGGAAAAGCAATTGATGCGGTGGCCCAGATCACCAAACACGGCTTCATTTTTTTATTCGATCGTACCAATGGCCAACCGGTTTTCCCTATCGAAGAAAAGCCGGTATCAACCAAAGGTTTGCCAGGTGAAGAGCTATGGCCAACCCAACCCATTCCCACCTTGCCCGAACCTTTTGCCCGCCAAAAATTTGGACCCGAAGATGTTACCGACCGTACACCGGCTGTGCATAAGGAAATGACGGACCGATACAATATGGTTAAATACCGCGACATGTTTGCACCACCCGGTAAGGAAAGCTCCTGGATATTTCCGGGTTATGATGGAGGCGGGGAATGGGGCGGTGCTGCTGTTGATCCCATTTCGGGAATACTTTATGTAAACAGCAGCGAGCTGCCCTGGGCATTAACAATGGTTGATGTGGTTAAGGGAAATGATAAATCATTAAAAGGGATCGGGCAAACTGTGTATGGTACATACTGCATGGCCTGCCATGGCCCCGAATTAAAGGGAAACGGCAGTTCCTTCCCTTCACTCGTTGATCTTAATAAAAAATACAACCGGGATCAGGCATGGAACATCATCGGGAACGGTAAAAATATGATGCCTGCTTTTAAACAAATTACTGGTGATGAAAAAAAGGGGCTGCTTGCTTTTTTATTAAAAGAGCCGGAAAAGGAGCCGATTTTAAAAGCACGAAAAAATACGGTTATAACTAAGGAACCGGTTTCAGCAGCCAGTCATTCACAAAAAAGTATTATGGATGAAGTTCATTATAACATGACAGGCTACAACCGTTTTCTTGACCAGGAGGGTTATCCCGGTATTAAACCCCCATGGGGTACCTTGAACGCAGTGGATTTAAACAGTGGAAAATTATTATGGAAAGTGCCGCTGGGCGAATATCCTGAATTAACTAAAAAAGGAATCCCCGTAACGGGTACAGAAGGTTATGGCGGTCCCCTGGTAACAAAGGGAGGATTGGTATTTATTGCTGCCTCAAAGGATGCAAAAATGCACGCATTTGATAAAGCTACCGGTAAATTATTATGGGAAGCCCAATTGCCTGTCCCCGGTTATGCAACGCCTGCAACCTATTCCATTGATGGCCGGCAATATGTGGTTATTGCCTGTGGTGGAGGAAAGATAGGAAGCAAGTCAGGTGACGAGTATATCGCTTTTGCCTTGCCTGTTAAAAAATGATCGCTGCAGCGTTGGTACTTTTAATTTAAGCGCCTTAATGCCTGTTAACAGCAAGCCCTATTCATCTAAACATTAAACGGGAACTTGTAATACTTTAATTATTTCAGAAATTATGCGACATTTTGATTAAAAGCCTTTATAGATTTAAGGATTGTCCCTTTAGTTGACACTTCCTCCTCAATATCAAAATCATCCTGTAAGCCAAGCCAAAACTTCGCTGAATTTCCAAAATATTTACTAAGCCTTAAAGCTGTGTCAGCAGTTATTCTGCGATTACCCTTAATAATTTCAGAAATCCTTGTTTGTGGAATTTCAATATCTTTTGAAAGTCTGTATGCGGTAATATTAAGAGGGATCAAAAACTCTTCTGAAAGAATTTCCCCCGGATGTATATTTTTTAATTTGGCCATTTCTTTAATGATTTAGTGGTAATCAATAATTTCAACCTCAGAAGCATTTCCGGTATTCCATTTAAAAATGATGCGCCATTGATTATTAATCCTGATGCTATAAAATTCTTTCAATTGTCCCAATAACTTTTCTAATCTGTTTGAAGGAGGAATTCTCAAATCTGCAATATCAACCGAGTTATTTAACATTCGAAGCTTTCTCCTAGCTATATTTTGAATTTCTCCAGGTAACGCTTTAACTCTAATTCCATTCCAAATTTTTTCCGTCTCCGAATTACCAAAAGAGATTATCATACTCATGTATTAAACTACTAACGTCAAAAGTAACTATTTGGAATTAGAGTAACAAATTTAGCAGTGCTCACGAATGGTACATAACAATACTTTGGATTTGTAAACAACAACTTCTTAACTTATAAAATGCTTCAAAGCAGCTTCAGCAATTGCCGGGGCCAGCCGGTAACCTGAACCGGCACCGGCACCGGCAAAAACATAATTTGGGTACGGCCCGGCCTGCCCGGTTACCGGATCGCCATTGGCAGTGTACGCATCGCAAAATACCCGGCCTTCCTTACAGAGCAAAGCAAATTGCGGATAGTATTTGTAAAGTATTCCCCTGGCCTTTTGAATATCCGCCTCATCAATAGATAAAGTGCTTATATCGGGTGATACATCCCAGTGGTCGCATTTAAAACTAAACAGCCAGTAACCGGCTTTGTATTTGGGCATCAAAAAAGCATCATCATCAAAAAAATAAAACACCGGATCGGTGGGTTTGGGCTGTTCGTAAATGTGAAAGGCCACAATTTTTTTAACCCGGATATTTTGAGGCGGTAACAGGCCGGTTCCTAAAATCTCATTGCACCACGGGCCGGTTGCCTGTACCACTCTTTTTGAATGAAAGATCTCTCTGCCGGAAGTTTGCAGATCAAATATCTCTTCCCGGGATATTACAGATATTACTTTTGTATTTTCCAGGATTACCGTATCCGGGCTGCCCGCTAAATTTTTAGCCAGTACATTTACCACTTCATTTGTGATACCCTGGCTTGCGGTACCCCCGGAAATAATGGTGGCATCCTTTGGCAACAGCAGCAGCGGAAATTTATGATGCAGGATGGGAATGATCTCCGGCGAAACCGCAACAGTTGGATCGGTTAACTGGTCCATTACCAATTGCGCATGCTCCCGGTGAACGATTCCATAAAACGGCAGGTCCCTGATTGGCAAATCCGGCAGCTCCTTTCTTAACGTTAAAAAAAGTTCCCGGGATCTTTTAGCAAGCTGGTAACGCAATGGTGTATGGCCATAGGGAAGATCAAGACTTGCGGAATAAAAAGTGGCACCCCCGCCAATCTTCGACTGATCGAATAGCCCTATGTTCCAGGCAGGGTATTGCTTCCTGGCGTACCAGGCTGTACAAACTCCAAGGATGCCTCCTCCAATGATGGCAAGATCCAGGTCAGTCTTCATTGTATCCATATTTATTTTTTCCACCAAACAGAAAATACCAGCAGGTTTTCAGTACCATTATTAAACACTTCATGACTTTGCTGTGAATCGAAGAACAGCACATCGCCCGGCTTTACCGCTTCTTTGCGATCTCCGTTATAAGTAACAATGCCGGAGCCGGATGCAATGAACCAGCATTCTTTTACGTCATGTATATCAAGCGGGGATGTTTCATTGGGATATACAATAAATTTAGATCCCTTGAATGGAGCAACGGGCTGTTCACTTTCATGGCCAAGGTCAATTTCATCCACTACCATTGCATGGCCAAATATTTCAGGTGATAGAAATGATAGCCTGGGAAGATTATTCATACTGGTATTATTTATTTTCATTGGTAAATAAGGTGGCGGGTAAAGCAGGTTTAACTTCTTCAAAGCTTACCGTTTTAAAATATTTGGGCAAGCCTGTTTCCAATCGTACGTTGGTATGCTGAAAATAATCTTTCTCAACAGGCAGGCCGGTATGACCAAGCAGGTTCCATATAGAAGATGCACAATCGGGCATTATCGGGAAAGCCAGTAATGCAAAACCTTTCAGCCACCAATAAGCAAGGCTGGTATCAAATACAAGTTCGCTTCCTATGCTGATCCATTCCTTTAGCGGAAGGCTGCTCCCGGTAAGTTGAAACCCGGGAGGTGTTAAACAATCCTGTTGTGTGATCAGTAAGTCTTCCAGTTTTTCCGCCAGGTGATTGTTAATATTAAAGCCCGGCTGTTCATCCAGGGCAGCCCATGCCTTTTCTAAAACAACCTGCAGATTTGTTCCCAGTTCAACATTCACAAAGGCAATAAATTCATCCACGCCAAAATCGCACATCGCGTTTTCCGGATTATTACAGACCAGGAAATAACGGACAGCATCGGAAGTTACCGTTGTTTTATTCACTATATCTTTGCCCCAAATGGCATGGCCACGACTGGTGGAAAATTTTGAATTTTCAAGGGTAAAGAAATGGTTAGGCAGTAAAAAATCAAAGGGGCGGTAGTTACCCGATTCCAGTCCAAGTCCAACACCAGCCACCAGGTATGGTATCGTACAATCTATGCCGAAACTTGCAATGGTGATCACTGCCGAATTTTTATCAAAAGGATTTAGCAAAGTATTGAATTTCTTTTTATACAATTCTCCGCAAAACATGGAATAAAAATACAAGCCGGTATAGGTAAACAATACATGTGGAATATTACTTCCATTGATAGTAAACGGAATACCCCATTTACCGGGATTGGTCATTCGCACATAACTGCCCTGCCTGTTGAAATAGGTTTTGGCAATTTCGATGAACTCCTCACCTATTTTCATATTTTCAAGATGCTTTAGTAATTCCTCTTTTTTATTGATAACAAGGTAAAGATCCTGGTCTTCAATTGAAGTAAGCGGATAATCGCCCCTGCGGAATGCAGGCGAAATCAAATCCATTGGCCGGTACTGCGTGCCGCAATCTTCGCATTGGTAACTACCAGTACCAGCGCCGCATACCGGGCAATCGCCCAGTATCCAGCAACCAGCTAAAAAACAATCCTCATCTTTTGAATATAAATATTTTTCCCGCCTTATTTCCATAATGCCTTTATCAACAAGCGCCTGAACCGTCTGTATAAAAAAACTGTTGAAATCATTATTGTATGCAGGATCCAGCGGATTAATAAATGCATCATATTCTATCTTCAGTGCATCCAGGTCGCTGCGCATCCTTTCATGAAATTCATTGCAAAGGTCTTCTACCTCCCTTCCTGTTTGCCATGATTTTAAATTCATATAAGATTCGTACGCATCGGAACCAAAAAACGTGGCTGCCTCGCTCCCATTCCTTCTTTGAGCACGGGCAAGTACATCCATTTTAAGGTATGGCCCCGACAAATGCCCCAGGTGCAGGCCACCATTGGGAGTAGGCATAACCGGAATTAAAAGATATTTTTTATTGCTTTCTTTAAGCCGCGGAAATGTTCTCATAAATGTGTGTATGTGGTGAAAGATAAATTCACCATTAGTATTTTAATGATGCTTAATTGTTATTTACCGGAAAGCTGGCTATCGTAAAGGTCTCTGTCTTTGCGACGCAGGGGTTTCCTTTACGTACATGCAATGTAAACTTATCAGGCTCCATCACCACAGCTCCTACTGTTTCTGACCGTCTTATATTTCCTTCGCCATGTACACAAATACCCACCGGGTACAGGGAGTGATCAGCGAAAATTTTGAACAATATTTCCGGATTCACTTCAACCGGGTTTACCGGCAATAATTCCTGTATCAGTCTCAGGCGTTTTATGGAAGAATTCTTAAAAATAAAATGCATGGCATCCTGTTTTTGTAGTGCCGGATCCAGATAATGATTGGTATGAAACATCAACCTGTCTTCCCGGGTTTTGATTTCATGACCGGTAAATTCAACATTCAATAAGCGCTTTTTATTACCGATTAAAAAACTTCTTGAGCTGCTGCGGGTGATTCTTTCAAGTTCCGTCATGCATTCTTCTATTGAAGGGAGCGTTAGCATATGCCTTACCAACAGGTAAGGAGAAACGCCCGGCTGCCAGTCGTCCGATACCACCATATTGATATTGATTGAAAGGCCTGCACTGTTCAATCCAATATAACCCAGCAACCCTGCAAATCCGTACATCAGTATTTCGTGCCGGCCTGCTTTTTCGGGAATAATCCTGAATATACAGCCAAGGTCAGTCATATTGCCGGCCAGGTCAATTGTTTGCCCGGTAATAAATTGCTTTGACGGCAAATTTAAAGCGATGGTAGAGCAATCTCCCTCCAGCTCTTCCTTTGACTTATACCCCATCAGCTCAACCCTTATCTGCAACAATACCGCATCTTCATACGAAATATTGGCACCTGCCGCCAGGCCCCTTATTTCCATGGCGATTTCGGGAAGCTGGGCTTCAATAACAGCGGTATGTTGCTGCACCAGGCTTTTTAGTACGGTTTCCTCCAGCGGAAATTCCCTGATGGCATTTATACGGGCCCGGTTATCACACAAAAAATGGTTGATCTGGTCGCCCAGCAACCGACCGTGTTGCAGCCCCCGCTCCCAGGCATTACCGCTTAATATAATTTCAGGTATCTTATTCAATTAATTGGGTTGATTTATTCTTTCACCATGTATTCATTAAAGCCGTCTGTTATTATTTCCTTTATATTTTCTCCAACCGGAACAAATTGCTGCCAGTTAAAAACAGAGCTCTCGTTTTCAATATCATACACTTTTCTGCCGGCAAGGCAATTGATAATTTTAGCACTTCTCCATGCAACCAGGCTGAGGTTAGGATCTGCAACGCCTCGAACATGACGGGCGCCATTTTGAATAAATATTTTATTTTCCTTCGGTCCGTCCCAATGAATACAAAAATCTTCACTGATCTCAAAACCATTCTCTGTTGTCTTTAGTCTTCCCATGATGGGTTCAAGAAATTTTGGAGGCTGGTACTCAAATCCAGTGGCGAAAATGACGATATCCGCATCGTATTGATTGGTCTCCCCTGTTGAAGTGTCTTTACCGATCAGCGCCCAGCCATTCGCTCCTTTTTTAAAATCAATGATATCATGATTAAAATGCAATTTGGCGAGTTTCCCCTTTCCTTCAATCAGGTCAACCTCGTATAAATTCCTGTAAATATCTTCCAGCAGATCAAGGTTAATGCCGTCACTGGCAAGTGTTTGCTGGACCAATAATTTCCGCTTTTCCTCATCGGGCAAATGATAAAAATATTCGCTGTAGGATGGAGTAAAAAATTCATTGGTAAAGGGAGAATCGTCGATGGGTAAAAAATTAGGGCGCCGTGATAACCAGCGAATATTTTCCGGCAATGCAGATCGGTTCAGTAATAACTGATTTACCAGTTCCGCACCGCTTTGACCACCGCCTACCACAATGATCCTTTTGCCTGCAAAAGGATTATTTTCTTTTATAAATTGAGTTGCATGAAATACAGTTGAGCAAAGATGCGGCCGCACACAGCCCGGCACCTTCGCACTTTGGCCCGCTGCTATTACAATATTTTTCGACCTGCTTTGCCCCCTGGAATGGTTAAGGCAGAAATGATCGCCGGTAAAGGTTACACTGTCAACGCTGGTATCAAAATTCAGGTTAGGCAGCGACTGGCTTACCCATTGAAAATACTGGTTGAACTCCCTTCTTTTTACACGGGGAAACCTTGCCATCGCAAAACGGTACATCCGTTTTTTATGCGCCAAAAATGAAAGGAAGGAATACTGGCTGGTTGGGTCAACCAGGGTAACAAGATCTTTTAACCAGGATACCTGGATGGTAGCTTCCGGAAACAGCATTCCCGGGAACCACTGAAACTCTTTTTTGAAATCGAAAAATTCACTTCTTAAATCCCTGACAGGGTGTAACAACGCCGCTGTACTCAGGTTGGAAGGACCAATACCAATGCCAATCAGGTCAGTTTCGATATGCTGGCTCATAGTAATTATTTTAGGGTTAAAGGTTGCATCAGCGTTTTTATTATTTATTGATAATCCTTAAAAATGCGCTCTTTGATGGCCGGCCATTCATTTCTTAAAATGCTGTAATAAATAGTATCCCGCCTGCGGCCAAACTGCATCAGGGTATGGCTTCTCAAAACGCCTTCCTCTGTGGCGCCGCTCCCCTTCAACGCCTTTCTTGCACTCACATTTAATACGTCGGTTTTGAATTCAACTCTTTCCATGCCCAATCCTTCAAAAGCATATTGCAGCAGCAAAAATTTATTACTCCTGTTAACCCCGGTTTGCTGAAACTGCGGTGCCACCCATGTCCAGCCTATTTCAACTCTTTTATCCCGAAAAGAAAAGTTTCCGAATGAAGTACTACCGGTAATCTGTCCTGATTCCTTGTGTATGGATGTAAAAGTGACCCGGCTTTTTTCTGCCCGGTGTTGTATGGCATCTTTGATGAAGCCTTTAAGGTCGTCCTCATTATTGATAGCTACGGCGAAATAGGTCCATATCTTTTCATCAAATACCAGTTTCCGGTATTCATCCATATCACCGGCCAGTAAAGGCCGCAACAATACCGTGCTATTTTCAAATTCAAAATTTCCAGTAAACAACTGGTCTGCATCCGGGTAATTCATAAACGGGTATTTATAGTTAGCTTAATTTGATTTATAGCATTAGTTGAACCGTTCGCAATCAGTGGCTGTTAGCGACCTCGAATAAAAAGTAATAGTAAAATTCAAGACGATCCGTTAAGAAATCAAGGCTGTTTGAGCCAGGCATAAGCTTTATAGTATTGAACTACTCACGGCGAGTTCCTTGATTTTAGGATTGTGTTGAATTTTAGAGCCTTTTTATTCGCAGTCTTGATTTTTTTTGTCCCGCTCCTTAGCGGGAAAAAAGAAATTGAAGTCTAACCTATTCTCAGCTTAGGTTTGCGAACGTTATACCTAATCCTATTGTTTTAATTTTATTTTTTTCATCAAAATCCATTTCCAGTTTAAAAAAACAGTTACCTGCAATGCGGCTATTTCTTCCGGAATAAATCAACCAACTGGTCAACTGTTTTAACGCCTGCCAGGTCCTGGTCGCTCAGCTCAAAAATATTCACATCCAGTTTGCCGGTAAGCTTTGTAATAATCCTCACAAACTGCATGGAATCTATTCCAAGGTCTTCTTTCAGCAAGGCCGTACCCGGAGGATTCGAAATTTTTTTAACTGTAAAAATGCTTTCATTAATGGTATCCACTACATTGTCCATATTGATTGGTTCGTTGTTTAATTGGTATATAATTTTTCCAGTTGCTGGTAATAATCTTTTAAAATACTATGCCGCAGGAGCTTATTTTGCGCCGATAACCTTTTGCTGCCATTGGCAAAATTTTCCGTTGAGATAAAAAAATTACAGATTCTTTCGTTGGGTTTTAGCAGCTCGTTTATCCTGGCAATCTCCTGTTTAACATCGTTGTGCGAAGCCGTTAAAGATTCAGGTACAATCAACGCAACCAGGTAAGGATGATCGTCGCCATAAACAAGGCAATGCTTTACAAGCAGTGAGCTCTCAACTTTTTTTTCAATGGGTGAAGGATGAATTTTAATGGCATTGGCCAGAACGATCAGTTCTTTAATCCTGCCATTGATATACAGGTAACCATCCTCATCTATAAAGCCGAGATCGCCGGTAGCCACATAGCCGTCGTCCAGGAAGGTAGCCGCGTTATCTTCCTCTTCAGCCCTGTAATAACTGGTATTAACGGGGTAATCGCTTTTAACCAATAGCTGGTTGTGCTCATCAAATTTCACCTGCTTGCCAGGCAACAATTTTCCAACGCTTCCTGTTTTATTATTCCCCGGATAATTTTTTGAAACAATGCATACTTCATTCATTCCATATCCCTGGAACAGTGGTACTTCCATGCTTTCATAAAATGCCAGTGTATCGGATCCCAATGGTGCAGACCCCGTCCACAGGTAACGAATTTTTCCTCCCAAATGTTGTTGAAATTCTTTCTTCATTAGCGCAGCCGGCATCGGTTCATCGGGATCCAACTCAGCCAGGAAATTTTTCATAATGGTTTCAAAGAAAAATGGTACTCCCATAATAACCGTGGGCTTGTCAATGCTAATGGAATGAAAAACATACTCTTTCGGAACTAGTATGATATCAAAATCAAAGAGAATGGCAGAATAAATCCAGTATCGTTGCTGGTAGGTATGCAATGGTAAAAATACCATCACCTTATCATCCTTATTATGCTGAAAAATTTGTTGCACGAAAGTGATCGCTGCATCTACGCTCTGTTTCATGGCACCCATTACCTTTGGGCGTTGGGTAGAACCAGAGGTGAATTTATAGGTTAGCACATCTTCCCGATTGTATGTAATACAAGACAATATAGCTCCGTCTTCAACGGCTTGGTTTTGACAAACATCTTCAAAATCAACAACCCCGTCCGTGTTTTTATACCCCTCAATATTTGATAACAGGAATGGCAGTTCAAATTCCGTTAACAGTTCATGAATATCATAATTCATGGCAGGATCAAAAGGCACTGTTTGTATACCCGCTGCAATGCATGCAAGGTCAATCACCACCCATTCAAGGGTATTGGTTCCTGTAATGCCGATCTTATCGCCGCTGCTGATATTTTTGGATCTGAAAAAAGCCAGCACCTGTAAAATAAGGGGTTGCAATGTCATAAATGGCAACACCAGTTTTTTCCCATTCCGGTAGGTTTCAAGATTCGATTTGCAATCCTGCAGTTTACTAATCAGCTTGTTTACCTGGTCAATGTCCATTATGAATCATATGAAAGCAATGAAGAAATAAAAGAGCCGGCCCACCCGGTTCCAAAAGATAAAATCAACCCCTCCTTTTTTGTTATTTCAATTTCAGTCACCAGGTCTTTTAGATTCACTAAAAAATCCAGGCAATCAAGGTGTGAGTATTTTGTTTGGTTGGCTGAAAACACCTTCGCCACATCCAGCCCCACCATTTCGAGGCACTGATTGATCAATAAGGGATTGGCATTTTGTGTGATAATATGTGTGACGGCTTCCGGGCCAATATTTGAGCGCTCCAGCAATTCCCGGAGCGTTTTTACATAATATTTACAGAGTATCAATGAATCATCCCGGTTGAGGTTAACCTCGTGAAACCTTCCGGCAGAAACGGCCCTGCTGCTCATTAGTCCGGGCCCTCCGGCATTTTTTTTCAACAACATGGCTCCTGACCCGTCCGATAATACACCATAACTACCAACCAGCCTGCTGACCGGTTTTTCAACTTTTACATTCCCCAGTATCAGGATGTTATTGATGCGTTCATTTTTATTGGCTATTTGTGAAGCCAGGGTAAGCGCATGATCAATATTTGCACAATGATTGCCATCCAGGTTCAATACATAAGCATTGTCCATTTCAAATTCGTATTGGATATACTGGCCAAGATTTAATATCTGCCGCTGGTCTTCTTCCTGGGCAAGTATTACCAGGTCTATTTCTCCCGGATCCACCATTCCATCTATAAAAATCTGCTCCACCGTATTGGCAAGCATATCCCTGTCATCCAGGTTCTCCTCCACCCGTATTGCATCAACCTTTAATTCATCTTTAATAAAAGCAGCGTACGCTTCTTTATTTGCGAAAACAGCGGGAATATCCTCATCCCGAACCATATTTATTAAATCGGCAACCGGTAATTTATTTTCAGGAATATAATAACCTGCGTAAGCAATTTTGGTATCAAACATCTACAATTGTGCTGGTTTTAGAGTCAAAAAAAATACTATCTGCAACTGTTCATTAAAAGGGTAAAATAATATCAATGCTAATTTTTCCGCCGTTATTAAATCATGAGGAAAGATTATTTTTATTCAAAGGAATGCGCACCCGCTCGCTTCAACATTACTTCAGATGCTGCTTCAGCACCCGGGCAATATCGCCTGAGTAAAATGGTTCAAACATGGTGGAATGCCCTCCTTCTGTTTCATACACTTTTGTGCCCCTCGCATAATCTATCCACTTGTTTTTGATTTCTTCTTCCAACTGAAATTTTTTAAACCGGATATTCCGGTCTCTGTCCAGGAAATAATAATGGTCTTTGGCATAAAAAACCAGGATGTCCTGGTCAATTTTTTTTACCTGGTAATTTTTAAAAGCAGTTTCGAATTTTTGTTCAAATTGTTTAAAAATAAACAGTTCAACATCTTCCTCCTGGTATTTATAAAACCGGTTCACCAGGGATTTGAAACTATTAAATTTATAATCCAGTGCATCACGGGTATGCCTGGTCAATAAAAAGGTTTCGAATTCTATTTTTAAAAAAAACTTTTCCGTCACTTTTTTTATTATCCGGGGGATATGAAAAAGATTTTTAAGCGTAGCTGGTTGCGGGGCTTCCTTTTTGGGTATAATCACATCGAACATCGCCAATAACTGTATTTTTTTACCCATGTTGTCCAGCTTCCGGGCCATTTCCAGGGCAATCACCCCTCCGATACAATGGCCCGATAATGCATAAGGGCCTTCCGGATCAATGAGCAGCAACTCATCTACATACTTGCCGGCTATTTCTTCAATGGTAACGGGAAATTTCTCCAATTCGTTGATATCTGAAGGCTGCTGAAAACCGTACACAGGCTGATCCTCATCCAGCAAATGAGCAAATTTTTCAAAAGTGAATACGCTGCCGCCACCGCCGCAAACAATATACAAGGGCATTTTACTGCTACCGGTTTTGATGGGAACGATCGATTTTTTAGGATTGAAGTGCCATTTATGTCCCTGGTTATCAAAAGTTTCTTCCGGGCTACCTGCTGAGGAAGCAGAAGGATCTTTGTCCAACAATTTTTGAAGGTAAGCTGCCAGTTCAGCGATGGTGGGGTATATAAAAAAGTACTTAATATCAAGGGCAAGGTTAAATTCTTTACGAATGGCTGATATTACTCTTAAAGCCTGCAGGGAACCTCCGCCAAGCCTGAAGAAATTATCCCGGATGCTTATCGACTGCACTCCTAATAATCCCTGTATGATATGCGCCAGTTTAACTTCCGTTTCATTCCGTGGTGCTATCATGTGCCGGCTTTCCGCTTCCCGGGAACCGGGTTCATATAAGGCATCCCTGTCAATTTCACCCGATGCGGTTAGGGGAAACTTCTCCAGGCATACCCAAATGGCGGGAATCATATGCGGTGGCATTTTATCCGCCATATATTTAGCAAAAGCAACCTGGTTAAATTCCCCGTTGGGGATAATGTAAGCTACCAACCGCCTGTTTCCTTCTATATCTTCCCCGGAAAGCACCACTGACTGCTTCACCCAGTCGCAGCTTTGCAACAGTTTTTCAATATCCTCAAACTTTACTTTGATCCCTTTGTGACGGAAATAGGTTGCCTGGTTATGGGATGGGCTAACCCTCTCCCCTGGCGATGATGGGTTTGGCACCTTTTCAGACGCCCATAGTAAATTTCGCTTAACATCTCGCAAGCTACTATCAGACATGGATAAAAATTTAATAAATACCGGTCGTTTAAAATCTAAAATACTCCCGTTAAGTTCAAAGCAAATCGCTACAAAAAATGTTTACATTAATCTGAATGGGAATAGCTGGATCAGGTGGTTTTAGCGTAATAAAACGAAATCAAGGATGTTGTATTGTGGGTTATTGATATATTATGTTAAAATACTATTTTTTTTAATCCTTTTACACTATTTCAAATAAATCTTTGGATTTGTAACTATTCAGTGCCTAAAAAAGTTTGGTTTCAATAGTAGTTCAGGATTGCTAGAGTTATGCACACATAGTTGATGGTGTTTAAAAAATTACAACTTTTCAACTTAATTTCCTCCCGTTCTCCTGCGAATATTCCAA
>JANPIJ010000056.1:0-24088 GCA_031424955.1 Ferruginibacter sp. | reverse complement strand
GGTGAGTCACCCTTTGGGGGTGGCTCACCAGGCAAAGTCACGAATTAATACGGCTGACGGCAGAAGTCTATCCTATTTTGGCAATACTAATTGCCGGGGATGCAATGCGTACCATTCCGTTTCCAGTATGCTCATTTCTATCATACTCCACCATTCGTCTTTATACCAGAGAATATCTCTTTGTATGCCCTCTGTAACAAATCCGGCTTTCTCGTAACACCGGGTGGCAGGGGTATTATTGTGATACACGCCCAGGCTTATACGATGTAAATGCAACTCTTCAAAAGCGATTTTCAACAGCGCTTTGATCATGCCCTGGCAACAGCCCTTTCCCCGCTCGGTGGTATTACCGATTAATACCCTGGTAATACGGGCCGATCTGTTTTTCCAGCTAATGCCCCCCAATGAAATATGCCCGATCGTTTTGCCATCCGTATCGATTGCTTTGTAAACAAATGCATCGGAGTCATTCAAAATATTGGTATCCTTTATATACCATTCCAGGCTATCCTTTGAAAGTGGAAACCGGAAAAGATTACCCGCCCAATTGGTTAATATCTCTTCATCATGTATCCATTCTATCAATTGCCCAAAATCGGCTTCCTGGAAATGCGCTAATCGAATCATGCTCCTGCTGGTTTGTATTTTTATGTAATTGAATTAAACGAAAATAACTATTGAATAACAATGCAGGGTAAATTTGTTTTCACATTAAAAAATTTCAATGTCTACCTGGGAATTCCGATGTTAATTGAAACACAATTTAAACTATCTTGAACTTTAAAATGGACGCATGAGAATTCAATTGTTGGCACTACTCCTTGTATTTACATTCACAGCAAACGCACAAAAATCCACACTCAGAAACCAGGTAAATATTGCTGCCGGTAAAATAGAGCAACAGTTGATTGCCTGGAGAAGGGATATTCATGAACACCCGGAGCTGGGCAACCAGGAGACAAGGACAGCGGCAATCATTGCCAAACATTTGCAGGGCCTGGGGATGGAAGTGAAAACAGGCGTGGCCCATACCGGGGTGACAGGCATTTTAAAAGGGGGCAAACCCGGACCAGTAGTGGCTTTGCGTGCTGATATGGATGGATTGCCCGTAATAGAAAGAACACCTTTACCATTTGCATCAAAAGTAAAAGTACAGTACAATGGGAAAGAATCGGGTGTAATGCATGCCTGCGGACATGATACCCATGTAGCCATGCTGATGGCGGTTGCTGAAATTTTAACCGGCCTGAAAAAAGATTTAAAAGGCACGGTGAAATTTATTTTTCAACCGGCAGAAGAAGGTGCACCAAAAGGCGAAGAAGGCGGTGCCGAGATGATGGTGAAAGAAGGCGTATTAAATAATCCATCGGTAGATGTGATATTTGGCCTGCACATTAATTCACAAACGGAGGTAGGCAAAATCAGTTACCGGCCGGGTGGTTTTTATGCCAGTGTAAACGACCTTAAAATAATTGTAAAAGGCCGTTCTGCCCATGGTGCTTATCCATGGTCATCGATTGATCCCATTGTAACGTCGGCGCAGATCATTAATAATTTACAAACCATTGTCAGCCGCAATTTGAATGTCACGCAAAATGCCGGTATAGTCACCATAGGAGCCATCAACGGCGGCAACCTAAGCAATATTATCCCGGAGCAGGTGGAAATGCTGGGTACAATAAGAGCGCTGAGTGATGATGATGAAAAAATGCTGATCGAAAGAGTTAAACAGGTAGCTACCAAAACGGCGGAAAGTGCAGGTGCTACCGCAGAAGTGATGATTCCGTTCAGTTACCATTACCCGGTTACTTCCAACGATTCGGCGCTAACTGAAAAAATGCTCCCTTCTTTGCAACAATCCGCAGGAAAAGAAAATGTAAAATTAAAGCCCCCTACTACCGGCGGTGAAGATTTTGCTTTTTACCAGCAAAAAGTGCCTGGATTATTTATCGTATTAGGCGGCATGCCTAAAGGCGGTGATCCAAAAACTGCTGCCTCCCATCACACACCTGATTTTTTTATAGACGAAAGCGGTTTGAAATTAGGCGTACAGGCAATGGCCAATCTTGCAATAGATTTTATGGAAATGCAGGCCCCTGCCAGCCGCCGATAAGATGTTTATAACCCGTGAAACTTCTGCATCCTGTTCATCAATAGAGAAGCATGTGATCACTTCAGGTATTTATCAAACCAATTGATACAATTCACTTCATCTTCTTCAATATTTCTCCATCCGTGCCCACCTCCTTTTTTTATAATCAATTGGTTGGGCACTTTTGCTTCCTCCAGTTTTTTTATAATACTTTCTGATTGCTGCAGCGGAACCAGCACATCTTTATCCCCATGAATGATCATCACCGGGGGATCATCGGGGCTTACAGCATATATCGGGGAAACCTGTTTGGCGATGGCCAGTTTTTTTCCATCATCTGTTATGGGCACATAGGACCGCGTAGTGTCATTCCATGCTTTAAAATCGAATGCGGCATAAACGCCCGTTAATATCAGGGCAGTGCGGTTGATACCGGGTACTGCATTTTGCCTGCCAAAATTTAAAAAGTCCGTTGGCGGGTAAAATACTGCCGCCGCCTGCACCCTCGACGAAACCCTGTCTACCGGATCGATAGCAGCAGAATCAATTCTGTTATCAGCAGTAGCTACTGAAAGGGATAAATGACCGCCGGAAGAAAACCCGATAATGCCTAAATGACCGGGGTCAATTCCATAGGATTGGGCATTGTACCGTATAAACCGAACCGCCCTTTGCAGGTCTGCAATCTGGTCAGGGATGGTATACCTTGGTTGAGAGCCGGGCAATACCGTAAAGACCGTGTATCCCTTATCCGTATATATTTTCGTTGCCTTAAAAAACCTGGTTGCTCTTTCATAACTAGATTTCCAGTTGCCACTCTCCACCAGGATAATCCCTTTGCCGTTGGACAATTGTTTGGGCGATTGCACAAACATGGTCAGTGCCATACCATCCTTTCTGCCATAAATCAGTTCGGCCGGGGCATTTTCAATTGAATTTTGCGAATACGCACAGAGGGAAGAAAGAAAAATCAGCAAAAGCACATAATATTTCATAAGGACAATTTGAGTATTAAATTATAAATTAAATATCCGCCATTTATTCAGGAGAAGCAAATTTTACAACAGGTTAACGTTAAGAAAGTTTGCGACAAAGCCAATATTTTTAATCCCGGTATCCTGATAGCATCACTCCTCAAAATAAAGGTGATCATGATTTACACAGTTTGGATTAAAAGCTGTGTTACAAAAAGGGCACTTGTAACCACAACTCTTATATGTTGCTATACTCATTTCTTTTAAGCAAAGCCCGCAAAGGATGGCGTTGGTATCGAATTCGGTCCTTTTCCAGACTGTAGCCGGGTGATCTGCTTCTTCAAGATGGCAATAATAACAGGGGTAGTATTGATTGCAGCAATTAAATTTTATAGCGATTACATCCAGCGGCGAATGGTAATGCACACACCGGGTATGTTCATCAACTAACTTGCCGCTTACAATAACTTTATCATTTTTATCCTGCATTCGCTCCCATTTTTAGTCATAAAAAAAATTAATGCCATGGCTGCCGGAATGACCATTGCTGGAAATAGCACTCCCCTTGATTCATTTGAATTTTAATTCCATCTTCCCTGGCGCAATTGGTTTCAACCCATCTATTATCCATGCGATTCCCCATGCAATCAATGTACCAATTGCATAACAAACCAAATCGCTCCATAAAAAACCTACTCCAAATAATAACCTGCCCAAAAAAGTCTGCCTGATTGCTACCATCCAGCCTGCATTGGATAATTGTGAACACTCATCGGCCACCCCCATTGCATAATTGATCAGCGCCAGTTTCCACAAAGGGGTATGCACAAAGAAAATACGCAGAAAAAAAACGAACATTCCGGACCAGATAATATCCCCGCCATATTGTACGATCAACGGATGAAACCATTGATGATGAATGCGTGTAGCCAATGCCAGCCAGGTACAAAAGATGAATAACAAAAAATACGTAATCCGTAATCTAATCATAAAGAAATCGTTTCAAACAAAAATGCAATGTGAATGTAGCATACATCACCGGATGTGCCGGAACTGTAAACTTAACAAGAATATTCTTGTGCGTACGTACGATTAACAATCCTTACAATAAAATAACCGGGCGTTTCGTATCAATAAAAATAAGCGAAGTGATTTTGTATTCCATCATGCAAATAAATTGAAGGATCAACCAATAAGCACAAAAATCACAAACACTCTTATAAAAAATAAAAAAAACAACCGGCTGGCACATTTTATTTATTTGCTATTTTTTTGTAAAGGGATGGTAAGGATAAAAAATGCTATAAAGGTTTGGGATAAACGATTTGACGAACATTATCAAAATATAATCTGTAAACAAATTATTTTTCTTTAGAAAAAATTTTATATTTTTAATCATTACATTTTGTTTCCCTGCGAAAATAAATAGCTGATTTCTAATAGATCCTTCCAGACAAATCAATTTCTTTAATCCTGTTTAACCAAATACCTTACGGTACACTTACCTCTTAAAAATTACATGGAATTCCTTTTTATCCATTAACGAATTAAATCATAATGTTTCAGGAATTTATTTAACCTTGCTATATCCTCCCTGCTGTTTTTTTTGCATTGCCAGGCAATAGAATTGTCTGACCCATCATTTTTAGCATTAGTATAAGTTAGGTTTGGCGATTCCAATCATTTTTCAACCCCTTTATGGTATGACAGCCCAAACAGGTAATAACCAATCAAACTATGCAATTGATGTGGAAGAGAAGCTGCTCTGCTATTGGAAAGAGCACCTGTCCGGGGCCCCGGAACATATAGATTTACACACTGATCATACATGTCCCCCCGGGAGCGATTACTGCACAGCAATTTATCACTTCACCATACCCGGAAATTGCAGGAATCAACTGAACAAGATATGTGAGCAACAGAAACCCTCCTTGTTTATCGTATTGCTGTCAGCATTTGAAACACTGTTATACCGTTCAACGAACCAAACAGATCTCATAGTCGGCTTCCCAACCAGCCACTACTATGTCAATGATAACGGTTACCTCGCTGTAAGTGCCATCAACATTGTGCCTTTACGCACCAATCTTTCCGGCAACCCGGTTTTTACTGATCTGCTTCAGCAGGTACAACAGGTGGTTACCAACGCCAATGACCACAAGAATTTCCATCTTGAACTGCTGAAAGATTCGCTTAAAACAAATGATTGTGCTATTTCTGTTCCAATTTACCAGGTAATCTTTTCCTATAGAAATGGGGAGGACGGCGCCCATGGAAATCACCTGCCATATACCTCTGAAAGTAGTAAAACCCGGCCGACGGGGGTAGAAATGGTCCTTTCGCTGGAAAATACCACGAATGAACTGGAAGGATTTCTTGAATACAATTCAGCACTCTTTGAAGCCGATACGATCCGGAACATGATGGAACATTTCCTGGTATTGCTCAATGGAGTGGCAGCCAATCCCAATCAACATATTGCGCATATACCGTTGATGAGTGAAACAGAACGAAAAAAGGTTCTTCTTGACTGGAACGACACCAATACCAGTTTCCGGGAAGACAAATGCCTGCATGAATTATTTGAAGAGCAGGTGTATTTA
The DNA here is from genome assembly GCA_031424955.1 of Ferruginibacter sp. GTDB lineage: Bacteria > Bacteroidota > Bacteroidia > Chitinophagales > Chitinophagaceae > Ferruginibacter. The sequence continues at coordinate 18,419 of JANPIJ010000056.1, read as the reverse complement.
CATCCGGATGCTGTGGCAGTGGCGCTGCATGGTAATATTTCTGCACCAACTCCTCTATCAAAAGGGCAACTGACTTATACTGAATTAAACAAAAAAGCAAATCAACTGGCTCACCACCTGCTCACGCTGGGTGTGGGGCCGGATGTATTAGTAGGGATTTATATGAAGCGCTCACCGGAAATGGCTGTGGCCATATTGGGCATCTTAAAAGCTGGTGGAGCATACGTTCCAATTGATCCCGCATACCCGAAAAGCAGGGTGGATTTTATGCTGAAGGATTCCGGCATTACTATTCTGTTATCCCAAACTAAACTCTTACAGCAGCTTCCTGTAAATCAAACAAGGGTAATCTGCCTGGATACGGATTGGCAGAAAATTGCCATTCAAAAAGAAGAAAACCCTTCCTGTTGCGCTACCCCGGAAAATCTCGTTTATGTAATTTACACCTCCGGTTCAACGGGGGTTCCAAAAGGCACGTTGATCATACATAAAGGAGTGGTTAATTATCTTAGCTGGTGCATAAAGGCTTACCGGGTAATGAACGGAAATGGTTGCCCTGTAAATTCATCACTTGGATTTGATGCTACCGTTACGAGTTTTCTATCACCACTACTGACCGGAAAAAAAGTGCTGTTGCTTCCTGAAGACGGAGAGATAGAAGCACTTGGCACTGTGTTGCGCTCAAAAGAAAAATTTAGCCTGGTAAAAATAACCCCCGCTCACCTGGAGATACTCAGTAATTTATTGCCGCCCGCCGAAATGGAAGGCCAGGCAAATGCTCTCATTATAGGGGGAGAAGCCCTTACGGGAAAAAACCTCGGGGTATGGCGAAACCATGCGCCTTCCACAAGGCTCATTAACGAATATGGCCCTACTGAAACAGTAGTAGGATGTTGCACTTATGAGATACCTGGTGATTTGCCATTATCTCAAGATATACCAATCGGCCGGCCGATTGCCAATACACAGATTTACATACTTGATAGCAATTTGCAACCCGTACCAAGCGGGGTAACAGGCGAAATATATATAGGCGGCGCCGGACTGGCACGTGGTTACCTGAATCGTCCTGAATTAACTGCGGAACGTTTCATTCCCAATCCTTTCTGCGGTACTCCCAATGCACGGTTATACAAAACCGGTGACCTGGGCTATTTTTTAAGTGACGGCAATATCAATTTTATCGGGAGAAGCGATCACCAGGTGAAGATCAGGGGGTACCGGATTGAATTAGGAGAAATAGAATCTGCCCTTGGGCAATATCCCGGTATGCAACAATCTACCGTAATCGTAAGGGAAGATGCGCCGGGCGATAAACGCCTGGTGGCTTATGTCGTAGCACGCAAGGCACAAACTATTAAGCCATTGGAGCTAAAGCGTTTTCTTGGTGAAAAGCTGCCTGTTTATATGGTTCCGGCTTCCCTGGTAGTGCTTGGTTCCCTTCCATTAACAACAAACGGAAAAATAGACCGTGCTGCTCTTCCGGAGCCGGATCAACAAAGAACCGGCCCGGATGAAACCTTTGTGGGAGCCAGGAATAACGCAGAAATAAAGCTGGTAAAACTGCTTGAAAAGGCACTTAAGATGAACCATATCGGCATACAGGATAATATTTTCGAACTGGGGTTAGATTCACTACAGGCATACCGGCTATTTGCACAAATTAAAAAAATGACTGGTATACAACTTCCGCTTTCTATTCTCTTCCAGGCGCCTACGATTGAGCTATTAGCAGACTATTTAACCAGGAAAGAAGCAAATGCGCCATGGTCTTCACTTGTTCACATACAACCAAATGGATCAAAATTGCCCTTGTTCTGTATTCATGCCGGAGCAGGTACGGTATTATTTTACAGGGAACTGTCCCGTTATTTGGAAGAAGACCAACCATTCTATGGATTACAACCCATCGGGCTGGATGGAAAGGATAAATTTCATACCAGTATTGCGGAAATGGCGGCACATTACATTAAAGAAATACAAACGATAAACCCCGATGGCCCTTATTTACTGGGGGGCTATTGTTTTGGCGGAGTAGTAGCATTTGAAATGGCTCAGCAGTTGATCAGCAAGGGATGTAAAGTGTCTTTACTTGCTCAATTCAATGCAGTTTCTCCCACATTTAGTTATAATAATTTAAAACCACTAATCACCCTTACTGACAAAGACAAGCCTGTTCGTTCAAAACCGAAGGCATTATCAGACGCTGCGGTTAGCCCCAAAAAAAATATCCTCTTAACCACAAAAGAAAAGGTCTTATTTTCATTAAGAAAAATAAAAGCAGGTGTTAAAAGAGAAATGACATGGGGGAAATTTAAAGTGGATGGCTATTTACTTCAGACAGCAAAACTTATTTATGAATGTTATATTAAAATGGGGATCAAGTGTCCTGAGCAAGTAAGGAAATGGTACTTTTATGCAAGTAATTCAGAGATGGTAAAAGCCTATCAACCTAAGCCTTTTCCTGGAGAGCTGATCATCTTTCGGTCGCCTGGAATTTATGTTGACCCACACCTGGGATGGAGCGACTTTGTAACTGGTAAAATAACCACGGTGGATATACCAGGCCACCATAAAGACCGAAGGCAGATCATGAATGAACCATTTGTTCAAATCACCGCTAAAGAACTAAAAAAGGTGATTGAAAAAAAAACAGGTGAAAAAGAATTACCTGGCAGGCATATTATCCATATTTTATCCATGTATGTTTTTCCTGGTTTTCCATATCTCGAATCATGCATTTCCTGATATTCATATCTTTCCCGTGAGTAAAAACGGAGTGCTGTTTTTTTAATGACACCGTGGTTAAGGCAATGATTGCTGCAACAGATCAGCCCGGGTTCAACACGACTCAGTATACTTTTTGAATTAATGCAATATGCGGCTGGGCCGGATGGGTGTGCAATGTTCAGATAATATTTCTACCTTATCCTTCGTTTTAATAATCGTTAAGCTGCATCGCTGGTCCTCGTTAAAATAAACGCCTTTATACATCCCTTCACCCTGCCACCGGGTACTCACGACGGCAGTATTTTCGTACAATGTTACATCATATTCCATCCGCTCCATCCGCTTAAGGCTATAGGCAGGAGAGCCCGCAGTCTGGACCAGGTTAGTTCTTGAAAATACGCCGCCTGACTGTGTGAAATAAATATAGGAAGGTGCTAGTACGGAGTCTACCGCGGCGAGATTTTTATGCTGCCAACCTTCGTCAAAACACCTGATTACAGCTATTACTTCTTCTCTTGTAAGCTGGTTTGTATTTTTTATGCAGGATGAAAGACCTGCAACAATCACAAAAAGAGTAGTAATTAAAATCCTCATAGCCTGCAAATATAAATAAGCTGGTGGATAAAAAGAGTGCATTCCAACTTGTCGCCTAAAGCAATGCCTGTGGACGCCAACGGTAGTAAATATCCTTGCAATTATTTAATTCTTTTAAAAGCCTAGCAACCCGCAGCGATATTTTTTATAAAATGTACATACTTACGCTAACAAAACAATGACACGTTAAATAAAATTACTTTCCTAAACTTTGCCGCACAAATATCCGATATGCGATCATTTCATTCCCGGGCTTTTTTATTTTCCCTTACTGCCTTTTTCCTAATACACATTGTTGCTTTAAAAAAAACGGCTTCCGCACAACCAGTTTCAACTATCAGCCGGATTCAATTTTTAGGGCAATATGAAATACCGTATGCAAAACAATTTAAAAATACTACCATCGGAGGTTTGTCAGGAATAGATTATGATGCGACAAATAAACGCTATTACTTTATCTGCGACGACCGGAGTGCCATTAATCCTGCACGTTATTATACCGCGGGTATTACCATAACAGGAAAAGTCATTACCAGTATGCGATTTACCGGGGTGCAGCAACTACTGCAACCCAATGGCAAATCATATCCCGGCAATAAACAGGACCGCTTTCATACAACCGATCCGGAGGCCATGCGGTATGACCCAACCCAAAAAAAATTAACCTGGAGCAGCGAGGGCGAAAGAATAGCCAACAGAAAAGACACCGTACTGGTAAACCCGTCCATTATTACCATTTCAACAAAAGGCAACTATTTGAAAAGTTTTACATTACCCCCTAATCTCTACATCAGGTCCATTGAAAAAGGGCCAAGGCAAAACGGGGTATTGGAAGGATTAACATTCGCTGATAACTATACCACCCTTTTTGCAAATGTAGAAGAACCTTTGTATGAGGACGGCCCAAAGGCAGATACATTGGCCAACGATGCGTACATAAGAATATTAAAATTCAACGTGTCCCAAAGACAAAACACCCAACAGTTTGCGTATAAATTAGAACCGGTAGCCTATCCCCCGTTTCCTGCGGATGCATTTAAAATAAACGGGGTACCCGATATCCTTTCCATCGGAAATAACAAACTGCTCGTAATCGAGCGCTCTTTCTCCAGCGGACGGATGGGATGCACTATTAAACTATTTATTGCAGATTTAAAGGACGCATCGGATATTAAAGATATCCCTTCCTTAACCGGTAGCACCCATTTTAAACCGGCCACGAAAAAACTATTACTAAACATGGACACCCTGGGTATTTTTGTCGATAATATTGAAGGGGTAACATTTGGACCGCTATTGCCCAATCGACATAAAACCTTGTTGTTTGTATCGGATAACAATTTTAACCCGATTGAAAAAACACAGTTGCTGTTGTTTGAAGTGATAGAATAAGAAAATCGTTTCTTATTTACTTTTTATGGCTTTTCCTTTTTTGTTATTTAAAATTTATCACAGCATTTTATGCAACAGCCTTCCCGTCATTTCAGAAAAAAAGTTACCTTCCTTTTTTAACCACCCAATATGAATAAATCATTGATCGCTTGTTCCTGTTTGCTGTTAATGGCTGCCTGTAACAACAACCCTTCATCATCCCCTGAAAATTTTAAATCCATCAAAGTGAAATATCCCGCCACAAAAAAAGACAGCCTTGTAAAAGACAACTATTTTGGAACCCTTGTAGCCGATCCTTACCGATGGCTGGAAGATGATACCAGCGCCGAAACAGGTGCCTGGGTAAAAGCCGAAAACGAAGTAACCGAAAACTACCTTTCACAAATTCCTTTTCGGGAAGCAATTGGTAAACGGTACGAACATCTTTTCAATTATGAAAAATTTTCTGCTCCCCAACGCGAAGGCAATTATATTTATTATCATAAAAATTCGGGCCTGCAAAACCAGGGAGTAATGTACCGGGAAAACCTGGATGGCGGAGATCCGGAATTATTTTTAGATCCCAATACATTTTCAAAAGATGGCACCACTTCCCTTGCTGCCATTAATTTTTCCAAAGACGGATCGCTTGCGGCTTATAACATTTCGGAGGGCGGCAGTGACTGGCAAAAAATGATTGTAATAGATGCCGTCACAAAAAAACAGGTGGGCGATACCATGCTCGACATTAAATTTGGGGCTGCAAGCTGGAGTGGCAACGAGGGCTTTTATTACAGCACCTACGACCGGCCAAAGGAGGGGAGCTTTTTAGCCGGTGTAACGGATAGCCATAAACTATTTTACCACAGGATGGGAACCCCGCAAAAAGAGGACCGGTTAATTTATGGAGGTAGTATCCGGCCAAACCGTTACATTTCGGCAGAAGTAACGGAAGATGGACACTGGTTAATTATTTACGGGGCCAATACTACTTACGGAAATGAATTGCATATCCTCGACCTGACTAAACCCAATGCAGCCATTACCCCACTGGTAACCGATTTGAAAAACCAGCATGGTGTTGTGAGCTCGGATGAGAAAAACTTCTATATTCAAACCGATAGAAATGCACCAACCGGGAAACTGGTATTGGTGGCTGTTAGCAATCCAACAGAGTCCAACTGGAAAACAATCGTAGCGGCAAAACCCGAGGTGCTCAATGCTTCACCGGCAGGCGATTTTATATTTTGCACCTACCTGGAAGATGCGGTAACTAAGGTATACCAGCATGATAAAACGGGCAGGCAGATCCGTGAAATTGAACTACCCGGATTAGGAAGCGCCAATGGCTTTTCTGCAAAGCAACCCGATACAATGCTCTACTTTGGGTTTATGGCCTACACCACCCCTTACACGATTTACAAACTCAATATCCAAACCGGGGAAAGCAGTTTGTACAAAAAGCCCTCCGTAGAATTCAAGCCGGAAGAGTATGAATCGGGCCAGGTATTTTATACTTCAAAGGATGGAACGAAGATACCGATGATCATCACGCATAAAAAAGGCATCGAATTAAATGGAAAGAACCCCTGCCTGCTGTATGCCTATGGTGGTTTTGGTGTAAACCTCACCCCATCCTTCAGCACCTCCAATATTATATTATTGGAAAATGGTGGTATCTATGCCGTACCCAATTTACGTGGTGGCGGCGAGTATGGCGAAGCATGGCATGAGCAGGGCATTAAAACAAAAAAGCAAAATGTATTTGATGATTTTATTGCGGCAGCCCAATACCTGGTTGACAATAAATATACTTCCAGGGAGATGCTGGCAATTGAAGGTGGCAGCAATGGCGGATTGCTGGTTGGCGCATGTATTACGCAACAACCAGGCATTTGTATGGTAGCATTCCCGGCGGTAGGTGTACTGGATATGTTGCGCTATCATCAATTTACCGCAGGGGCGGGCTGGGCTTATGATTATGGCACGTCGGCAGATAGTAAGGAAATGTTTGATTATCTCTACAACTATTCGCCCCTGCACAATGTACAGGAAGCGTCATACCCTGCAACAATGATTACCACCGCCGATCATGATGACCGGGTGGTACCGGCACATTCATTTAAGTTTGCAGCCACCCTGCAGGAGAAACAAACTGGTAACAACCCTGTGCTTATCAGGATAGAAACAAAGGCAGGGCATGGCGCCGGCAAAAGCACCAAACAAACCATTGCAGAGCAAAAAGATAAATGGAGTTTTATGTTTTACAATATGGGGGTGCAACCAAAATACTAAGGATGGCTGGCAGTGGCCATTGGTGAATGGTGAATGGTCAATGCGCAAAATTTGAACGTTCTGCATTGATCTCTATTCACCATTGCCCATTGACCATTCACCATTCACCGCGTTACTTACCAGGTAGCTACACTCCATGTTCGATCAAAACTTTCACCGGCAGGTAAATTTACAATTCCTTCCTTTTCGGTAAAATCCTGGTTGCTCACCACACTATCCGCAATACCGCACCAGGGTTCTATACAAATAAAAGGCGCATCTTTTGCAGCCCATATCCCAAGGTAGGGAAAGCCGGGGAAAGCAAAACTTAAACCCGCAGGGTGCCTGGCAGACCTCACCTCTACTTCATCGGATTGAAGATGTTTTAATACAATCGCATCTTTATAAAACAATGATTTTGATAACGGCAGTTCATTAGTATCCTGCAGTAACGGTATAGCCGCTTCCTCAATTAATCCATCTGTACTAATTGGCCAGCGACCGGCATTTTCTGTTTTATTAAACAATAGAAAATAGTCTTCGTACATTAAGTCATCCACCAAAGGCAAATTAAAAGCGGGATGGGCACCTACTGAAAAATACATGTCCCGTGCATCCTTATTTTCTACCAGGTAAGTAACCGACAGACTGTTTTCTTCAATGGAATAAATAAGGGATAAATTAAATTGAAAGGGATAAACCTTTAAAGTATCGTCATCACTTTCCAGTTTAAAATGAATGGACGAGGAACTTTGTTCAACAACAGAAAAAATTTTTTCCCTTGCAAATCCATGCCTGCCGAGTTCGTAGGTTTTGCCCTCTAAAATATATTTGTTATCCTTTACCGTGCCTACGATTGGAAATAAAACGGGCGATTTCTTTCCCCAGAATTTCGCATCCCCACTCCACATGTATTCAAGGCCATTTTTTTTATTGAACAAACTAGTCAACTCAGCCCCTGCCGGGTTAATTATTACTTTCAGTATTTCATTTTCTATTGTATACATAGTGAATAATTTTAATTGAACTTCATTAATACTTTATTTGCAAATATTGCCTCCACAATATTAGTGAGAATGTAAGGTAAGTAAATGTTGGAAAAGACTAAAACCTTGCGGCCTGGTCAAATACATTCATATTAAATTTCTGTCATTTTACGCAGGGCTATGACAATACAAAACAAACTGTTAATACTCCGGGCAAGGAAAACATTGGCAATCCCTTAGCTGCTGTTGGCATTATTTTTTCTATGCTTACAGCCCATTTATTTTTAAAACTTTAATTCATTATCATGAAAAAAACACCCCGTACCATTCGTTTTAGCTTTCTTTTTGTAAGTGCCTTCGCACTCATTGCTTTGTCGTTTTCTGCCTGTAAAAAGTCTACGGACTTTAATAACAATACCCCGGTATCTGCATTGATGACATTTAATCTTGCCCCGGACAAGACGGCTGTTGGCGTTGCCATCTCAGGCAGTGTGTTAACAACTACACCTCTTAACTACACCAGTTATACCGGCGTTTACCAAACGATTTTCCCGGGCAGCAGGGAGGTAACAGCGTATGATTTTGGAGGTGGCAACACTTTTGCCACGGTCAACCAGAATTTTGAAGCAACCAAATATTATTCAGCCTTTGTGCTCGGTGCTAACGGAACCTACAGCAACCTGGTGGTAAAGGATGAACTGGATACCCTTTCTGCTACAAGCGGGCAGGCGTATGTGCGATTCATAAACGCCATACCGGATTCAACCAAACCTAATGTAACACTTACTGCCAATGGAACAGACCTTTCTAACAGTAGTACAGCCTATGCCACCGTTTCATCCTTTACCGGCGTAAATCCGGGAGACATTACGATTAAGGTCAATAACGGCACTACCATATCAGCCAACAGAACCATCACCGTGGAAAAAGGAAAAGTGTATACGATCCTGTTGGTAGGTATTCCAGGATCAGCCGAACCTGCCAAAATTGTACAGATAAAATATATTACCAATGGGTCGGTTTCATAAATAAAAAAGGATGTATTTGTTATTCAACATTATCCTTCATGGCAGCGCCTCCGATAGCTATCGGAGGCGTTTGTCTATCCCGGATTTTAATCTGAACTCCATTTAAATTTATTTTCTCATGGCATTTTTAGCTTTCTTATTTTAGTCCTCCAATTTAATTTAATCCCTTCTTATATCCGCGATGCGTAACCAGATTATACGTCCATTATTGCTGGAATAAAATATCAATCATTTACCTTTTTAAATGAAAATAAAATTTGTAAGTAGCACAGCAGTGATATGTTAAAAATCATTTCAATTAAACAACCATTTTAACTTTCACCTAACTTTAAAGTCAATTTAAAAAACTTTGTATGAAAACTTTAAATGTTGGTTCCGGGATTTTATTGGCACTGGGATTTATGTTGGCCTTCTCTTCAGGTATGTACGCACAAAATGGGCGTGGCAGGTATGACCGGGGCCGCCATTATGGAAATCATTACGGATCCCGACCCACTGTTTCCGTAGGCTTCGGATACAATCCTTACTTTAATTACCGCCCGGCGTCAAGACCACGTATTTACTACCGGCCCGCCTACCGGTTACCCTATCGTTATAATCATTACGGACCTGCTTTTGGATTACGAATCGGCATTTTACCCTTTGGTTACAGCCAGTTTTTCATAGGTAACAATCCTTACTATTATTATGATGGTATTTACTACCGGCCTAATAAAACAGGCGGTTACAGGGTAACCCAGCCTCCATTGGGCGCCATGGTAAAAAAATTACCTTCCGGCGCCAAAGTAACCGTAATTGACGGGCAAAAGTATTATGAACTGGGGGGTACTTTTTACCAGGAGAGAATGACAGCCAACAATAAATTAAGATATGAAGTAGTAGGTACAGATGGAGTGTTAAATACTACCAATGCGGATGCAGATGATGAGGAGGAAGATATCGTACAGGCACCGACGGCACCTTCTGCAAACAACAATAAAGCACCGGTACCGGTGGATGGGTCAATGGTAAGCCAGTTACCCGCGGGATGCACGTCCCTGGTGCTCAACCAGCAAAAATATTTCGTATCGCCATCCGGCGTATACTACCAGGAAATGGTGGATGCCAATAATACAATCAGCTACAAAGTAGCGGGTGCTGCTTCAACAACCACCACACAATAAAGTTTGGAGAGGCCCGGCAAAATATAGTGGATGTATTAAACAACTTTAAATGCTTCATCAACGGAAATCAGCAGTCAGCCACTGCTGATTTTCTTTTTTAAAACCCCCGCTGCCCTCGTATAGCCGCCCCCTGCCCCGTCAACAAAATGAATATGCCGGTCATTCATATTCCGCACGTAACATGACATCACCGATTCAGTGCTTACATGCAATCCATACCTTATTTCGCCATCTGCTTCCATTTGGTCCAATGCGGCTTCCAGCAGTTTTCGCTGCGCTTCCGTTCCGGAAATAACCGTATTAATTTTTCCGTCAATGATCAGTGTGTCTGACATTTCCACCAGCCGGGTCAGGTAAAAAACGCCCTTTTTTGTACGAAAATAAAAGTAGCCCAACATATCCTCTATCCATGTTCGAAAAAGATAGTATGGCCTGAAGCCTCCCAACTTTGCCCGCATTTCCATACTGATTCTCGCCAGGGTAGTCTTCAGCTTGAGCCTGGATACGGAAATTGGCCGCCTGCTTTGCGGCATTCCATAAATTTTATCCAGATGCTCAATAACTTTTTTAAAGATACCGGGCTGATGCATCCCTTCATGCGCCAGTACGAGCAGGCTAACCACTTCGAAATCATTTTCAGGAGGCTTTATTTTATCCCAGCGGCATTGCATGCCGGTAAGATCAAGCCCTTCATTATTTGTGTTTAACAGGCTGAATATATACTGCTCACTTTTAATTATTTTTTCAGCAAATGCCAGCCCGTTTCCCAACAAAACCGGTATGGAGAACATATCAGATATTTTAAATTTACTGATATTTAATTCGTGCCCGTTTTTATAAATTTCAGCTACCGGCACATTGCCCACCCTCAGGCAAATATTAAATGTCCGCCAGGTGTTTTCTTTATGAATTACCAGGGCCTGCATGGTTGCATCCAGTATGGAAGGAGGTAAAATGAATGTGGCGCCATCTCCTCCAAAAAAGAAAGGTACCGTAAGATTTGCCTTATAGGCAATGTTTAGTACGGCTACGATACTACCGGTGGCAACCAGGTTGACCGTTTGATGAAGGCCCTGCTCTGTGGCCAGTGTTGAATTTTTTACATCCGTAATCACCACCAGCCAATTGGCAGGAATTTTATAGAAAAGGTGCTCCTCTGTCAACAGCTGGTCAAGCCCAATTTCATTTACCGGCAACCTGCTATAAAACAGGTCGTTACTGACTGCTGCTACTGCCATAATTAACGGATTTTTAAATACTGTGTTTGCTATTGGTGAAAGACGTGGATAAATGATTCGAAGGATATTGAAAATTATAAGATTGCTTTTGTTGCCGACAGGTACAGGTTCCTGGTGCGAACCGTTTCTTAATAACTATAAAAAATTATGGGATGAAAAATAAAATTACAAAAATGTGCTGACGTCTTTTCGTTTTTATTTCATTGACAAAACCGGCACCATTAACTGTTGATAAGTCGATAGCAATGGCGAATCAATATTGTTTACATAAGAGCGGTTGGTGAGATACCAGCAACGACCTTAGGACGTGTACAGTCCAAACCCCTCACTTTAACGGCTTTAGTACACGTGATTGAATGTGAGTGGTTAATGAATGACCATTCACCTTTCAATGTCGTTTACTTAAGTGGCATGAGTGGCGGGTGAGGACACCCGCCACGGCGGGCAGCCGCGGTTGGTGTCCTCACCAACCGCTAAGTAAACGACATTGATTCACCATTCACTATCGACCATTCACGATTAACATCCCACAAAATATAAGCGCCTCCATAAATGAGGATATAAAATATTTGCTTTCTGCGTTTTTTTTATAATCTTTGTCTCCTTCAATTTTACGAATATGAAATTCTTTTAAGGAACCTGGTTTGCCCGGGTTCTTACATCAATCCTTATTTAGCGGTTTTATATCGCTGTATTCTCATTGACCATCTTTTAAAAGAATTTCATGACAACATATCAAATTACATCCAACCGTATATCATCCATTTTTTCACTCATCCGTCAATCACTTAATGGCGAACTGCAGGATTATACCAGCGGTAGTATTCGCAAAGCCATTATTTTACTGGCGATCCCAATGGTGCTGGAGATGTGTATGGAAAGTGTTTTTGCGATAGTGGATATCTACTTTGTAAGCCACCTGGGCAAGCACGCCACTTCTACTGTAGGATTAACGGAATCGGTTATCACCATTGTATATTCGCTTGCAATCGGCATTAGTATGGCTGCCACCGCGATGGTAGCCAGGCGCATTGGTGAAAAAAATGCGCAAGCTGCCTCCAAAGCGGGGATGCAATCGATATTTATTTCGCTGGCAATTACATTGGCGGTAAGTATACCTGGCTTTATTTATTCAACAGACATTTTGCGCCTGATGGGTGCAGAGGAAGCCGCCATTGAAGCAGGCGTAGGTTACACCCGCATCATCATGGGCGGCAGCCTCGTCATCATGCTGCTATTCCTGATCAATGGAATTTTTAGGGGAGCAGGCGATGCCATGATGGCAATGAAAAGCCTGTGGATCGCCAATATTTGCAATATCATATTGTGCCCCGTATTGATCCGCGGTGCAGGGCCAATACCGGCATTCGGTATTGAAGGGGCTGCTATGGCTACCACCATCGGGCGTGGCATTGGTGTATGTTACCAGTTATATTACCTTTTTAATGGCAAAAGGCTGATTCAATTCACCCTCAAACACCTGGTACCGGACTGGTCAATAATTCGTTCCATTATTGATATTGCCTGGCCGGCAACACTCCAGTTTTTGATAGGCTCCGGGAGCTGGATCGTACTGGCCAGCCTCGTAGTAACAACCGGCCATAGTGATGCCTCCGCCGGATACCAGATCGCTATCAGGATCGTAATGTTTTTTATATTACCCGCCTGGGGCATGAGCAATGCCGCCGCTACATTGGTTGGTCAAAACCTGGGCGCATTGCAACCGCAAAGAGCCGAAGATTCGGTTATTAAAACCGCGAAATACAATGCAATTTTCATGGCACTGGTTTCAGTGATTTTATTGGTATTTGCTCCTTATATCATTTCATTTTTTACAAAAGAAAATGCAGTTGCACATTATGCAATTTTGGCGGTACGCATTATTAGCGCCGGGTATATTTTCTATGGGATAGGAATGGTAATGTCGAACGCATTTAACGGTGCAGGCGATACCCGAACACCCACCATTATCAATTTGTTTGGATTTTGGTTTTTCCAGATACCATTGGCCTGGCTACTGTCAAAAACCTTTCACATGGGGGCAACGGGCGTTTTTATCGCAATACCCGTTGCAGAAACAGCCATCAGTATAGCCGCCTATATGGTATTTAAAAAAGGGAAATGGAAGCTGAAGAAAGTATAGGTTCTCAATGAGAACCGTTTCTATTTTTACTGAAAGAGGCTGATTTAAAATGCACCGAAGGTTGCCAACTTGCGAGACAATTACAATTGATTGTATGCATATTCTTCATAGTTGGCAACCCTTTGGCGGCCGCAAAGTGACCAACTACACCGCACCTTGTTTCTCCGGCTATTTAATATAATTGGGAGATTCGCATTCCTGCCAGTATTCTATTATTATTTTAATGGTTCGCTTTAATTTTTCATATGATTCAGGCTTAACAAAAAAACCCTGAACGGATTTTGAATAAGCATCCACTACATATTTTTGTTCACCGCTGGTGGTAAAGAATAAATAGGGAATACATTTTAGCCTCAGGTCTTCGTTCGTGTGTATTTTTTCTCTTAACTCTATGCCGTTTAACTTTGGCATATTAATGTCGGAAAGAATAAGAAAAGGTTCAATGGCCGTTTTGATTAAGTATTCAAGCGCCTGCTCCCCGTCTCCAAAAAAAATGATTTCATTTTTAAAATCAAGTTCTTCAAAAATCTCATTTAAAATGTCCTGGTCATCTGTATCGTCTTCAATTACTATTATTGATCCGCTCTTGTTCATAACTTTTGATTGTAAGGGTTAATTCGTTTTCACATGATTAAACTGATTACCCCATCCTTTGAAACCGCATGTAGCAATCTTTATAAATCCGGGGAGTTATCGGGATGGGATGTAAAAAAATCTGCCCTGGTAAACTGCCAGTCTGAAATCTCCCGGGCAAAGATATACACTATAGACCGAAATGAAATTTATCGTCCCTGTTGCTTATACACATACTTCCGGGTAATAAAAAGCTGAACGGCTTTCAAAATCAGGAATACAAAAATCATCCTTACTGCTGCAGCTCCCTGGTGAAAACAACTGCTTAACAGGTAACCATTGACGATACTATCTGTTATTCCATCGCCATGAACGAACAGATGGCAATCGTTCCTGTTAAACTATACCTGCCCCGGATTAAATTTTTGTTGTAAAAATTTCGTGTATCCCTTGCATTTCTGCCAAATACTTTTTACATTAACACTATAATTCAATCTCCCGAATTACCCCCAAACCTTTGCAATAATTTCCGAAATCAATACAAAAAATTCAACAGTTTTCGCGTTGAATAATGATGCATTTTCAGTATTCAGTTTATTAAACAATAACAAACAAACGGAGTTAGCCGAAAATCCGGTCAAAGAGTAGGCGATAAAAACAATTCAATATGGCAAGCGTAAATTCATTTGCTGACAACCCAATCAGGGTAACAGTACCGGCAGCAGTGGCATTTAATCCAAAGGCATTTAAAACAAGTGTTGCGACTTTAATGGAGCGATTGGGTTGCGGCAAATGCTTTTCAGGTTTTGACTGCCGCTTTCAACTTCAAAGAGACTACGCCGTTGATCCGGCAGACTTAAAGAAATTTGTTGAACTTCCGGCCCAGGTTCAAAATCAAAATGTAGTAAACCTTTCATTGGATAAGGCAAGAGCTTTTGACCTTGCCCAGGTAAACAAAGTGATTGACATTTTACATAAAAAATTTGGATGTGCTCCTTGTCATTCCGGCTATGATTTTCATTTTAGAAATGAAATTGAAAACGTTTTAGCTATATAAAATGACTGCATCCGAAAGAGCCCCCATTGCAAGTAATACCCTGCCTGTATTAGGTGTGGGTATTACTTATATGTCTGAACTGGATTCCATCATTAACCCGGGGTTGGTTGATTATATTGAAATAGAACCGCAAACACTGTGGATGTACAAAAGTGGCCGGTACAGTATGCCGCAGGAGTTGATTGACCATATCAATCAGCTCAGTCAACATAAACTGATCCATAGTGTAGGCTTGCCCGTTGGCGGCACTTTCAGGGGCGATACAGAGCAGCTCAATTTACTCATCCGGAATATCAACGATTTTAAAGCGCCGTGGGCCAGCGAGCACCTTGGGTTTAATGCCACTTCAGCTTTTCATACCGGATTTTTTCTTCCACCGGCTCAAACGGAGCAGGGTATAAAATTAGCCGTTAACAGTATCAATTTTTTGCAAAACCAATTGCCGGTACCTTTTGCAGTGGAAACAGGTGTAAATTACCTGAAGCCCGTTAAAGGCCATTTACCTGATGGAGAATTTATAGCCAGGATAATTACCGAAGCTGATTGCGGACTTTTACTGGACATCCATAACCTGTATGCGAATGAACTGAATGGACGGCAAAGCATTGCTGAATTTTTAAAGCAGGTACCGCTTGAAAGAGTGTGGGAGGTACACCTCGCCGGCGGCTTTGAAATGGATGGATTTTATTTGGATGCACACTCCGGCGCTATGCCCGAAAGGCTGATTGAAATAGCGCATGAGGTAGTATCGCAATTGCCCAATTTAAAAGCGATCACCTACGAGTTGTTAGCCTCTTATATTCCTGTGATTGGTTTGGATAAAGTGGAAAATGAAATGGGAAAGATCAGGAAAATATGGGAGTCCAGGTTATCATCCACCGGGGATACGCTTACCATAAAAAGAGATAAAAAATACCCGGTTGCACTGCCGGACCAGTCGCTGTGTGAATGGGAAGAAAATTTAGGCGCACTGGCAATCGGCAAACACATCGGGGGTGCTGCAATAGCCATTGATCCAGCCATCCCATTGGTGCAAAAATTAATCCAGGAATTCAGGGCATCGATGCTGGTGACCGTTTACCGGCTCACTTCCCGGTTTTTAATGCTCACTTTGGGGGTGGATGTTTTTAAATCCATCTTAAATGAGTTTTGGAAAATTTATCCGCCCAAACAATTTGCCAGTGAAGAGGCGTTGAACTTCTCCGCCTACTTAAAAGACCTGGATTTAAAAGTTCCCAACCTGGCAAAAATTCTTGAATTTGAAGAATGTACCCTGCTTACTTTGCTGGATAACGAGACCAGGATTGTAACCTTCGACCATGACCCCTTTCCATTGTTACGATCCTTATCAGAAGGCACCTTATCTACCATGGACCGCCAAAAAGGTTGTTATGAAATTGAATTAACCGGTGACGTGGATAATGGTGAATTCTCCCAGTTACTTGCAGGCAATTACGCCGTTAATCATTAGACCGCCCCAGGTATTGTAAAAAGCTCAGGCTGATTGCAGCCAAAATTAATTAGCCGATTTTTTGACGTATTTGGTGAGAATTACAATTTGTGCGTCATTTACTTTCCCTTCTATTTGTTCAGGGTTATCTTCTACCAACCGGATTTTACGGACTACCGTTCCTACTTTGGCACTAAATGCAGCCCCTTTTACATCCAGGGTTTTTACCAACACCACATTATCACCATTATTGAGTACGGCGCCAAAACAATCCAGGTGCCGCACTATATCTTCGGGGTCTTTATCATCACCGGAAGCCTTTGCCCATTCCATGGTTTCTTCATCAAGCCAGGCAATATCCAATACATCCTGTACCCAATCGAGGTGTTTCAATTTGTGGAGCATGCGCCACGAAACCACTTTCACCGCAGGTTCTTCACTCCAGATACTATCATTGAGACAGCGCCAGTGATTGGCATCCGCTGTTTCAATATTCTCCATTTCCTGCAGGCAGGTTGGGCATATCCACAGATGATGGGCTAATTTTTTCCCGGGGCTTGAAGGGATGGCATACGCGGTATCAGCCTCCTCCGAGCTACACAGTTCGCAGCGTGCATTGCTTCTTTTTTGTAAATCCTTCTCGAAACTCATGGTGGTGATTATTTATTAAAGGGGGCGAAGGTAATAAAATATCCGGCCTTTGTAATGCAGTGTGCTGTTAAGGATCAAATAACTGAATCGCCATATAGGAATCTAATGGAGTAATTAAACGGACGTTATTAAAGTATGCATCAATTCCAAATTCATGGTTTAATATCCGGGTACTCAAAATAACAAATGTGTTAGTTTATTAAAAGTACACCTGCCGGACCTTCGTGCATTTAGAATGGAGTTTAATTTAATGTATTGAAAGAGATTTTGAATATTATGTTCTTGTTGTGTAAATTCACCATAATTTAAACCTCTGCAATTTCAAATGAAAAAAATATCCTTGTTGACTATAGTCTCCGCACTGTTATCTTGTGTTGCCCCGTTAACTATGCTGGCTCAAAAAATTCCCCCGGCACTTAAGTATGGAAAATATGGTTGTACTGCCAGTAAATACCGAAATGGCTCATACGAATATATACCCCGTGGCTCATTTACAATAACCAAAAATGGAACGTACACTTACCTTGGATTTGAAAAACCAAGCACGGGGAAGTATACTATTGATAAAAGTGGGAATCTGCTATTTGCGGGCGGTTATCTTGATAAGGGCAAGGCCGAAAAAATTGACCGACCTGATAAATTCTTCCTGGTATTCCCCACCAATCCAGACAACCGATGGACTTGTACCTGTGTTGAAAAATAACCTGGGCGAAAATATCTATGATCACACCGGCTATCCATTGCCTGCCGCCCAACTGTAATAAATTAAATTAAAAGGGTGTTATTTCGCCCTCACTTCAAAACTGGCGAGTCCGATTTCCCGGTCGTCTTTTTTATTGTTTACAATTTCGATGGTAACCCTGCCAGGCCTGCTAACCCGAACAATAAATTTACCATCTGATACCGGTATTGATTTACCACCCTGTACATTAATGGAAATGTCGGCCGGCTTTATCTTTCTTGCAGAAACAGTTATTTCGTTATCCGTATTTAAAAATAGCGTATAAGGTTCCTGTGTAGCAATTGAAAAATTTTTATCGTCAATCATGAAAGTGATTGGTTGTTTGCGGTATGCATTTACCGGTTTCCCATTTTGTATTGCGGGCACCCATTTACCCGATCCTTCAATTACCCTTACCACTTCTTCTTCCATACCATAAC
>JANPIJ010000055.1:0-12018 GCA_031424955.1 Ferruginibacter sp. | reverse complement strand
AACTATTAAAACAGATGTGCGGATAATTGCAGCAACCAACCGGGACCTTGAAAAATTAATGCAGGAGGGAAAATTCAGGAATGATTTATACTACCGGTTAAACATTTTTCCAATTATGCTTCCATCACTCAAAGAACGGCGGGAGGATATACAACATTTGGCTTCCTACTTTATAGTGAGGTATTCCAAGAAAGCAGGTAAAAAAATAAGTACTATCAGCAATAAAGCATTACAGGAATTAATACAATACGATTGGCCTGGCAATATCAGGGAACTGGAACATTTGATTGAACGGAGTGTTTTGCTTGCGACCGGTGATACCATTAAAGAAATCCATTTGCCACAACAGAAAAGAAATTTAACTGACGCACAGAACAAAGGAGATATTACCATAAAAACCATATTTGAGAATGAAAAGCAACATATCTTAAAAATACTGAAACACGTCAATGGAAAAATAGGGGGTGAGGGGGGAGCAGCCGAACTTCTTGGAGTTCCAACGAGCACTTTAAATTCACGAATTAAGCGATTGGGTATTAAAAAAGCTCATACCGGATAATTCGATTTCGTATCCTTTCAAACTGTTGCCGTATTGGCTACCCTTCTAGAGAAACACGGGAAGCAAAGTGCTTAATCTTTCGGGAACTGTTTTGCGGATGTGAGATTGACAATAGCAAAATCTCCAATATTGAATAAAGCAAGATAAATATCACTTTTAGTACAATCCTACAACCCTCAAAGGCTTTGGAAATCCAACCAACCAAACTAGTTCAAACCTATTTCACTTAATTTCACATAGCTACTCCGTTCATTTTCAACATAATAAGTGGGGTTGTCCTACCCCGTTTACCTCCCATTTGCCATAGTTTGGAAACATTTTTGCAAGTTATTCTGCCTACCGCTTTTGAGAGTAGAAAATAATTTGTAAATATTGTTGTCCGAGATAATATTTAAAAATTAAGGGTGGTTTTGTAACCACCCCCATATCAACTTTGTGGTTCTCACGCCAAAAAAGTTTGATATGAACAAATCTACCGATTATGTCGGACAGCCGGTTTTTTCTCAACTCCTTTCTTTAATAGACGAAAGTATTATTAAGCAGACAATAGCAGAGCATAAAGCCAATCATTGCTATAAACGACTATTCTTATGGGATCACCTTGTTAGTATGCTGTACGGCATCTTTACCCACTGCACATCGTTACGTGAAATCCAATATGGGCTTGAGGTATGTCAGGGAAAACTCAATCACCTCAACCTCAAACGGGTGCCGCCACGCAGTACCCTAAGCGATGGTAATAAGCAGCGTCCCTCTAAGGTATTTGGTACAATCTACCAAAAATTGTACACTTTTTATAAGCACAGTATCTCGGACAGCCGATTGACCCCTGTAACCCGAAAAAACCTTTATATCCTTGACAGCAGTACCATATCACTTTTTAAAGCCATCTTGAAGCCAGCAGGCAGAAAGCG
This sequence comes from Ferruginibacter sp., assembly GCA_031424955.1. Taxonomy (GTDB): domain Bacteria; phylum Bacteroidota; class Bacteroidia; order Chitinophagales; family Chitinophagaceae; genus Ferruginibacter. Next base: position 10,545 of record JANPIJ010000055.1, on the reverse strand, counting down.
AAAAGATGGCACCAGTAAGGGTGGAATGAAACTACATACTCTTCTAAATGCCGACGTTAATATGCCGTCTTTTATCAAATACACGGCGGCCGCATTACATGACCAGCAGTTTTACAAATACATCAAAGAACTCCCTGATTACTCCATCATTGCCTTTGATAAAGCTTATATCAACTATGAGCAATTCGATAAGTTTACCGAAAGGAATATCTATTACGTAACCCGGCAAAAAGAAAACGCGGATTATAAAACCATTGAAGAATATGACCTTGCAGAAGATGCACAGCACATTTTAAAGGATGAAAAGATTGAAGTAAGTTACAAAGCAAATAAAGAAGTGATAACACTACAGATGCGGCGTGTAGCGGTATTTTCACAGAAATATCAAAAAGCTTTTGTTTACACTACCAATAATTTTGATCTTACTGCTGTAGAAATTGCGGCCCTTTATGCCAATCGTTGGCAAATAGAAACATTTTTTAAAAAATTAAAACAAAATTTTCCGCTCACATATTTTTACGGGGACAATACAAATGCAATAGAAATACAGGTATGGTGTGCATTAATAGCACTATTGCTATTAGAAGTATTGCATAAGGAGCAGAAATCAAAAATGGCATTTTCAATATTCGCTTCCATCATACGCTTGCACATCATGAATTATGTTTCAGTATCTGCAATCCTTGAGGCATATAAAATTAAAAGGGTGAGGAAGAAACAAGCAGAAAATAAAAACGCAACACGAACAAAAACAGTACCCCCTGCTTTACAAATTAAAATGGAAATGTAGCGTCACAAAGGGTTATATTAAAAGGTTATGGCAGTTTTGTACTTTTGTCGGACAACAATAATTAGTAATTTTATTACTTCAAGTTTTTGGCTCCATGTTATTCGTGGAGTAACTATAAAACTTGATAATTCATTTACTTTGTCATTATCAAGGCAGAATTTTTCCGAAATATACAAGTCCATCATAATCTCTAAACTTATGCAAGCATTTATTACTGTGCCACGAATTAGATATACAAAAAGCCTATAATCATCCTGCGAAAGCTTTTTCTTACTTTTTGTTTTTTTAATCTGAATACTCATGATAATTATTTAGGGAACTCAATATACGGATTAAACTTCCTACATCACCTATACGGTGGGCTAATTATCCATGCGAGCGTAGGCAAAGAAAAAATACAAAACAGCAGAGAGAAGAATAGCCTTGTGCGCCTGTTTAACATAATATTAATTATAGGAAAAAAGAAGCAAATAGAATAGGGGCAACTATACGGTATTTTGCCCTTCGTCTAACAAAACCTACTTTTGCCGGAATGCAAACGAATAATATCTCCACCGATCAAATCCTTTCCAATCTTAAGATTGATGCGCTCAATGAAATGCAACTGGCATCCATTAAAGCCAATGAAGAAAGCGACAATGTAATTTTATTGTCCGCGACTGGCTCGGGAAAAACCCTGGCTTACCTGCTGCCGGTAATTCAATTATTGAAGCCGGAAGGGAAAAAAGTCCAGGCGCTCGTACTGGTGCCATCACGGGAACTCGCCATCCAGATCGATGAAGTTTTTCGTAAAATATCAACCGGCTATAAAGTTACCTGTTGCTATGGCGGCCATAAAAGAGAAACCGAAGAAAATAATTTAAAGCAATCACCAGCCGTGATCATTGGTACCCCGGGCCGTGTGGCCGACCATATCCGGCGAAACAATTTCGAGCTGGATGAAATTACCACACTGGTGCTGGATGAGTTTGACAAATCGCTGGAGCTCGGTTTCCAGGAAGAAATGTCTTTTATCATCGGCTCATTGCCTTCCGTTAAAAAACGCATGCTGACTTCGGCTACCGAATCGGTTGGCATTCCGGATTTTATCGGGTTCCATTCCCCAGTTCGGCTGAATTTTTTATCTGCCACAACTGAAAAAGATGAAGCAGACGAACTGGTGATCATGACCGTGAATTCACCGGACAAGGATAAATCTGAAACGCTTTTCAGGTTGATATGCATGATTGGCAACAAATCGATGATCGTATTCTGTAATCACCGGGAATCGGTAGAACGAACCAGTAACCTGTTAAAGGAAAAAGGCATTGTTAATGTATTTTATCATGGCGGCATGGAGCAACAGGAACGGGAAAGCGCCATGTGTAAGTTCAAAAATGGCACATCCAACGTGCTGGTAACAACAGATTTGGCTTCCCGCGGACTGGATATACCGGATATTAAATATATCATTCATTATCACCTGCCAGCAAATGCTGATGTGTACACTCACCGGAACGGCCGTACCGCACGGATGGAAGCCGGCGGTAAATCGGTATTGATTTTATCGGAAGAAGAAAAGCTACCCGCCTATATCACCGGTAAAGTGGAGGAAATTACCTTACCCGAAAAGTTGGAATTGCCGGAAAAACCGAAATGGTCCACCCTCTTTATAGCCGCAGGCAAAAAAGACAAGGTTAATAAAATTGACATTGTCGGTTTTTTATCCAAAATGGGCAGGTTAAAAAAAGATGATATCGGGTTGATAGAAGTGAAAGATTTTTTTTCCTTTGTTGCAGTCAGGAAGTTAAAAGTCGGGGAATTGCTTGAGTTGATCAAAGACGAAAAGATCAAAAATAAGAAAGTAAAAATTGCGGTTGCCAAGTAAGCATACAGGTTTTAAATAAATGAGTCGGTGAATATGCCGTTTGACAGTTGATAACCGCTACAATGAACGCAACTTTACTGGTTGCTGGTAAAAGAATCAATGAAATCTTTAACCAGTCCGTAAAAACGTCCGGAATCACCGAACATAAAAGAATTCCGGATGGGCAAAACATAAATCGGGTAATCCTGTAGTTCATTCTCAAATTTCTGCAGTCTTACTCCATCCTTTTCAGTAGTAAGGATAATTTTATTGGCTGACTGAATCTTCCCAAATTGCTTTTTAATTTCTTCCATATCATCAATTGAGAATATATGATGATCAGGAAACCGCAACATGTCGTAAGAGACAACCCGCGGAATAAGGTATTCCTGTAACGGTTTTGGATTGGCGATACCGCAAACCAGCAATAGTTCCATACCCGGTGTAAAGGGAAATTCTTTTTTACTGAAAAGATGATAAGGTTCGGTATATAAAATTTCAGTAAAAAATACAGATTGAGCCGGTACAGGCTTTAATTCTGCTATGATTCGGGCTTTTTCATCCGAGGTTAAATTTTGCGGGCACTTGGTTACAATAATAATTTGCGCTCTTTTAGCGCTTTTTTGGGTGTCTCTCAGGTCACCCGCAGGCATCAAAAGATCCCTGGTATACAAATTTTTATAATCCGTCAATATAATATTCAAACCTGCCCTTACCGTTCTGTGTTGAAAAGCATCATCTAAAATAATAATGTTGGTTGCCGGCTTTTCGTGCAGCAACTGTGGTATAGCCACCAGGCGTTCTTCACCTACCGCTACGGTGATGTCCGGAAATTTCAGATGAAACTGCATTGGTTCATCACCAATTTCAAGTGCCGTAGTATTTTCGTTGGCAATACCAAAACCCACCGTTTTTCTTTTGTACCCACGGCTGAGTGTAGCCACCGCATAATCGCTTTTTAAAATTCTTACCAGGTATTCTACCATGGGCGTCTTACCGGTACCTCCAACAGCAAGATTACCTACACAGATGATGGGAAAATTGAAGGCTGAGGATTTAAGATAGTTTTTATCAAAAAGCCAGTTTCTTATTGTTATGATAATCCCATATATAAAAGAAAATGGAAGTAAAAGATATCTGAAACTCTTTAACAATGAATTGGATTTTAGTGGTAATTATTGACTGTTAATTGTATAAAGGATTTAACTGTAATTAATGTACAGAAAAATCAGAACTCGTATATCGCATCTGGCGTAATCCCAATATCTAATTTTACATCAAATTTATTGACATCCTCTACTTCATCGATCGGGTCAAAATAGCTAAACCCGATTTTCACACAGTCTTTGCGGCAATGTTTTAAGAACCGGTCGTAATAGCCTTTGCCATACCCAACCCTGTTTCCTTTTCTATCGAAACACAAAAGTGGTATTATGACCAGGTCAATTTCAGAAGGTATCATATCTATTCCGTCTACCGGTTCTTCTATTCCGTATTGATTTACTTTAAAAACGGTTTCATCATGAACGATAACAGATATTATTTTGGGTTGCTTTTTGCCTTCCACCATCACTGGGTAAAAGAGCTGCTGACCTGGATTTTTAAAGTAGCAATAATCTGTAATAGTCTGTGGATCAAACTCATTCAGCTTTTTAATTGGAGAGTAGGTCATTATCAAAGAGGGAATATCTATCTCTAATTGCTGAAACTGTATTAACATGAGGTCATCCAACTTTAGCTTCAAATGTGGGGAAAGGTTGGATCGCTTTTCTTTATAAAATATCCGGATGTCTTCTTTTTTCATTTTGCAGGTGTTGGCAGTTGATAAAATTTAGGGAGCATTTCCAAGCTGCTTTTTTCAAAACAGGGAGCGAATAACGTTACACAGGCAAAACAAATTAACGGTAAATCAGATTATTGGGCATCCGGATAAGGCGCAAACCAAAGCACGGATAGATTTTACATGATAAATATAGAAAAAATAGTGGTTCCATAATTACGTTCTGTCTTGTAGTGCGCATATTTCTTATAATCATTCCTTGGAGTATGCTCCAAAACAAACCATCCACCAGGGTTCAAAATCTTTTTCTCAAATATTTTTTTTGGTAATTCATCAATCGTTGCCAGGGCGTAAGGTGGCCCGGCAAATATAAAATCGTATTTAACATTGGTTGATTCTATAAATTTAAAAACGTCTGATTTTACTACTTTAAAATTAGTGAATGCTAAATCCTGCGAAGTTTTCTTTATAAAATCATACATCTGGTTATCTTTTTCTACGATGGTGATACCAGGCGCCCCCCTGCTGGCCAGTTCGTAGCTGATGCAGCCGGTTCCACCAAACAAATCCAGTACGGCCAATTCATCAATTTGCAGGTTATTTTGGATAACATTAAAAAGCCCTTCTTTTGCAATGTCGGTAGTTGGCCTTGTATAAGGCATTTTGGCCGGTGGATTGATACGCCTGCCACCATGTATGCCGCTGATTATACGCATGCTGCCAATGAAAATAAATGACTAAAATAATGAGCAGGGTATTGATTGATTTCTTCCGGGTATTGATAGAGATCCGTTAAAGTGTCAAATTGTACCTGGAGGAAATACTTATACAATTCATTATACAACGCCGAGTCTGGTTCAATCATTCCGCTTAAATGCAAAATGGTGTCATTTAAATTTACTTCAAAACTCTTACAAAGTTTAAGCAGGTGAAATACCACATCTTCGGGCTTTTTGTAGTCAAAGTGTTGCATCACCTGCAATTTGCTGTCTTTTATAAATAATACCTTTAATTGCCCCTCACTAACAATACAATACAAATGATTTCCGGGATATTTAACAACATTGGCCAGTAAAGAGTAAATATGGTGGTAATGAGCTGATGAAAAATAACGGGTAATTACCTGTTCAATAACCGCCGGAACACCGTACACATTTTGTATAGCCTGCCTGTACATAAAGTCGTACCGGGTTACCCGCTCGCCTGAATCGCCATATACCAGGTCAAGTAAAGCATGATTGTCCTTTTCATGCATAAACTGTTGCGGAATCAGAATGGACGGCGCATATCCGTAAATGATGTTGACCTTTTTGAATTTTTGTTTTAATACCGGTTGTTCTGCAATCACACGGTGTATGAGTTCTGCTGCCAATTCGTTTGAGGTATCCGCTTTGAAATGATAAATAGCGAGGGCTTTGCAAGTACCACCCTCCAAAATGATATAAGATAAGCCCGGTGCATCGATGGCAATATATAATTCGGCGTTGCTGGTATTTAAATTAGCTGGCTGTATATAAAATGGTAGATTCAAATTTTTTCTTTAAGCAGGCAAAATAAGATATTTTTACCGACATATGGAAGGTGTAGGCTCAATAAAAGATTTAAAAGTAAAAGTAACGAACAAACAGATACTTTCCATAGCGCTGCCCATTACGCTCGCCATACTGATACCACAAATTAATATGCTTACCAATAGTATCTTTTTGGGGAATTTAAGTACCGAGGCATTGGGCAATGCAGGTATCACCGGTGTGTTTTATTTAATTTTCGCAGTGGCCGGTCACGGGCTGAACAATGGCATGCAATCTGTTTTTTCGAGGTATGCGGGTGCCGGTGATACCGGTGCATTCAAAATTATTTTGGCCCAGGGTATGCGGATCAGCATACAATTTGCGGCGGCAGGTATACTGGTTACCTGGTTTGTAGCCCCTCTTATTATGCAACGGGTGGCCGCACCGGGGTCTTATCCTGCAGAAATGAGTTTTTTGAAAATACGGATTTGGGGGCTTCCCTTTTTATATCTTTTCCAGATGGGTAACGCTTTTTTGGTTTCGTCTCTTAACAGCCGGTACCTGATGATCGGATTTATAGCAGAGGCGCTCACCAATATCCTGCTGGATTATTTGTTGATTTTTGGAAATGGAGGTTTTCCAAAAATGGGATTCAATGGCGCTGCACTTGCTTCGGTCATTTCCGAAGCCATTGGGTTTGTAGTGGTATTTATTGTTTTGTTTAAAACAGGATTGCAGCAACAATATTCACTGCTTAAAAATTATACCTATGATAAATTAAAAACCGGGGAAATTATTAAAGTAGCCACTCCCCTCACCCTGCAGTTTGTGATAAGTGTGGGTACCTGGCTGGTATTCTTTATTTTAATTGAAGACAAAGGCATTGCAGCAAAGGCCATCAGCAATACCATGCGTAATGTATTTGGCATTGTGGGGGTATTTGTATGGGCTTTTGCCGGCACCTGCAATACGATGGTAAGCAATTTAATGGGGCAAAAAAAGGAGCACCTGGTGATGTTGGCAATTACCAAAATCATGCTGCTAAGCCTGGGATTCTGCTCCATCATGTGCCTGGCAGTAAATCTATACCCTGGTAAATTCTTTGCTTTATTTGGGCAGGATAAAGAATTTGTAGCCGAGGCGATACCGGTATTGAGGATCGTAACCGCCGGATTAATTTTTATGAGCATCGCCAATATCTGGCTGAATGGGGTAACAGGAACAGGCAAAACCCGGATGAACCTGGCCATTGAAATAATTGCCATTACAGTATACATGAGTTATACCTGGATATTCATGAAGGTTCATTACATTTCCCTTGCCATGGCCTGGAGTAATGAAATAGTATACTGGACTACAATCTTCCTGGTATCTTTTATTTACATGAAAAGCGGGAAGTGGAAAAGCAGAACGCCTGTTCCCGCACCTGGGTGAGTTGTTTAATTTTTTATTTGAATTTTCAGATGGGTTGAAATGGATTTGTTTCTTATCCTATAAACCCGTACCCGGAATTTCCCCCGAAATGTTACCAGCCAACCTGGTGGAAGAAAAAAAATCTATCAGCCGATAAGCCGGATTCTGTGGTCCCGATTTTATCGGGATGGCCATCATTTATCTTGCCACAACATTACTGTTATGATCTTGCTGCCTACCCTCCAACGTTGCAGGGATAAATCCCGGCATTGAACGAGCCGCTCTCCTACGCTGGTGTACATGGCATTACAGCACACAAGGTTTACCCACTATTATGGTTACCCGTAATAATCGTGAGCTCTTACCTCACGTTTTCACCCTTACCCTTCTGTTACCAGCAGGACGGTTATTTTCTGTGGCACTGTCTTCCCGAGCAAATCGGGACCGGCCATTAACCGGTGTGTTGCTCTTTGCTGTCCGGACTTTCCTTCCTCCCTGTAAAGGGAGAACGATGGCCTGGCTGATAGAGCTGCGAAGATAACAAAAGGAAAGCCAACACCGGATGATATCGGATTTCGGGATTAGAATAGCGGCTCGCCACTCCTTATGAAAGATCTTCTTGGAATACTTATTATTTAAAAATGAAATAGCTATAACGGGCTCCGTTATCTTATGGCGCTAATCAATTTCAGAAATCCTGACCCCACACTTAAAAGAAATATATTTTCGCAAATTGAAAGTGCGGGGATTTGTTGAAAATTTCATTTGAACTATCGTGCATAAAACGGTGTAAAAAAAACAGTAGCATTTCAAAATGATATGTTGTTTATTTGGGATTTAAATTTCCAATTATGCAATTAAAGTTACCCTTATTTCCTCCAGAGACAATTTTATTTAATGCCTCATTTGGAGTATTCAGTAATGATGGTACGGTGTTTTATTTACACTGTGGCCAACCAGTGGGGATGCACGAAGAGGAAGATCATAATAGTTTCCGGCACAAAATAGCCAGCTTTATTGAATTGGGATTATGTACACCAACCGAAGTGGCCAACACCTTACATGTTTCAGTTGACAGTATACGGCGCTGTTGCAAGCAGTACCGGGAAGATGGGGAAGCTACCTTTTTTGGCCCGGATGGCAGAAAAGGTAAAAGTCACAAAATGCTGCCCCATGTATTGGAACGCATACAAGCACAGTTAAATGAAGGGAAAAGTGTCAATTCGATTGCAAAAAAAGAAGGAGTAAGTGAGGGCACTATACGATACTGTATCCAGACAGGTAAATTAAAAAAAAAGATCCCCTTACCCGACAGCCGGCATCTGGCAGCCAACCGGACAGCCGCAGTGAAGCAGACGCACAAGCCGGCGAAGAAAGCATGGGAGTAGCAGCCGATTGGGTATTGGAACGCATACTTGCCGCCACCGGAAAATTACAAGAGGTACCCACCGTATTTGGTCATCACCAATCAGTAGAACATGCAGGAATTCTATTAGCATTACCAGCACTGATCAGCCAGGGCTTACTGCAAGCCAGTGAGGTATATCAATCCCTCAAAAAAGGATATTATGGTTTGGATCATATCCTGTTGTTATTAGCTTTCATGGCCTTGTTGCGCATCCGCAATCCGGAACAACTCAAAACCTGCAAGCCCGGTGAATTAGGCAGGATAATGGGATTGGACAGAGTACCTGAAGTAAAATGCCTTCGTGAAAAGTTATCTGAAATAGTTGCACAAAATAAAGCAGAAGATTTTGAAAGGCATTTATCTAAACAATGGATAGAACAACAGGCCTGCCTGTACTTTTATATAGATGGCCATGTGCGCATTTATTACGGCGGGCAGGCTACCCTTCAAAAAAAATATGTCTCCCGTCAAAAACTATGTTTAGCCGGCACCACAGAGTACTGGGTAAACGATCAAAACGGGAACCCCCTGATGTTCTTTATAGGAGATTTGAATGAACGATTAAAGGATGCTATTGAGCAACACATTATTCCCGCCTTAATAGAAGACACAAAAAATATAGCTCCGGGCGAAGACTCCACTCAACCCCGCTTTACCATTATATTCGACCGGGAAGGTTATGAACCTGCATTCTTCGCCAAACTCTGGGAGGATCACCGGGTAGCGGTAATCACCTATCGCAAAAATATTAAAGACAAATGGGATAAGACTGACTTTAAAAGTGTTGAAACACAGGTAAATGACGCAAAAGTTATTATGCAACTTTGCGAAAAACCGGTGCAACTGGGTAAAGCATCATTCCGGGAAATACGTAAATTGGGCACAGGAGATCATCAAACAAGTATTATTACTACTCATCCTACTTTAGAACAGGCAATCATAGCCCCGCAAATGTTTTCCCGCTGGACACAGGAAAACTTCTTCAAATACCTTATTGCAGAATTTGATTTTGATAAAATGGTTAATTATGGAATTGAAATACCTGATCAAAACAAAGTAGTAGTTAATCCGGCTTACAGCAAGTTGTATCAACAACGTAAAAAACTTATAGAGAAACGCAGAAGATTAGAAGCGCAGTTGCTTGAAGCTATGGAAAACAATATCGATCAGAGCATGAATGAGACAAAAAAATGGCTGCAAAAACAAGCCGTCTTAAAAGAAAAAATAGAAGAACTACAGGTACAGATATACCAGAAAGAGAATGATCTCCGTCTAACCCCTTCAAAGATTAAGCTTGCAGATATGCCTGAAGAAATGCGGTATAACCGATTAAAAAAAGAAAGCAAAATGTTTATGAACATCATCAAAATGATCGCCTACAGGGCAGAAACTGCCCTGTTTAATTTAATCAAACCTTTTTATAACAACCAGGAAAAAGATGGAAGGCAAATCATACAAACCATCCTGTCATCAAGCGCAAACCTGCAGCCTGATTATGACAATAACATCCTGCATGTGACTGTCCATTCGCAAGCAACACCACGGGCCAACAATGCACTTAAACATCTTTGTGAAGAGCTTAATCAAACAGAAATAGATTATCCACTGACAAAACTTAAACTTGTTTTCAAATCACTGGTGCCCTAATGTTAGCACTACGAAATTAAGTTGCAACTGCTTATTCAAAAATAGCGTTCGCCGGAAAGCTTTAAAAAGCCGCATCACCCTATCCAAAATTTGATTCAAAAAAATAAAAACTGCATTTCATTTTGCGAAAGGTCAGGATTTCTGAATTTA
>JANPIJ010000054.1:0-75848 GCA_031424955.1 Ferruginibacter sp. | reverse complement strand
TCGATTATACTGGCCATGGCTTTTTTCCGCAAAAACCAAATTATTAATTAATTCTCCAACATCTTTTAATCCACCGATGGGGATAACCTATAATATTTTAATGCGTCTGCCCTGGGATACGCACCCAAAACGCTATTTATTTAAAATGTATATTGCAAGTTCTAAAAAATATTGAATGAAATACCATCCTTTAAATGCCAAATTGTTTGTTCAAAACCGCAAGCGTTTTGTGGAAAGAATGGAAAAGCAATCCATTGCAATCTTTAATAGCAATGATGAATTGCCCACCAATGCAGATCAATTACATCGCTTTAAGCAAAACTCGGATATGATATGGTTAACCGGCGTGGAACAGGAAGACAGTATGTTGATATTATTTCCGGGTAATCCGGATCCCAAATACCGGGAGGTATTGGTGCTGGTAAAACCAAACGAGTTAAAAGAAAAATGGGATGGCCATCGTTTACGTAGAGAAGAAGCAACGGCCATTTCAGGAATTGAAACGATTGTATGGCTGGATGGATTGGATGCAGTATTGCAGCCCTGGATTCACTGGGCAGACACGATTTACTTAAACAGCAATGAAAATGACCGGAAAGCAAACCTGGTACCGGTAAGGGATTACCGTTATGCTGAAATGATGAGGCTTCGTTACCCCTTACATAATTATAGGCGTAGTGCCAAAATATTAAAGGAACTACGTGCTATAAAGTCTTCCCTGGAAGTAGAAGTGATGCAAAAGGCGATGGACATTACAGATACCGCTTTCAGGAGGCTGCTCCAATTTATTAAACCAGGTGTAATGGAGTACGAAATAGAAGCGGAAATTTATCACTCGGTTTTAACTCAGCGTGCCACGGGGCCAGCATATAGTTCAATCATTGCCAGTGGTGACCGGGCAAGAACGCTCCACTATGTTGAGAATAACCAGGAATGTAAAGACGGTGAACTGATACTAATGGATTTTGGTGCCGAATATGGTAATTATTGTGCCGATCTTACCAGGACAGTTCCGGTTAACGGTAAATTTACTGCAAGGCAAAAAACGGTGTATAATGCCTGCTTGCATTTGCATCATTATGCGGCTTCCATTCTAAAGCCAGGCATCAGCATTATCAATTATACAGAAAAAGTAGGGGATGAAGCAACCAAAGTTTTTCAAAAGATCGGGCTTTTGAAAAAAGAAGATATAAAAAACGAGGATCCGGAAAACAGGGCATACCGTAAATATTTATACCATGGCATTTCTCATCATTTGGGCATTGATGTGCATGACCTTGGTACAAGAACAGAACCCATAAAAACCGGAATGGTATTTACCATCGAACCAGGTATTTATATTGAAGAAGAAAAAATGGGTATCCGGATTGAAAATAATTTTTGGATTACCAAAAACGGCAACAAAGATTTGATGAAAAATATCCCGATCACAACCGATGAAATAGAATCATTGATGAAACGTTAAGAGCCGGTTACGGTCTTCCTGCACCGGTTGAATTGTTCACCTTTAAATATATTTTTACACTTTCTTTCTTTATTTAAAATGAAATTGCTATTTTTTCCTATTTGTATTGACGGTCTGTTAGCTGCAGTGCCAATATGATCTGTTTCAAGCTGTATGGCAATATTTTTCACTCAGACTTTAGTAAGCACTAATAAAAATCATTTCGGGTCTTGCTATGCGATTTTTTAATGCAATATTTTAGATTTAAAATTAAATCCGTTTATTTATAAAGAGCATTTAAAATTATAAACTCAGGTACCGGTTTTCTATATCAGCAATCAACACTGGTTTTGAGGTCAAAAAAATTATGAAACAAATACCCAATATTTTCACCCTGCTCAATCTTTTTTTTGGATGTATAGCAATCGTGTTTGCACTGCAAACGGAAAGCATTATCATTTACACCAGCGACGAATTTACCAGCAGTTTTAATATTCCTGAAAAGCTGGCATATGCTGCACTCTTTATTTTTGCATCTGCCCTTGTAGATTTTTTAGATGGCTTTGTTGCAAGGTTTTTTAAAGTATGTTCCGAAATGGGCAAGCAACTGGACTCGCTGGCGGATGTTGTAAGCTTTGGGGTAGCCCCCGGAGTAATATTATATCAGTTATTGCGTATCAGCCTGATCAGGGAAGAAAATGGGTTGGATGCTTCTATCATCTGGTTATTACCAGCATTTATATTGAGTTGCGCTTCTGCATACCGGCTGGCAAAATTCAATATCGACACCACGCAGTATTATGGATTTAAAGGCGTGCCAACACCTGCAGTTGGGTTATTGGTTGCCTCCTTTCCGTTGATGTTACATTATGGTGGCAGTTTAATCAATATCAATCAATGGTTGATTAACAAATGGGTATTGTACAGTTTGATCATTGTATTGAGCTGGCTGATGGTTAGTAATTTACCCATTATGGCATTAAAGTTTAAGGATTATAGTGTAAAAAATAACCTGCCTAAAATTATATTGCTTGCAATAGCCATATTAACGATCCCTTTTTTAAAATGGCTGGCAATTCCGGTACTTTTCATTGCTTACATTATTTTATCTTTGCTCCTCAAAAATAAAGCGACAATATGATCTTCACTGCACAGGTAAAAGTAATGCCCCTAAAAGAATTGTTGGATCCCCAGGGTAAAGCCGTGTTAGGCGGGTTTCAAAATTTAGGCTTAAGCACTATACAGGATGTTAGAATAGGAAAAAACATCAGCCTGCAAATAGAAGCGGAAACTGAAACAATTGCAAAGGATATTGCAGAAGAAGCTGCCAGGAAACTATTGGCAAACCCGGTAATGGAAATGTTTGAAATAACAATTAGCTAAAATCAATTAGCTAAATAGCTAATTAGCTAATGTGCTAATCAAAGCACATTCTACCGCCATTAGTACATTAGCAAATTAGCACATTATGTCATTATTTATTGTTCCCACACCCATCGGTAATTTGGCGGATATCACTTTTCGTGCGATAGAAATATTAAAATCTGTAGACCTGATTTTGGCTGAAGATACCCGTACATCATCTGTATTACTTCAGCATTACCATGTTCAGAAGCCCATATCCCCATATCACCAGCACAACGAGCATAAGATTATTCATCATTTGACAGAGCAATTGCTGGGCGGCAAAACCATCGCTTTACTTACAGATGCAGGAACACCAGGAATCAGCGATCCCGCATTTTTATTAGTTAGGGAATGTGTAAAGCATGATATTAAAGTGGAATGCCTGCCCGGTGCTACTGCTTTTGTGCCTGCCCTTGTAAACAGCGGTTTACCGATGAACAGCTTTTGCTTTGAAGGTTTCCTCCCGTTGAAAAAAGGACGGCAGACTTTTTTAAAAAAAATGGCGGGAGAAGAAAGGACCATGGTCTTCTATGAGAGTCCGATGCGCCTTGTAAAAACCCTGAATGATTTTATGGCATATTTCGGTGCCGAAAGGCAATGTTGTGTAAGCAGGGAACTCACCAAAAAATTTGAAGAAAATAAAAGGGGGAGTTTACAGGAAGTACATGAATATTTTAATGCCAAACCTGTAAAAGGTGAAATTGTAATTGTGGTACAGGGTAAAAAAGAATAATAACACTGCTGCTTAATATTTCACACTATTTTGGCCACTCCTTTAATTTAATTGCCTGAATTTTGCCATTCTTTTGTCGTGACGCGGGTGATTTTTTAAATTGAAGTTGACTGGTGCACCCAGGTACATGTTAAATTAAAATGAGTGAAGCGAGCCTTTTCAAACCGATCAATTAAATCAAGTATGCATAAATTTTCCGTATTACTAATTTCCGCTATCCACTTTTGTTTCATCTCCTCAGCCCAGCCGGATCGATGGCAGCAACGTGTTAAATACACCATGAATGTAGACATGGATGCTGTAACAAACCGCTTCAACGGTAAACAAAAACTGGAATACACCAATAACTCTCCCGATGTGTTGAAGAAGGTGTTTTTTCATTTGTACTTCAATGCGTTTCAGCCAAACAGCAGTATGGATATAAGAAGCCGTGAATTGGGAAAGTTGTTAATCAATGGAAAACCTGATTGGGACCCAAGGGTAATGGACCGCATCAGCAAATTAGCACCTGATGAAATTGGCTATCAGAAGATCATCTCTTTAAGAATGAATGGTGTGAAGCAGCCATTCAAATACCATGAAACGATTTTGGAAGTTAACCTGACAAAGTCAATCGCGGCAAAATCCAAAGTAGTTTTTGATATGGAGTTTGAAGCACAGGTTCCTTTACAGATTCGCCGAAGCGGGAGGGATAACCCTGCTACCGGCGTTCGATACAGCATGAGCCAATGGTATCCTAAGATCTGCGAATATGATTATGCCGGATGGCATCCTGCGCAGTATGTGGCCCGGGAGTTTTATGGTGTATGGGGCGATTTTGATGTAACCATCAACATAGACAAAACATATAAATTGGGCGGCACCGGTGTATTGATGAATGCCGGCGAGATAGGCTGGGGCTACGACTTACCTGGTACTGATCTGAAACCAACCGCCGGCGCTAAGCGAGCCTGGCATTTTATAGGGAACAATGTACATGATTTTATGTGGGCCGCCGATCCGGAATATAAGCACAGTTCTGTTAAAATAAGAAACGGTCTCACCATTCATGTTTTGTATAAATCGAAACCTGCAGATGAAGCCAAATGGGAGGGGTTGTTATCCATGGCAAAAAATGCCTTTCCTTATATCGAGAAAACATTTGGGGCTTACCCTTACCCGCAATACTCATTTATCAGGGGTGGCGATGGAGGTATGGAATACCCCATGGCAACTTTGCTGTCTGATGTGGGCGGGGCTATGCATGAAATGATGCATAGCTGGTACCAGGGAATGCTGGGAACCAATGAAGCTGAACATGCCTGGATGGATGAAGGTTTTACCCAATATGCCGGCCGGCGGGTATATGCTGCACTGGATACTGCAAAAGTATTTGCACAGGCAGCTAATTACAATAACTATTATAACCTGGTTAAAAGCGGCCTGGAAGAACCGCTTACAACATTTGCTGATCATTTCAATTCGAACTTTGCTTCCGCGGCATCTGCTTATTACAAAGGTTGCGTTTTTATTGAGCAGCTGGGATATATTGTGGGTGCGGAGACCAGGGATAAAATTTTGTTGGAATATTATAAACAGTGGCGTTTCAAACATCCCAATCCAAATGATTTTATACAGGTGGCCGAAAAAACAAGCGATATGAAATTAGACTGGTATAAAGAATTTTGGTGTAATTCAACCAAGACAATCGACTATGCCATTGATAGTTTATGGGAAGAAGGCGGTGTGTCAAAAATCAGGTTGGTACGTAAGGGCGAATTACCTATGCCTGTGGATCTTCAGCTTACATTTAAAGATGGTTCTACTGAAATGCACTACATTCCGCTCAACCTGATGTTAGGAGAAAAGCCTTCGGAAAATACAGCGGAGCAAAGAATGGTACATGAAGAATGGAGATGGACGCACCCAACCTATATTGTAACATTCAAAAAACGCCTGACTGATTTAAAAATGGCAGAAATAGATCCAACCAAGAGAATGGCAGATATAGATCAGCGAAATAATATATTACAACTGAAATGGTAATTTATGACACCGGTCTGACGGTCCCCGTCTGACCGGTGTCATAAATTATGGAACCTGTAAAAAAGGAAGTGTTCATTTCCCTGGTGAATAATAAATTGTTCTTTTACTTTCAAACGGGTAATCAATATGGAAATAATAATCAGGCGGGCAACATTATCCGATGCTGAGACGCTATCGGAAATTGCAGCAAAAACCTTTTACGATACATTCACCGGCACCTGCACGGAAGAGGATATGCAATCGTTCCTTGAAGCGTATTTTAATTTGCAGCAGGTGCAGACTGAGTTAAAAAATGAAAATGATTTTTATTACCTGGCTGAATCAGCAGGAAGCACGGTAGGATACCTTCGTTTTATGGAAGATTATGCCAATTTTCCGAAAATGAAGCAATGGAAGGCGCTGGAACTAAAAAGAATTTATGTATCAAAAGAATTTCACGGTAAAGGAGTAGCGCAGCAACTGATGGATTTTACAATACAGTATGCCATTGAAAATAATTACCAGGTGGTTTGGCTGGGTGTTTGGGAACATAATATAAGAGCCCAAAAATTTTACGAAAAATGCGGGTTTGTAAACTCCGGGCATACGCACGATTTCCCAATTGGCAACACACCACAAACGGATTGCTGGTTCTGGAAATTCATATAAATAAAAAACCTTCGGCGAACCGGAGGTTTTTTATATTGTGCCTATGCTAATGAATGTCTTTCTTATCTGCCGAAATATTTATTCACTGCTTCAATCCTGTTTCCTACATGCAACTTCTCGTAGATATGATACACATGTTTTCTTACCGTTTGCGGGCTGATAAATAACTGGTCGGCAATTTCTTTGTATAATAGTCCTTTAGAGAGCATTTCGAGAATTTCCTTTTCCCGTCTTGAAAGTATGCCCAGCGAATCGGGTGAAGCGATAGAAGAGGTCTTATTTTGAAAGGTAGTTACCACTTTACGTGCAATCTGGCTGCTCATTGGTGCACCGCCTTCGTATAATTCTTTAATTGCATCCAGCAATTTGTCGGGAGCTGTTTTCTTAAGTACATACCCACTGGCACCCGCACTCAATGCCTCAAAAATCTTTTCATCTTCTTCATAAATGGTACACATCATAAATAAGATGTCAGGCATCTCTTCCTTTAATATCCTAACTACTTCAATGCCATTGATACCGCCCAGGTTAATATCCATTAGTACTATGCTTGGTCTTAAAAGGGGGATATTAATAATGGCTTCCTCGCCATTTATACACGAACCGGCTAAAGCATACCCATCGGCCATGTCTATAATTTGTTCAAGCGCATTGCGAATATCATTGTTGTCTTCTACTATTGCTACTGATATATCCATATATTGGCAAAGTTGGGCCAAATTTTAATAAGATGCAATACCCTAAAGTGGGTATTATAGCCAAAACTGTTTACTTTTTAGATGGCAACCTGTAACAAAAACTTGTCTTTGAAATGGGGGCCCTCAAATATCTTTTCTATCTCCCAAATGCGGGGCTTACAATTACTCTCAAATATCTCCTTCGTTAAATCGCCGCCTTTCAGGCAAATCAGCCCATTTGGTTTGCTGCCCTTTTTCAATAGTGGTTTACTCCACCACCAAAGATCTTTAAGTGGAGCAACCGCTCTTGAAACTATTACATCAAATTTCCGGTTTTTAATTTCTTCTGCCCTGCAATGCTGGGTACTGATATTGTGTAATCCAATAACCGCCGCTACTTCATTTACTACTTTTAATTTTTTATTGATGCTGTCTACCAGGTGAAATTGGGTATTTGGAAAAAAAATGGCCAGTGGAATACCCGGGAATCCACCACCACTGCCCAAATCCATTATTTCTGTGCCTGGTAAAAATTCAAACTGGGTGGTAATGGCCAGGGAGTGGAGTACATGATGTTCATAAAAATTATCCATGTCCTTTCGGGAAATTACGTTGATCTTTTCGTTCCAATCGGTATACAATTCCTTCAATGCAGCATATTGTGCCAATTGGGTTTCAGTAAAATCAGTAAAGTATTTGAGTAATATTTCCATGCGTTTAATAAAGTGTATTGTTATTTGTAAAAGGGGCTTCCAAATGTTGATCGTTCAATCATCCGGTGTTGAGTTAAGCGTGAATTGTCAGTAATGAATGGTCAATGGTCAATCGTGAATGGGCAAAATATGAATGGTCTGTATTCACCATTGACCATTCACCATTCACAAATCTAATCGTCACATCAAACTACACTTTCACCCCAATAATTATTTCCACCCTGCAGATGGTTTTTTAAACAAGGTAGCTGCAAAAATGAAATAATAAAAAAACATCCACAGATCAAAAAATAAAAAGAGGGGATAAAGATCCTTTTCATTCAGCTTTTTCATAGTAGGGTAAAATACAAATGCCTGTACCATAAACCTCAGTATGAAAACCAGCAATGCCAATTGCCAGCTAAATAGAATAATGGTAACGGCCAATAAAGGGTAAAATAAAAAATGCGACAGGGAATACAGCCCCAGCAAAAATTTATGTATGGGGCGATAGTATTTGGCAGTACTGTAGTGTCTTCTCTTTTGCTTGATCCACTGACTCCAGCTACCGGGCGGTTCACTAAGTGTAAAGGCCTCCTCCGCAATATTTATTTTTGTATTTTTTTCGGTAGCTGCAGTATTTATAAAAAGATCATCATCGCCACTTGCCACATGGTTAAAAGCAGAGAAGCCTTTATGACGGAAAAAGATCGTCTTCTTATAACTCAGGTTCCTTCCAACGCCCATATAGGGTTTGCCCGCCAGGGCATAGGTAAAGTATTGCAATGCGGTGTGAAAGGTCTCCCATCTTACCAGTTTATTCAGCAACCCGCTTTTTTTATGATATGGACCATAACCCAGTACAATTTCTGTATCATCATCATAAGTCTCCTGCATTTTATTAATCCACCATTCACTGGCTGGTACGCAATCAGCGTCAGTTAACAATACCACCTCGTGTTTAGCCGTTTTGATACCGATGCTTAACGGGAATTTTTTGCCGGGAATTAATTGGGCTTCCTGCTTTAATTCTACCACTTTCAACTGCCTGAAACTTCGCTCAAATTCCTCCAGTAAATACCTGCTATCATCAAATGAGTTGTCGTTTACTACAATCACCTCATGCGTGGTTGAATAGGCCTGTACCAGCGAACCGGGAAGATTTTTAGCTAGGTTGGCAGCTTCGTCCCTTGCACAAATGATCACTGAAACAGGATGGGTTTGTTGGTTGGTTTTGGTGGCAGGCTTGTAAAAAGCCAATCTCGCAAAGAAAAAAAGGTAATAAAATATTTGAATAAAGGCGACCAGGCATAATAATATAAAAATAATCCCATGCCAATGCAGTAGAAGGTTAGTTAGGTTCATGACCGCAAAAATAAGCCTTCTGTAAGTTTAATTGCAAAAGCTCCTGGAAACTACCCCGAAGACTGCAGGATTTCAGTCAACACTACCAACTTTCATCCGGTCATCATGGACTTCCAATTTCAAATATCTTCCATTCCTTTATTGGCAGAGCCACTGGCTAAAGTTTCCCAGATAAAGCCTATAGAATGCGGGATTAATGCCTGGCATCGATTTAATTAAATAAACAATATTTTTGCATCCCGCCTGGTTTATAGAGGCGGTATTTTTTTATGGCAGCACTTCAATTTCAATTACAACATTCCGATAACCTTACAAAGGCAAGAGCAGGAAAAATAACCACTGATCACGGCGAAATAAGCACACCCATCTTTATGCCGGTGGGCACTGCCGGCAGCGTAAAAACGGTAACACAGCAACAATTGCGCAAAGATGTAAAGGCACAGATTATCCTGGGCAATACCTACCACTTGTTTTTAAGGCCGGGCCTTGAGACACTGGAGGCCGCAGGCGGATTACATCAATTCATGGGTTGGGACCGGCCCATATTGACTGACAGCGGCGGCTACCAGGTATTTTCACTGGCTAATAACCGTAAGATAAATGAAGAAGGTGTTATCTTCCAGTCACATATTGATGGCAGCAAACATTTGTTTACCCCTGAAAAAGTAATGGATATTCAGCGTGTTATCGGCGGAGACATCATCATGGCATTTGATGAATGTCCACCATATCCCAGCGATTATAATTATGCCAAAAAAAGTATGGAACTAACGCATCGCTGGCTCGACCGTTGTTTTAAACATTTTAATGAAACACCCGACAAGTACGGTTACACGCAAAATTTATTTCCGATTGTCCAGGGGAGTACTTTTAATGACCTGCGTTCCGCTTCAGCAGCATTCATTGCCTCAAAGAATGCTACAGGAAACGCTATAGGAGGTTTGAGCGTTGGTGAGCCCATGGAAATGATGTATGATTTTACCGCCCATTGTTGCGATATACTACCAGTAGAAAAACCGCGTTATTTGATGGGCGTGGGAACACCATGGAATATCCTGGAATGTATAGCCCTGGGAATTGATATGTTTGATTGTGTAATGCCCACCCGCAATGGCCGCAATGCAATGCTTTTTACAACCAATGGAGTAATTAACATCGATAATAAAAAATGGGAACGGGATTTTTCACCTATTGACGACGGATTTGAATGTGAAGTGAGTAACTATTATAACAAGGCATACCTGCGCCATTTAATAAAGGCCAAGGAAATGCTGGGGCTTACCATTGCCAGTATTCATAACCTGGCATTTTACCTGTGGCTGGTAACGGAGGCAAGAAAACATATTGTTGCCGGAGACTTTAAAAGGTGGAAAGACGAGATGGTAGTTCGTTTGCAGCAACGGCTGTAGTTCATGAATGATCAATCGGGAAAAATTGACATTTCCCGATTATGTGGCTGTTGTTTTATAGTACTGGTCTCTTTTAATTTAAAATTATTTCAGTCAAGAAAAGCATTGAACGTGGGGCGATGCCAGCATCTTAACGGCACAATAATTGAAAATTGCATTCATGATTTTTAGTTTTATCTTTAGTTTGAACTTAAATAACCCAACTATGAAAAATTTTTATTACCTGGCGGTAATTTTTTTTATGCCATTGTTTATTTCCGCACAGGGAACTCAGCCTATGAATTTACCAAAGGATGCGACAGTGGATGTTTCTATTGCAGATGCCAAGTCGGGTAATATGCTCAATCATGAGATCGTTATTTTCAGGAGTAAAATCAATAACCGGGAATACCAGGGCTTAAGCGATTCACTTGGAACGTTTTCATTGCGCCTGCCTGCCGGTGATAAATATGAGATCTTTATCCTGGGATTTAATGATTCAACCAGTTACAATGTATTGGATATTCCTGCCTTAAAGGGCAACCAGTTTTATAAAAATCCGTTTAAAGTTGAAATCCAGTTTGAAGCACCGAAATCCTTTGTACTCGACAACTGTACTTTTGAATCGGGCAAGGCAACCTTAAAACCGGAGGCCTACGCAGTGTTGGATGACCTGGTGGAATACCTGAAACGAAAAGAGGATGAAAGAATTGAGATTGGCGGACATACGGATAATGTGGGTAAGGCGGAAGCGAATATGATTTTATCAACCAACCGGGCAAATACGGTAAGGGCTTATTTATTAACGAAAGGAATTGATCCGGGCCGGGTTACCTCAAAAGGATATGGAATGACAGTTCCCATTGCTGAAAATGATGATGAGGAAGGCAGGCAGATGAACAGGAGAACAGAAGTTAAAATAATTGAATAGCCCGTAACAATTAGGTGACTGCCCCGGAGTTTGAAGACATACACCTTCAAGCGTGAAGTTTAACAATTTTAATAGGCCTGTCGCCCGCTTCTTTAGTGGATGGAGGCAATCCCAATTTTTCCGGCTCCACGTTTTAGGTTAGTTTTGCCGGCATATAATTTCATGAAGAAAATTGATAGCTACATACTAAAGAAATACCTGACTACTTTTTTCTTTTGTTTATTATTATTTACCGCAATTGTGGTGGTGATAGACATCAGTGAGAAAACAGATGATTTTGTAAAATCTAAATTGCCTGTCAGTAAAATTATTACGGATTATTATTTCGGCCTGGTTCCGCGAATTGATGCCATGCTGTTTCCCTTATTTGTATTTATCGCGGTTATATTTTTTACGGCAAAAATGGCGGAACGTTCCGAAGTTATCGCCATTTTAAGCGCTGGCGTTAGTTTCCGGCGCTTTCTGCTGCCATATTGGATTGGGAGTCTTTTTTTAGCAGGTATTCTGTGGCTGGTATATCAATTTGTATTACCGAGGGCCAATGCTATCTGGGGCACATTCGAGGCCAAATATGTCGACTATTATAATCCCGCCGATTCCAGGTCATTTCCACAAAATTATTATTTCAGGCTGGATTCTAATTCCTATGCCGGGATTAAATACTATGATACCAGCAATAAAACCGGTAGTAATTTCTTTATTCAAAAATTTGAGAATAACCAATTGAAGTATAACCTGCGGTCAGATAATATTGCATGGGATACGGCAGCAAAAAAGTGGCGGATGAATAGCGTAATGGAGCGTTTTTTTACAAAGGATAAGGAGCGGCAAAAGCATCACCCTACGCTGCTGATGACGTATAATTTCAAACCCATTGATTTAAGAAAGGATGAATATTTAAAAGACCGCCTGCCTACACCTGAGTTAAAAGAATTAATAAGGAAGGAAGAAATGAGGGGATCTGAAGGAATTAATTCGCTACTGGTAGAAAGGTATAACCGTGATGCCATCCCGGTTTCTGTAGTCATTTTATCAATGATTGGCGCTACACTTGCTTCCCGCCGGGTAAGAGGAGGAAGTGGATTTCATTTGGCTGTTGGTGTTATACTGAGTGTATTATATATCCTGTTTGGCCGGTTCTCCCTGGTATTTGCTACCAAGGGGAATTTTACACCCTTTCTTGCTGCATGGGTACCCAATATTATATTTGGGTTGCTGGCATATTATTTTTACCGGAGGGCAGCGAGGTAGGGAATGAATAATGAATGATGAGTAATGAATAATGAGTGATGAGTAATGAATAATGAGTAATGAACGATCAATGATCAATTAAGAATCAATGTTGTTTACTTGGCGATTTTTTTTGTTACGGACTTAAGTTTTTCATGGCATCGTCGTTGTGTCATGTCAATCCCGATTTCGGGACTCACTTTTGCTTTTTGTTCTTTGGGCGTCAACTACATTAAGTAAACGGTATTGATTTGAGAATGAAGAATTACCCCTTTGATGTTATTCTATTATTTGAACAATTAAACGATTAATAATATTCATTTCCTGTCATTAATCTCTCCCCATTCATTACTCATTACTCATCATTCATCACTCATTTCAAGCTATCCCTTTACAATTTTATTATAACTGGTTGCAATCCCTTTTATCAGTGAAGAACTGAATCCCTGGTGTTCCATCTCATTCAATCCAACAATGGTACAGCCCTTAGGCGTGGTTACCTTATCAATCTCCTGTTCCGGGTGAGTGCCGTTTTGCAGTAATAATTCTGCTGCCCCTTTTACAGTTTGGGCTGCAATTAAATTAGCGGTAGCTGAATCGAATCCTATCTCAATGCCACCCTGTATATTGGCCCGGATATAGCGCATCGCGAAGGCCGTACCACAGGCGCCTAACACGGTGGCCGCATCCATCAATTTTTCGTCAATCACCGCTACCTTACCAAGGTTGGTAAACAGGTCTTTTACAAAACTTACCTGCGCTTCGGTTGCGTTGGAATAGCTAATACAGGTCATGCTTTCCTGTATGGCAATAGCCGTATTGGGCATTGCCCGGAAAACAGGTAACTTCTTTTTAATAGTTGTTTCAATTTCGTCCATCAACACTCCGGTTACTACAGAAACCACCAGGTGCTTTGGAGTAAGCACTTTTTTAAACCCATTCAATACATCACTTACCTGGAAAGGTTTAATGGCCAGTATGATTAACTCGCTGCTACGAACCGCCGCGGCATTATCCGATGTAATGTTAACGCCTTTATCGGCCAGGTGTTTTATGGTAGCCGTATTTCTTTTGGTTACCGTAATATCCGCAGCCTTACAAAATTTACTCTTTATTAGTCCTTCCGCAATAGCACTTCCTAAATTCCCTCCGCCTATAATAGCGATCTTTTTGTTCATGGTTGAAATAGTTGATAGTTGATGGTTGGCGTTAAAATTTTATAGTTGCGCATAAAACGATAAACCCATCGCTACAACGCTATCAATGCCTGCTCAGATTCATGCCCGGCTAACAGATTGCCGATTGCATGATCGTATTTGTTTTCCCATTCCACAATACTATCCCAGTTTTCACCATCAATTACAACAGCACCATCAGTTACTGATCCCAATTGTTCAAATGGAAAATTGAAGGATGTTAATTTTGCTTCAAAAGCTACTGCTGATCCTTTATCAACCGATACAATCACCCTGCTTTGTGCCTCTCCAAACAGCCATGCATCTTTGTTGATGGCTTTGTTAGATGAAATATCATAACCGAGGTTTCTATTGAAACCACTTTCTGTTAATGTAATAAATAAACCGCCCTCACTTACATCATGAGCCGAGGCAATTAAATGATCAGTGATCAAACTTTCAATAATCCGTTGTAAGGTGAACTCTTCTTCCAAATCAAAATGCGGCGCCGGGCTAAATTCTACTCCATGAATTTTATGCAGGTATTCAGATGAATGAATATCATTCCTGCTTTGTCCAATCAAATAAATAACATCTCCGGGAGTTTTAAAGTCCATTGTCATTTTTTGATCTACATTTTCCAGTAAACCAACCATGCCAATGGTAGGAGTGGGGTACACCGGCCCGTTGGGCGACTGGTTGTAAAAACTTACATTACCACCGGTAACAGGCGTATCGAATTTGAGGCAGGCTTCACCCATACCTTTAATGGCATTTACAAACTGGTAATATACTTCGGGGTTGTAAGGGTTTCCAAAGTTGAGGCAATTGGTTACACCCAATGGCTGGCCACCGCTGCATACTATATTTCTTGCAGCTTCTGCTACGGCAATCATTGCTCCTTTGTAAGGGTCTGCAAATACATAGCGGCTGTTACAATCTGTTGTAAGTGCAAGTCCTTTATTGGTGGGCTTTGCTATTACAATGGCGGCGTCGGTTGGTTCATTGGTACTGGCGGTACCGGCGCCTACCATGCTATCGTATTGTGTATAAATCCAACGTTTGCTCGCAATATTGGGTATCTGTATCAATTGTTCCGCTACCGCTTTTAAATCTTCAGGCAATTTAATGGTACCTGCATCAAATGCTGCTATCTGATCAAAATATTGAGGTTTGCTATATTCTCTTTCATATTGAGGGGCACCGCCACCCAATACCAATTCTACAGCCGGAAGCGAAGCTTCCAATACCCCGTGCATGTAAAATTCCAAAGAACCACTATCTGTTACCACCCCAATTTCGCTGCACGGAAGATCCCATTTATCAAATACTTTTATAACATCTGCTTCTCTTCCTTTTTCTACTACCATCAACATTCTTTCCTGGCTTTCGCTTAACAGTAATTCCCAGGCTTTCATATTTTGTTGACGCATGGGTACCTTATCAAGATCAATCCTCATTCCTGAGTTTCCTTTGGCACTCATCTCCGCCGTACTGCAAATAATTCCTGCCGCACCCATATCCTGCATCCCCACTATAGCGCCTGTTTTAATTACTTCAAGACAGGCTTCCAGTAATTTTTTTTCCTGGAAGGGATCACCAACCTGCACCGCCGGCAGGTCTTCCGCACTATCCGCTGTAATATTAGCCGATGCAAACGAGGCACCGCCAATACCGTCCTTGCCCGTAGCACTCCCAACAAAGAAAACCGGGTTACCGGCTCCTTCCGCAGTGGCGGATATGGTTTCTCCGTTTTTTAAAATGCCAACACTCATGGCATTTACCAATGGATTGGTATGATAACATGCTTCAAAATAAATTTCTCCTCCTACGGTAGGCACTCCAAAGCAATTGCCGTAATGTCCGATGCCATGCACAACGCCAGCCAGTAAATGCTGGGTTTTTGCTTCTGTTAAATTGCCAAAACGAAGGGAGTTTAATGATGCGATTGGTCTTGCACCCATCGTAAATATATCCCGGTGAATACCACCAACTCCGGTAGCTGACCCCTGGAAAGGCTCAATGGCGCTGGGGTGGTTATGGCTTTCAATTTTAAACACTACGCCGTACCCGTCACCTATATCCATCAGGCCTGCATTTTCTTCACCAGCTTTTACGAGCATTTTTTTTCCATCCCGCGGCAGCGTTTTCAGCCATTTGATAGAGTTTTTATAACTGCAATGTTCGCTCCACATGGCACTAAAGCAACAGAGTTCAGTAAAGTTGGGGGTGCGCCCCAGCTTTTGTTGTATCAATTCAAATTCATCAGCGGTAAGCCGAAGTTGTTCTGCGGTTGTAACGGTTATTTCCATAATTGTATAAGAAAGTGCGAAAGTACAACCTGTATTTCTTTTTTACGAAGAGATGAATGTTTATTATTTTGGATCGGTCTTCCTGTAGTTAATTATGTTTGGGTAAAAATAATACGGTGGTATTATTTTATTGAGGCTTGTATCCGGAGCAGGAATTGTTTTTTATGAACAGATAACCTTATTAGTGCATCCTTCTTTTAATGATAAAAATAAAGGGATACAGTTTTGGGGAGACCAGCCGGGAATCTTGATTTAACTTCTGTGGCGACGGTCTATCCCGTGTTTAACCGGAGCCCCGTTCAGGGAAAGAATATCCATTGGGCAATGTGGAACGATGTAAAAATATACCATAATCAAGGTTGCTGCCAGCGGGCTGCCTTTCCTTTTTCTAAAGGTTTTATTTTCTTTTACTATGTATTATATCAATTTTTAAGCTTCCATCCGGAGACCTGGAATAACAATTAAATTAATAGTAAAGATGTTATTATTACCAGGCGGATCAAATTGAAGCCTGTTCAAAAACCAAGCTTTTTTAACGAATGTTAAATAAATTTAATGTTTACAATTTTCAATGTTTTGCCTTAAAAATTGGAAATATTTTTGTTAATAGATCAATTATTGAAAATTTTTACCGTATTTTGTGCATCTAAAACATAAAAAGCAATGCAATCATTACGTTTTAAAGCAATTGAGAACCTTCGGGCGAATTCGGAGGTAAATGTAAAAGCCTCTACAAAAATCACCGCAATTTTTGGCGAAAATGTTTTTACACTTAAAACTGCACGACAGTTTTTGATTGATGAGGGGTACAAAAGTTTATTTACCTCCATCTGGGGGGGCAAAAAAATAGATCGCAGCATGGGTAACCAGATTGCGAACGGTTTAAAAGCATGGGCCGAAAGTAAAGGCGTTACCCATTACACACACTGGTTTCAACCTTTAACTGATCAGTCTGCCGAAAAACATGATTCTTTCTTTACTTTAAAAGGAGATGGTACACCTATTGAAGAATTTGAAGGGGCTGCTTTAATTCAGCAGGAACCGGATGCTTCTTCTTTTCCTTCAGGCGGCCTGAGGGCAACCTTTGAAGCCCGCGGTTATACTGCCTGGGATCCTTCTTCTCCTATATTTATTATGGAAATTGGTAATGGAAAAACGTTATGTGTTCCTACCATTTTTGTTTCTTATACCGGCGAATCACTGGATGCAAAAACTCCATTAATCAAAGCGCTTGTTGCGCTTGATAAAGCTGCGGTAGATGTGGCTCAATACTTTGATAAAAATGTTTCTAAGGTTACGGCTACCCTTGGATGGGAACAGGAATATTTTGTAATTGATGCTGCAATGGCCAATGCACGCCCGGATATCGTAATGACAGGCCGCACCGTGTTTGGTCATGCACCTGCCAAGGGACAGCAACTGGAAGATCATTATTTTGGTGCGATACCGGAAAGGATATATGCCTTCATGAGAGACTACGAAGCGGAAGCTTACAAACTGGGTATTCCATTGCGCACCCGTCACAATGAGGTAGCTCCTTCCCAGTTTGAGTGTGCTCCTATTTTTGAAGAAGCAAACCTGGCGGTAGATCACAATACTTTATTGATGGATGTGATGACCCGTGTAGCCAAGCGTCACGGACTGATTGTATTGCTCCACGAAAAACCATTTGCCGGTATCAATGGTAGCGGTAAACACAACAACTGGAGTATTGCAACTGATACAGGTGTTAATTTATTGGCACCAGGCAAAACGCCGAAAACAAACCTGATGTTCTTAACCTTTTTTGTGAATACCATTAAAGCGGTTCATGATTATGCAGGTTTATTAAGGGCATCCATTGCAAGTGCAGGCAACGATCACCGCCTGGGCGCCAACGAAGCTCCTCCGGCAATTATTTCTATATTCATTGGTAAATATCTTACAGAGGTTTTAAACCAGGTAGAAACCCGTGTGGGTGGAAAATTTGATGAACAGGATGAAGCCATGCTGAAGCTGGATATTCATAAAACGATCCCGGAATTAATGTTGGATAACACGGACAGAAACCGGACTTCGCCATTTGCGTTTACCGGTAACAAATTTGAATTCCGTGCGGTAGGTTCTGCTGCCAACTGTGCAATCAACATGACAGTTTTAAATACAATTGTTGCGCAAACATTAAAACAGTTTAAAAAGGATGTGGATGCATTTATTGAAGGTGGCGATAAGAAAGAAATAGCCATCATGCACGTAATTCAAAAGTACATTGTTGAAAGTAAGACAGTATTATTTGAAGGTGATGGTTATAGCGAAGAGTGGGCAAATGAAGCAGAAAAAAGAGGTTTACCAAATGTAAAAACTACTCCACTGGCTTTGGATGCTTACGTAACTGATTTGGCTAAGAGTGTTTTTGAAGCCAACGACATTTACACACATGCAGAACTGGAAGCACGTCATGAAATAATGCTGGAAGCATACATTAAAAAAGTGCAGATAGAAGCAAGGACAATGGGTGAGTTGGCTACGTCGATTATTTTGCCATCAGCTGTAAAATACCAGAATGTATTGATTGAGAATATCAATGGATTAAAGGCTGCCGGTTTACCTCCAACTGCTTATACCAACCAATTGAATATCCTGGAAGAAATAAGCAATCATATCAACGCGATGAGTTCAAGCGTAAGGGATATGATTGAGGCGAGAAAAAAGGCAAACGTAATTACCGACACAAGGGAAAAAGCAATTGCCTATTGTGATGATATCAAGGAAAAGCATTTTGACGAAATTCGTTATCATGTGGATAAACTGGAACTGTTGGTAGATGACGAATACTGGACATTACCTAAATACAGGGAGATGTTGTTCCTGAGGTAATCAGCGCTGACAGGCAGCAAACTGAAATTTAATAGTTCATCTTATTTAGTGCCAATTACTGCTACAGTTAAATATTAAAAACTGTAGCGATGGTGCCATTTAGCTGGCAAGCAATCGTAAAAAAACCGGTTCACCTATGTGGCCGGTTTTTTTTATGCAGTAATAAAGGTAACTGAAAAATCGGGAAGTAATCTTCAATACATACAGCAGCTCCCCGCAGCATGCCAGTATAATGTAGTATTTAAATACCGGCCTTATAATAATTCAGAAACCTGCTGAAAGCCGTGTTACGCAATAATATTTTTTGAAAGATAAAAATACCGGCTATCGCACAGGCAATTCCTGCCAATACATCCAGAATATAGTGGTGACTGGTGTACACAGCAGCAAACCAGATACCGAGCATTACTGCTACAAATATTCCGTTCATCCAGCCAAGTTTTTTCTTTATGCCATAGTATAAAACAATCAATGGGTACGAAGAATGTAAGGAAGGCATGGCTGCAAATACATTGGAACTTTTTTCATACAAGCTGTGAAATATCCTGCTATTAAAATATTCATCAAACTTATGAAGCCCGGCTGTATTGCCCAGTGTACCCGGAATAAAATCAGCTCCTCGCAATTGATAATACCAGGGTGGGGCAGCAGGGTAGGCGTAATAAATAATAAACCCTATCATATTAACCAATACAAAAGTGAGGGAGAAATGCAGGAACAACTCCTTGTCTTTAAAAAAAAGATAAGCTGCAAGCGCAAGTGGCACGGGTATCCAGCACAAATAAAAAATTCCGGATAAAATATCAAGCCAGGTTCGGCCGTTTTGCAGCCAGTATTCATTGGGGGTTATAATGCTGTCCCGGTATGCAATGCCAAAAAGCGATTTTTCCGCATTATACAGATCCTGTATGTGTACAGTATTGAATGTGTAATTTGGAAAGGCTTTCATATAATCAAACAGTATCCAATACACAATGAAGATGGAAAATCCGATAATGAATTTCCTGGCTACCGGGGATAGAAAAAAACAAATATTAAAGATGGCGGTCAACACCAACTGATCTGTTCTAACACCAATTAAAAACCAGGAGAACAGGAGGTAAAATAAAGATGCGAAGAGTGCAATAAAAATACTGTTTCGGGAATACATGCGCTCTTTTACTTTGATCATTAATCTTTATTGGCTTGCCTTGTAAAATCAGATTTTAAAATAATATCCCACAAAGATGAACTTACGCCATACCCTTTGGTAGGATCCTGGTAGTGATGCAGCATATGATGCTGCTTGATTTTTTTTAACACCGGGTTTTTAAAATTATGATGGTGCATGGCGTAATGCATCATATCGTACACCAGGTATCCCAATAAAAATCCGGGGAAAAATGCAAATAAGAACTGGTTCTCCAATAGCAGGGAAAACAGGAAATAAAACAAGGTGGCTAAAGGGATACTTGCAGAAGGTGGCATTACCAATCTTTTTTTATCTCTCGGATAATCGTGGTGGACACCATGAAAAATAAAATGTATTTTCTTTCCAAATTCAGAAGTGGGATGATAATGAAATATGAAACGGTGAAGAACATATTCGGTAATGGTCCAAATGATTAAGCCGCCTAAAAAATATAGTGCAAACGCAGTAGCATTTATTCCTCCTGCAAACGCTTTGTAAGAAAAAAATATTATGGCAGGAATAAATATATACAACGGCACTGTAAAATGAACTTTTGATAAGCTGTTCATCAGGTTGTTTTTAAACAACTGTATGGAATCTTCCGAATTAGAGATGTAATTTTTTTTCATTTGTTATAAGTGTTAATTCAGCTACATCAGATTTTTAATCTTTCCTTCACAACAGAATGGCTGTTGGGTTCTATTCCGGATATTTCAACGTATTCAATATTGGGTGACCAAAACGACCCCCCGTTTATTTTTATAAATATGCTGGTAAGTATGGCAGATTTACGGTTGATATCGGTATACACATAAAATTTATTATCTGAACCCAGCCTTAGATACATCTTGTATTTTTTATAAGATACAAAACTTATCTCGTACTGGTTTTCTGAAAGTTTTTTTGTTTTGAGCCCATATGCAAATTTTCTCTGTATATAGCTCAACTCTTCTCTTTGGCCCCTTTCCTGGTACCTGATCCAAAATCCCTGCACTGGATTCTCCTTGTCAATGACGCCGTTTTTATAATTTAGCTCATATACAATCGTATTGGTATTGGACGTACGCTGCAGGTAAAATAATTGTTTGCTATTACCTGTTGGAACGGGGAATTTTTTTTCCTGCGCCAGGCCAGGTAATAATATTCCGGTAACAATAATGCCAATTATCAATAACTTTTTGCTAAGCATACCTGCTATTTTTTATCCCTTTCGTCTAATGCTTTTTTTGCCGAAGCCAATCTCTTAAACGCAGTTATGTTGGTAAGTACCGCCATGATGGTAATGGGCATAGTGAAAATAGACATAGTTTCAAAAAGCTGGTAAGACGTACCGGGGATAAAGAATTTAAAATCACCTCCAATAAAATTACCAACAATGCCGCAGGCCAATGCAGCCAACCCCGTTAATACCACCCGCTCAGGCCGTTGCATCAGGCCACCTTTGTTTTCTATACCCAGTCCCTCGCTTCTTGCTCTTGTATAACTTACCATCATCGAACCAATTAAAGCTATAAATGCGAACAGGGAACTAAAAAAATAGTGATGAGCCACCAGGTAATAACAGATGCCTAAGAACATAATCAGTTCGCTGTACCTGTCCAGTACAGAATCGAACAATGCCCCGAAGGTGGAACTCATATTCCCTATCCTGGCCACCTGTCCATCCAGCATGTCAAACAACCCTGCAAATAATATCAATGCACCTGCCCAACCTACATACGACAGGTCGCCGCGGTTGCCTTCTTCGGCACCCATAATAAAAATAATGGATACCCCGATATTTAAAAACAACCCCGTGATGGTAACTAAGTTGGGCGTAAAGCCAAGTTTAATCAACCATTTCACCAATGGATTAATAATGGTGTAGATTATTTTTTGAAGCCGGTCTCTAACTAATTCATTTGCCATTGTATAATTATTTAAGATTAAAAATCGAACCTTACTTTTGTTCGGATCCCCCAGGTAGAGATACCCGGATTTTCCAGGTAAGTCAGTCTTTTTACCAGATCAACCCTTAATAGCTTGAAAAGATTGGCTATACCAACGCTCATTTCTATATATGGTTTACTATTTAATGCAAAGGTCGTTTGTTTACCGATAACACCATCTGTCGGGAATTTAAAAAGATCCTGTGTTTTGGCGGGGTCATTTTCATCCCGTACGCCGCCAAACAGTATTTTAAAACTGGCCACTTCGCGTAATTTCAATTTTTTGATCAACGGGATTTTATTAAGGAAAAATCCATTGAAGTAAAAATCAAAATTGGCCGCTGCATATTTATCACTAACAAACTCCATAAAATTCATCAGGTTATAAGAATATATCTGGTAAGCATAGGTTTGATTGGCCCTGTGCACCGTCAATAAAGGAAATGGTACTTTGCCAAAAATATAACCGCCTTCAAACAATATATCAGCATAACCCAATTGCGATAGATAGTAACGCTTATCTATGCTGGCATTTATATTCTGATAGTTGTATTCACCTTTCATTAATCCTTTGATCCCGGCGATAAACCGGAGTTTAATTACAGGATATTTGTTGATGATGGGGATACGGAAATTTTTTCCCTGGTAAAATTGTTCGTTGGGCGCCCACCTGAGTTCCGCTGAAACCTCAGACGTGGTTACATTGTTTACAAGAGAATTGTCATTAGCTTTTTGATAGGTAATATCTCCGGCAGGAGTTTGTTTCCAGTTTTTGAAAGCAAAGGTGTGTGTGATATTTTTTCCAAATTCTCTTACATACTCCGCTTTCAGGTAATTATTATACAACCATTTATTATTATTCCCTCTTTTGAACGATAGTAAAAAATTATCTTCCTGTACAAATAATAGTTCCTGGCCCGGTATTTTGGTATCATACTGGTAGCTTAACTTTAAATAATTAAGCGGAAAGGAATAGATGGATTTATGATTGAAAGAATAAGTAACTGCTGCAAGGTATTTTGGTTTTTTATCTTTAAAGCCGTAGGCAATATAATGATCGAAATATATGAAATTGCTGAATTTTGGAGTGGTTCTGCCTCCAACTTTTAACTTAAATCCTTCTACCGGGTTAAAACTATAAAAGGTATTCGTATTACCTAATTCCCATGCACCAAAAGATTTATAACCGGAAAA
The DNA here is from genome assembly GCA_031424955.1 of Ferruginibacter sp. GTDB lineage: Bacteria > Bacteroidota > Bacteroidia > Chitinophagales > Chitinophagaceae > Ferruginibacter. Next base: position 52,672 of record JANPIJ010000054.1, on the reverse strand, counting down.
AACAAGTGTCACAATTTCTCCAAATCTTTTAAATGACTTCATGTTCCGGAGGCTATCGATATTATAGTATGCTTTTGTTTCCACCATCGTTAAGGGGCTATGTCTCTCTGCCACCCAAAAACTATCTGTGGAAGCTGTTGGTTTGCTTTTATCCACAAAGTCCTTCGCATTGTAAATGCTGTCCGGTGCAGGCAAATCAGTTAAAAAATTTTTGAACGACACTGTTCTTTCCCCCATTACCCCGCCGGAAGCATTCCTGGTAAGCGCAAACTCTGCCAGCATACTACTTTTAATAACATGAAAACGTCCATCGGGAGCTTTTTCAAAATCCTGGTTTATCCTTAATTCTCTCGTCCAGTTTAAATTGGCATTTTTGCTGATGGTCATACTTATTTTTTGTACGCTGTATTTTCCATCCAATGTAATAAACATCGTACCCCTGAAAAGCAGGTCTTCCGGATTGCGGGGGGTAAAATACAGTTTCACCAGTTTAATACCTTCCAGTTCAACCGTATCCCTGATATAGTAGCGGTAAAAATTGGGCCCCATATCAGCTATCGGGCTTAAAAACTGGGTGGTCAATATGTTTACATTGTTATCATAGATATTGATGTCTGCATACAATCTTTTCAAATATTGACTGATACCGTTATCATCCAAAAAATCACCATAGTTTACTTTTTTCTCACCCAATAGAACACTTTTATCCTTTTCGGGATTTTTCCTGTAAAACCGGTTAGATAGTTTTTCTTCCAGGTAAATTGGCAATAGTGATTTTCCTTCTATAGTAGTAGTGTCTATATTTTCAAGTATGAATTTGTAATTTCTGAAGAGCCTGTTTTTGATGAGCTTTTCCGGCTTATTGGTAAGCGAAAGCGACAGCTTTTCATATTGCTGGTATTGAACATAATCGTATGCTTTAACCCTGTTTTTATCCTTGTTTTCAATTACCAGGTCTATTAATTCCACTGCCGGGTTATCCCGGTTTTTGTATTTTCCCCTTCTTCTTGTTTTTACAACCACTTCTTTCAGCGATTCCGCCAATTCAAGCTCTATGTTAACAGTCTGCTCCTTTCCGGGAGTAATCTTCCTGCTTATTTTTTTATAGCCGGTAAATGAGAAATTCAGTTGACTAAGCTTCTCACGATATGTTACAATAGAGTAACTGCCGTCTTCACCTGTGGTTACGCCCTTACCTCCCTCAAAATAAATACTTACAAACTGGATTGGCTTCATGGTTACCGCATCCTTTACAAATCCCTTTACCACTGTTTGGGCATTTGCTAAAAAGCTAAACCCGGTCAGCGTAAATAAAAATGTACCCCACAATAATATCTTAAACCTTTTCATTACTATCAATATTTTTAAAAACATACTTTTTTTGAATAGGGTAGTTATAGGCAACAGCAACCGTAATGGAAGTGGCAACTTTTGCAACCAGGTAATGAACCCCGCCTATTCGAATTAGCAAATAAACTCCCAAAGCATTTAAAATCAAATTTCCTGTCCAGGTAAGCAGGTATCTTTTACCCTGGTGTAAAATGGAGCCATTTCTTGACCTGAATACCCAAAATCTGCCGATCAAAAAATTGATAATACCTCCAAACACTGTACCCAATATGCTGGCTACTACAGCATCAAAAAAAAGATATTGTTTTAAAATGATCGTGACCAGGTAATCACAAAAACTTGCAGTGAGAGAAGCAACATTAGCTTTAAAAAACGTTTTCATGTAAGCCGGATTTATTTGCGATGAATAGCCAAACCTGGATAACTGCCAGTGCATAAATTCCTGCCAGCACATCATCCGCCATCACGCCCCAACCTTTTGGTAAATCTTCTGCTCTTCTTACCCCAAGTGGTTTTACAATATCAAAGAATCTGAATGCAACCAAACTGAGTAATACATACCAAATATTCTGAGGTACGAACAATAGTGTGATCGCCATTCCTGCTACTTCGTCAATAACTACTTTACTATTATCTTTTCCCCAAATGCCATCTGCCACATTTGAACTCCATGTTCCTAAAATGATGATCAATATGGTTGTAACTACCTGCCAGTAGCTATTAACAAAACCGGCAGGCAGTAAAAACCAGGTGATACAATACATGATTGCTGCTACCGTTCCTCCTCCTTTACCTACGTAACCTATCCCCATTACGGATGCAACCAGTGTATGGAATTTTATCATAACGTTTCAACCAACTCCTGGTAATAATCCAATCCCAGGTGTGTTATTAAATCTTCCCCCATTAAATGACGCAAAGTATTCTGCATCTTCATCAACTGTTTGAATATATCATGTTCAGGGCTTAATCCCTCCAGCGTTTGGGGTGATTTAAAGTAAAATGATAACCACTCCTGGATACCACTCATGTCTGAACGTTTTGCCAGGTCGAGTAATAAAGCAAGATCCAGAACAATGGGGGCTGCTAAAATTGAATCCCTGCAAAGGAAATTTATTTTAATCTGCATAGAATACCCCAGCCATCCGAAGATGTCAATATTATCCCAACTTTCTTTATTGTCTCCACGCGGAGGATAATAATTGATCCTTACTTTGTGATACATTTCACCATATAATTCAGGATTCAGTTCCGGTCTGAATATTTCATCCAGTACACTAAGCTTGGAAACCTCTTTCGTTTTAAAATTATCCGGGTGATCGAGTACATAACCATCCCTGTTTCCCAATATATTGGTAGAAAACCATCCGCTAACACCCAGCGCCCTTGCGTGTAAACCGGGTGCTAAAATTGTTTTCATCAATGTTTGCCCGGTTTTGAAATCTTTACCACCTATCGGGGTTTGTGTTTCTTTCGCCAGTTCTATCAATGCCGGAATATCGCAGGTTAAATTAGGCGCTCCATTTGCAAACGGCACACCGCTTTTAATGGCTGCGTATGCATAGATCATACTTGGGGCTATCAGGTTCTCATTGTTTTTTAATGCTGCCTCAAACTTTTCTATGCTGCTATGGATATCAGTAGATTCAATATATTTTTCTGTACTGCCGCACCAAACAATTACCACCCGGTTACAATTATTTGCAATCTTAAAATTTTCAATATCTTCTATCACCTGCATTGCAAGGTCGTATTTGGTAGCGCCCGTTTTTACATTTACGCCATCCAGGTTTGAAACATAGGAGCGATCAAATACTGCTTTCATTGGCTTGATAGCCTCTAGCTGGGGCCTGATGGATTCGAGCAACGGAAGATCAAGCACTTTTGCATTCAATGCCGCTTCATACACATTGTCTTCATAAATATCCCATCCGCCAAAGGCGATATCATTCAGGTTTGCCAGGGGTACAAATTCATTGATTTTGGGAAACCTGTTTTCTGTTCTTTTACCCAGGCGGATATTACCCATCTGCGTAAGCGAGCCAATTGGTTTGGCTATTCCTTTTTTTACCGCTTCTACGCCTGCAATAAATGTAGTAGCTACGGCTCCCAAACCCGGAATCAGGATACCTAGTCGTCCTTCAGCCGGAGTTATGTGTTGTTTCATATATTATGTTTTAATTAATAATTTTTCGACTTGTCATTACAACCATTTTTTCTTTATATACCAGGCGATTGAATCTTCTAATCCGGATTGCAAATCAAATTTTGGAGAGTATGCCAATTCTTTTTTTGCTTTACTGATATCACAGATCCAGTTTTTCGCAGCCAGTTCATGAAGCTTCTCCCGGTTGATCACTGATGGCTTTTTAAGCAGTCCATTGGTAGTTTCTAAAAAGAGAGCGAGGAATTTAACCAGTGGCATTGGTATATGAAACCTGAAGGCTTTCTTATTTAAGATGCTTTTTGTTATATCTGAAAATTGGTACCGGGTATAAATATTGCCATCTGTAATGTTATAAATGCCCGGCGTGTTATTTATAAACAGCGATTTCACGGCTAAGTCGGCTACGTCTTTGACATGTACAAAACTCAACTGCTGCAGAAATTTCCCGATAAATGGATCCAGTCCTTTATTAACTGTTTTAACCATTATAAAAATATCTTTGTCTCTTGGTCCATATATTGCCGTTGGCCTCAATATAGTAGTTGGTATCGCTATTGATGCCAGGTGCTGTTCAGCGAGCAACTTACTTCTGCCATACGCAGTTACCGGGTTGGGTATAGTTTCTTCGGTGATTTTATTCTCTATACCAGGCAAGGGACCTACTGCCGCAAGGCTGCTAATAAAAACCATTTTTTTAAACCCGTTTCCCAGTTTCTCCGCTGCCCTTGCCAGGTTTAATGTAAAGCCGGCATTTACCTCATCATATATTTCCTGCCTGATTGCTTTGGTAACACCTGCCGCATGAATGATATAGTCAATCTGGTGATCTGCCATTTGCCGCACCATATCTTCTTCATCCTGGTAGTTAAGAAAAAGATATTGAATAGGTAAATTTTTCAGATGCTCAATATTACTGTTCTTCCTCACCGCCGCATATACATCCAGCCCTGCTTCAACCGAGCTATGAATAATGTGGTAACCCAAAAAACCACTTGCACCTGTTATTAGTACCTTTTCGCTCATATTGACTTTTCAAAAATCCTATAGCGCTTATAAACGGTCGCATTCAGATTTCTTAATCCTTTATTCATCATTTCATTGTTTTCCAATATCCATGAAGCTTCCCCACCTTTAATTTTTTTGTTGATTGCCTGTTCAATTATTTCAGCATAGAAATAAGCCTCTACACCAGCCTTTCTATATTCTTCTTTTACGCCTAAAGCAATTACTCTCACATAGTTTATCTTCTTCAGTCCAAGTAATAATTTAAAGATTCCGGTGGGGAGTAAACGGCCCCTTTTAATTTTAATCAATACCTGGTTGATATCGGGTATAGCCAGTGCAAATCCTATTATTTGTCCGTTTTTTTCAGCAACCATACAAAAATCTTTGTCGAGCACCATCTTCAGGTCTTTGGCTAAATATTTAAATTCATCATCCGTCATAGGCACAAATCCCGTATTTTCCTGCCAGGCCGAATTGTAAATGGTTAATATGTTTTCTACCTCCGTCCTGAAGTTTTTCATATTGATTTTCCGAACCACTATATTCCTGTCTTCAAAACGTTTGCGCAATGCTTCTTTTAGTTGTACCGTTCTTTTATCCACCACATTCGTTGGCAGGTTGTAAGCCAGCAGATCAAATTTTTTGACAAACCCATTTGCTGTTAACAGCTCGTGATAGTAAGGTTTGTTATATGTCATCATAGCCACAGGCGGCGAATCAAAGCCTTCAATCAATAAACCGGAAGGGTCATTGGTAGAGGGGTTCACCGGCCCGGTCATTGTATTCACCCCTTTACTTAGTAACCATTTCTTTGCCTCAGCTATTAGTTTTTCTGCTACTTCCGAATCGTTGTATAAGTCAAAGAACCCAAAAAAGCCATCATTCCTGTTACTGAAGGCATTGTGGTTATTATTAAGAATTGCTGCAATCCTTCCTTTTATTTTACCATTATCTATTGCCAGGAAAGGCTGTATAGTTGAATGGTTGTGAAAAGGATGCTTGCCAGGTGTTAATACATCCCTTTGGGCAATGTGTAATTCCGGTACATAATTTTTGTCACCTTCAAACAACTCATGCGGAAAATCGATAAAGGATGCCAGCTCCGCTTTCGTTGTTACCTGCTTAATTGCTATCATGCTCTTTCTTTATTTGCCTGCGGAACTTTTAGTTTGAAGGAAACTTTTTTTATTTTTTCAACTGCATAATCAATTTGTTTAAACGAGTGGGTTGCCATTAACGAAAAACGAATCATAGAAGAGTCGCTGTTAACTGCGGGGGACACTACCGGATTTACAAAAATGCCCTCATCCATTAACATTTTCGCCATTAAAAAGGTCTTTTCGTTATCTCTTACAAAAATTGGAATGATTGGTGATTCAGTAGCTCCAATATCGAATCCTGCTTTTGCAAAAGCATCCAATGCATAATGCGTATTGTTCCAGAGTTTTTCTATTCTTTGAGGTTCTTCTTTCAATACATTAAGAGCAGCCAAAGCACTGGCAGTAGCTGCAGGTGATATACTGGCACTGAACATCAGCGAACGGGCATGGTGCTTTAAATATTCAATTACATGTTTGTCTGCGGCAATAAATCCTCCAATAGATGCAAGCGATTTACTAAAGGTGCCCATTATCAAATCTACTTTATGGGTAATGTTAAAATGAGCTGCGGTACCTTGTCCCTGCGGCCCGAGTACTCCTAACGAATGTGCATCATCAACAAAAACTGCTGCATTATATTTTTTAGCGAGGGCAGTTATTTCATTTAGTTTAGTGATATCGCCTTCCATGCTGAAAATGCCATCGGTAGCTATTATCTTAAATGCCTCCATAGGTACACTTGCCAATAGTTTTTCAAGATGCGCCATGTCAGCATGCCCGTATTTATACAATTTCGAAAATGATAAACGGGCTCCATCAATAATGCAGGCATGATTGAGTTCATCAGAAAATAAAAAATCATTTCTGCCACCCAGGGCGGAAATGACACCAAGGTTTACCTGGTAACCGGTACTAAAAACCAGTGCAGATTCTTTACCTACAAACTGGGCCAGGGCTTCCTCCAATTCAAGATGCAAATCAAGTGTGCCATTTAAAAACCTTGAACCAGCACAACCGCTTCCGTATTTGTCAATTGCTTTTTTTGCAGCTTCCTTTACATCCGGATGATTGGTGAGTCCGAGATAACTGTTTGAACCAAACATTAAAACTCTTTTACCATCAATAATAACCTCTGTATCCTGGTCAGATTCCAGCGGCCGGAAAAATGGATAGATATCCGCTGCTTTCAATTTGTCAACGGTTTTGAAGGCCATTACCTTGTCAATCAGTGTTTTATTACTCATCGCTTTGTTTTAAATTGTTTCCTTTAGCTTATGCTTATTGAAAATTGATATAATTAACTAAAGTAAATTATAATATTTTTAATAACTCAGGTATTTAATTACTTGCATTTTTGTTGAATTTTTGATAAAACATGCATACAAGTTTCCAGTTCCTGCTGATCAATTCCCTGTTTTAAAATCTGGTCACGTTCCAGGAAATTTACATGCATTTTTTCAATAACCGCTTTGCCACTACTGGTAAGTTCAATTACGTTTTTCCTCCTGTCACCTGCCACCGGTAATCTTTTTACAAAACCCTTTTCTTCCAAAATGTCAATGGATCTCAAAATAGCCGATTTGGTTTTATCCATCACTTCAGCAATATCCTGCTGAATCATCTCTTTGTTCTTGCTACGGGATATATAATATAATACTCCCATTTGCTCAAAGGTAATTTCTTTTGTGAGTGTTGAGAAAGTACCATTAATTGTTTTCAACAGTAATTTACCCGTATGTACAATCATAAACCCCAATGTATCCGGCATTTCTTTACAGTCCATATATCAATAGTTGCGTATTAAACTGTTGCAAATCTAATAGTATTTTTCCGTACCAATTTTTTTTCTTCTTAAATTTTTTTGTTATAGGCGAACTTTTGGTGCCCGTTACAATGTGTTTTACGGTAAACACACCGCTTTCCTCGGAATACTTTCTTTAAATTACGTATGTGTTTTTATTATATTTTATTTTTGGATTATTTAGAATATATTTTATCATTGAACTTATAAGTGTATAGCTTAATATATTAAGGAAGTATCATTAACAGCGGGGAGGATTTATATTTCACTGAGAGAGGATTTACGAATTTACAAATTAATGTTTACTAACGCAATGGATACAAAGTGTTGATTCAGGTTTTTAACACCCGGTCGTTGAAATACAAAACCCGGGGCAAATATATTGGGTATAGAAAAATAAATACTTACCACTCATAAAAGCGTGGATAAACATTGAGCAGGTTTTTGAGGAAATGGCTGTCCTCCGAAAACATGATGTATGTTACATGTTAAGGCCCCGCCGGTCTGCTTTAAATATCTTTCAACATTTACATGAGCTGCTTTCACGGTCCCTTTGAAGGGCTGGAGGGTAAATTTTGGTTAAAGGGGAATCGCAATAGGTTTACTAACCATAGAAGTTAACATCGGCAAATGATTTTTTGCACCATTATTTTTTTTCGAATTAAACTTTCCCTTCTCAATCGCATCTATCGCCATACAAAAATTATGAAAAAAATAACTGCATTTTTAGGTTTTTCCCTTTTAGTTCTTTGCACGTCAGCTCAGGTTCAAAGGAAAGCCATTGCAAACGACGATTCCGGAAGAATAGCCAGTAGTGATAACAAAAACAGCAGGTATGAATCGGGTAGAAAAGAAGGAAATGGGAATATGTTTAAAGAACTAAATTTAACGGCTGACGAAAAGCGGAAAATGAGGGAAATCCAATTGGCTAATAAGGCAAAGAAAGAGTTTGTTTTAAATAATGCATCATTATCTGGTGATCAGAAAAAGGAAAAACTAAAAGAAATTCAACAAGACGGCTTAAATAATTTGCAACAAGTGTTGAGCGATGAACAAATGGGAAAGCTAAAAGCGTTACGCAGGGAAAAGAAAATCAGTAATAAAAGTATGGAACAATAATAAAATAGTTATAGCGATTTCTGAAACCAATATTTTTTATTAGAAAAGCAGGTGTTTTTTAAGGCGGTCAAATTCAGGTGTTAAACATGGCCATCCCAATAATGGGGTGGCTTTTTTGCGGGTATTTGTTTAAGCTGTTTTTAAACTGGTAAATTGCAACATTATCTACACCAATGAAGTATTATATCATAGCCGGCGAGGCAAGCGGTGATCTGCATGGCAGTAACCTTATTAAAGAACTAAAGCAACTGGATAAAGAAGCCCAGATGCGTTGCTGGGGCGGCGAGAAAATGGAGGCTGCCGGTGCTGTGCTTGTGAAACACTACCGGGAACTGGCATTTATGGGGTTTATTGAAGTAATTAGAAATCTTCGGACAATACTGAAAAACCTTTCTTCCTGCAAAAAAGATATAACGAGCTACCAGCCCGACGTGCTGGTGTTGATCGACTACCCGGGATTCAATTTAAGAATAGCTGAATGGGCAAAATTACAAGGTTATAAGGTGATTTATTATATTTCTCCCCAGGTGTGGGCCTGGAAGGAGAGCAGGGTAAAGGGAATAAAAAAGAACGTCGACAAAATGCTCGTTATTTTGCCCTTCGAAAAATCCTTCTATAAAAAATGGGATTTTGAAGTAGAATATGTAGGGCACCCGCTGGTGCAGGTAATAGATGAATTCCGAAACCAATTCAATGCATTGAAATTGGGAGGCGCAGGCACAAAAGGGAATACACCATTGTTTACGGGAAACAGTGCCCCGATAGTGGCCCTGTTACCTGGCAGCAGGAAACAGGAGATATTAAAAAAGTTACCTGTAATGTTACAGGTTGCTTCAAATTTCGAGACCTTTCATTTTGTAGTAGCAAAGGCACCAGGTATTGAAGACGATTTTTATGATGAATTATTAGCCCCTTACCAGAATGTGTCGGCTGTATTGAATAAAACGTATCATTTGCTCAGTGAGTCAAAAGCTGCATTGGTAACCAGCGGCACGGCAACTTTGGAAACCGCCTTATTTGGGGTTCCGGAAGTGGTATGTTATAAGGGGAACGCGGTTTCGTTTCGGATAGCCAAAATGCTGGTTAAGATAAAGTACATTTGCCTGGTCAACCTCGTAATGGACAAGGAGGTAGTGAAAGAACTGATACAGGATGACTTGACTGTAAACAACCTAACAATTGAATTGCAAAAATTATTAACAGATCCGGTAAAACAGCGGGCAATACAGGAAGATTACTTGGCACTGAGGAATTTGCTCAGCCTGGGTGGCAATGCATCCGCCAATGCCGCTAAAAGTATTGTTGACTATGTGAAAAAATGAGTGATGAATGATCAATAATGAATAATGAATAAGGTGATTTATTGAAGATGCGGAAATTTTGCAAAGATTTTAGCAAATATTCATCACTCATTATTCATTACTCATCTCATCATCTCCTTAAAAGTTTCACTGCCAATATAATCATACCTGCCAGGAAAAGCAGGATAGAGATCCGGTTTATGCCATGCATATATTTTACAAACTGCGTATTTGGCGTATTTGGATCTTTTTTTTTCAAATATAAATATTGCGCAACCTGGTTCCAAATTCCCATTGTAAAAATATTTAGTGTTATAAAAATACAAAGCAAAAACCGTTTTGTTGAATATGTTAAAAAATTGTACCGCTTAGAACTTTATTTTTACTTCTCTCGTAATTTTTTGCATCTTTAATTACAATTTTATTCTACAGATTATGCGCAAGTCATTTATTATTTCAATCATTTTATCAGGTATTACGTTTGCCGGGTTTTCGCAGGGGCATCATTTTACTGTAACAAAATCAGATGCTGAATGGAAGAAGCTACTGAGTCCGGAGGCTTACCAGGTAACGAGGAAGGAGGGTACTGAGCGGGCGTTTTCCGGCAAGTACTGGAATAACCATGAAAAGGGGGTGTACAGTTGCGTATGTTGCAACCAGCAGCTTTTTAGTTCTGCTACTAAATTTGACAGTGGCACCGGTTGGCCAAGCTTTTGGAAGCCGGTCAGTAAAGCCAGTATTGTAGACGAAGAAGATAGTAGTTACAATATGGATCGTACAAAAGTAACCTGCAGCCGTTGCGGGGCTCATTTAGGTCATGTATTTGAAGACGGACCAAAGCCAACCGGGTTGCGGTATTGTATTAATTCAGTTTCACTTGTATTTGCGAAGAACTAAGAGGTATGCACCTAACCTTCATGGTACACTTTACTTTTGTTGACCAGGCGTTGTTACGCGTAAATATAAAAGAACCTTGTCCGTTTGTAATTTGCCATTGGAACATAGCAGCACACTTCCAGGTGATATGTTGATTGCTTGTCACCGTTTCTGCATCAAATGAATTAGCGGGATATTTTTTTATACCCGTTTCAAATTCAGTTAACAACGATCTGCAACAGTTTTGGGATAAGGAAATAGGGTTAGCAACGGTTTTTAAATGTTTTCGCCGGAAAGAATCAGATCCTTTAATTTTATAGTAAAGTCTTAATAATAATGTCCACACCGGAAAACGAACTAATAAAGGAGAAAGAAAAATTTGAGGCCCTTTTTCAATATGCATCACTGGGTATTTTGGTAGTAAATCAATTGGGGGAAATTGTGCTGGCAAACAATTTTTTATTATCCCAGTTTAATTATAAGGATGCAAAAGAATTAATCGGAAATAAAATAGAATTGCTGATCCCCTCCCGTTTTCATCACCAACACGTAAGCGAAAGGCAAGGTTATACTGCAAATCCTCAAAAAAGGCCGATGGGGCTTGGAATGGATTTATTTGGTGTAAAGAAAACCGGCGAAGAGTTTCCGGTAGAGGTTAGCTTAAGCAATTATAAAACCGAACAGGGGAATTTCGCGATTGCCTTTGTAAGTGATATCACCAGGCGGAAGGAAATTGAAAACTCGGTAATGGAACAGCAAAAGGAACTGGCCTCCATTAATTTAAAAATAGAAGAGCTGAATGAGCACCTGGAACAGAAAGTTGAGCTAAGAACGGTTCAGTTAAGGGATACATTAAACCAGTTGCAGGCATCAAAGAATGAATTAACAAAAGCATTGGGAAAAGAAAAGGAACTGGGCGATTTAAAAAGCAGGTTTGTTTCTATGGCATCTCATGAATTCCGAACACCATTAAGCACTATCCTTTCATCTGCATCGCTGATGGCGAAATATGTAAAAGAGGATGAGCAGGAAAAGCGGGATAAGCATATTAACCGGATTAAATCAGCCGTGAATAATTTAACGGATATCCTCAATGAATTTTTATCAATTGGCAAAATTGAGGAAGGGAAAATTACCACCCATTTCACCAGGTTTGATATAAAGGAATTGATCACTGTTTTGTTGCAGGAAATAAAAGGGATTACCAAAATCGGTCAGCATATTGATTTTGTACATGAAGGAAATAAGGAAGTGGAACTGGATGCTTCGATGCTGCGAAATATCATGATCAACCTGTTATCCAATGCTATTAAATTCTCCAGGGAAGGAGGCAAAATCACGGTACAATCGAGGGTAAACGATTTGGTTGTTCACATTTCAATCAGCGATAATGGAATAGGTATTTCCAAAGAAGATCATAAACATTTATTTGAACGGTTTTTCAGGGGTAAAAATGTAACCAATATACAGGGGACTGGTCTTGGTTTGCACATTGTAGGTAAATACGTAGAATTAATGGATGGACAAATAGAGTGTATCAGTAATCCTGAAAATGGTACAACTTTTAATATTGTATTTAAAATTGTATAATCGTTTGGGTGTTATTTGAAGTCCGGACTTTTAATAAACCATCACCTGGAATTAATTGAAGTGAAATATACTTTTATATTTTGCTTTTTAATTGAACCCGTTTATTAATATGCAGCAGAAACAGGCTGCCGGCAAAAATAAAAGGCAGTCCAAATAAAAGCCCCATTGAAGCATCTCCTTTCACCATAAAAAAAATGAGGAGGATAAAACCGCCACCGGTTAATAGTAATGCACCTGCCAATTCCTTGTACCAGCTTAAAAGATACCCGGCTAATGGTAATATGAGGAAAGGTATAAATGGAATCAGCTCGTTTTCATCATTTTTTAATATCGCCGGAATACCATTTCCCAGTACAAAAAAAAGAATAAAAATGCAGGCCACCAATCCTGCTGTTTGAGCGGCAATTTTGTATGGCCTTATGTGGTGTTCCGGTTTTTTATGATGACTCATTGTATTGTTTTTGATATAAAAGGTACCCTAAATGCAGATTCGATTGCAAACTCTTATTTTATTCTTTATACACAATCCGGAGTGACGGCCCGTCACCTTTAACGTCAGTGCCTGCTACAAAATGTTCTAAAAGGCCGCAGCATTTTTAATACTGCGGCCGGCATCAGGAATAACTATGCCAGGTTTGCATTGCAGTACCCCGGAAATAGGGATACTACCTGTTACAAATCCTGCGGTCTCATTTTGCAAACCATTTTTCTGTTCTGCCAACTTCATTTCTAATTATTCCTGCAGGGATGACAAAAAGACAACCAATCGCTACATTTTTGGGACGTGATTTGAATAAATGGGTTATCATCCCGTTTCTTTATAAAACTGATGGTATAAATTTTAATAAACTGCATTTTAAATCGGCATATCTTTTCTCTACTTCTTTTATACATTCCCGCAAAATATCCTGCTTACATAAAAGCTGGAGCTCATGTATCGGGTTGTGTAAGGTATCGTTTTCTAACCGCCACTGCTGCATATCCAATTCCGTATTTAATTCTTTCATTCGTAGTCTTTGCTTATTTAATTGGTCCAGTAAAGCCAGGTCGCCACTAATGACTTCCTTGCCCGGTAAGTCAACTACGGTTAAAACCTCTTGTAGCATTTCTTCCAGCCGGGGTAATTCGTTACTTTGAGATGATAATTTTTTTTGCCATTCCTTGTTTTCGTTCACATACAATTGTACCCTTGGTATCCCCGTTTCACAATAATTTTTCATGCTGCTGTTTTTACAAAACAAAGATGTAAATATTATTTACACCAGGTTATGGATATTGTCAGTTTCAGATATGATTTTTATCATGTATCTGTATGTCGGGCCAGGTTGGCGGCAACCTGTTACTTTAACCGGTTTAAAATATATGGGTTGACTTTTTCCTTTTGCGGCTCACCTGTATTTTCTCATTCGCCGGCCATTACTATTCAGTAAAAACGATGCTTCTTTTCAAAATCAAACGGTGCATTGCCTGCTGCTGGTATAGTAAAATGAGCTTTTTATAGCCGTTAGTAGTTTTGAATTCTTTAATTTTAGCCATTGAATAAATAACCGGTAACGGATTTTGACCAACTCAGCTTATGCTAAAAAAAGGTTTCCTGATTTTTTTTATCCTGCTTTTACCATGCATTTTCATTTGGGGGCAGCCGATGCCCTATCAATTTAACCGGATTGATATTAGTAAAGGCTTATCCAACAACCAGGTGAATGCTATTTATAAAGACAGGAAAGGGTTTATGTGGTTTGGTACCATGGCTGGACTAAACCGGTATGACGGGAATAAAATTAAAGTATTTAAACATAATGCGAGAGATAGTACTTCGTTGATTGATGATTTTATAGTGCGGATAATGGAGGGGCCCGGCGGTAATTTATGGGTAGAAACAAGGGGTGGCTTTACCATTTTTAATCTTTCTACCGAAACATTTGATAATAATGTAAACGCAGCTTTGAAAAAGTTATCACTGCCGGCTACTACTATTACCAATATAGTAAAAGACAAGGCGGGAGATTGTTGGTTCCTCATGAACCAGCTCAGTTTATACAAACATCAGTCAACAGATAAAAGCACTTCACTGATATATAATGTTCTGCCTGGTACGGATCCATTAACCGGTTTTACCAGGGATGCATCGGGGAATACCTGGATAATAAAGGGTAGTGGAATAATTGAAAAATTAGCCGCCACAACCAATAAAGCACTCGGTTCTTTCAAGGCGGTTAATGGCTTTTTTAAAAATGAAACGTTCAATTTTGGTTTATTTGCTGATGCCGAGGATGAGTTATGGATTTTCGCATACGGCGATCCAAAGGGCGTATTGAACTATAAGCCGGCAACCGGTGAATTAAAGGTGATCAACAAGGACCAGGGTGACTGCCGGTTGAATAATAACAATGTAATAGGCCTGGTGCAGGATAATAAAGGTAAAATATGGATCAGTACAGACCATGGTGGAATTAACGTGCTGGATAAAACCAATTATACCCTTCATTATATTTTAAACAGGGAAGATGACGATAAGAGTATTAGTCAAAACAGTATCAGCACCTGCTATAAAGATAACAGTGATATCATTTGGATAGGAACCTACAAAAAAGGAATCAGTTATTATTTTGAGAACAATATCAAATTTCCGCTCTACAAGCACCTTCCGGGCAATAAAAATAGCCTCCCTTACGATGATGTGAATCGTTTTGCAGAGGATGCAAAAGGTAATTTATGGATCGGAACCAATGGTGGCGGGCTAATATATTATGACCGGCTGAAGGCTGAATTTATCCGGTACAACCATAACCCGGCAGATGCTTCCAGCCTGAGCAATGATGTAATTGTGAGCCTTTGCATCGATCATAACCAGCAACTTTGGATAGGTACTTATTTTGGGGGATTAGACAGGATGGAGGGAAATCATTTTATTCATTACCGGCATGATCCTGCCAATCCGAATTCAATCAGTGATGATCGCATTTATGAGATATTTGAAGATGCTAAAATGAATTTATGGGTTGGCACACTTAGCGGTGGCCTTGACCTTTTTGACCGGGATAAAAATGTTTTTCATCACTATAGAGCTGAGGATCAAAATTCCATTCCTTCTAATTATATATCTGCCATTGCAGAAGACAGGGAAGGGGATTTATGGATTGGTACCTCCTATGGTGTATCAGTTTATAATTATAAAAACGGCCGGTTTACCAATTATGTACACAGCACCAATGATGCTAAAAGTATCAGCCATAATAATATTGTTTGCATACTGGAAGATAGCCGCGGCCTGCTATGGATAGGCACGATTGACGGCCTGAATGTGTTTAACAAAAAAGAAAAAACCTTTCAGTCATTTCATGCCGAAGACGGATTGCCTGCAAACGCAATCCTGAACATACTGGAAGATGATCAGCATCATTTATGGATCAGCACCGCAGCTGGGCTTTCCAATATACCCGTAAGTATTGATCAATCCGGTAAGGTTTCCATATCTCCTAAAAACTACGACGAATCAGATGGGCTGCAGGGCAAAGCGTTCAATGAAAACGCGGCCCTAAAGACAAACGCCGGTGAACTGATATTTGGAGGCGCTAATGGTTTCAATGTTTTTTTTCCAAAGAATATCACCGTTAATCAAAAAGCACCACATTTTGTGTTAACAGATTTCCAGGTATTTAATAAAAGCATTGCGGTGGGCGAATCAATCAATAACCGCGTGCTGTTAAGTCAATCAGTCGATCAAACAAAAGATATAACCCTTAAGCACAGGGAAAATGTATTATCCATTGAGTTTGCGGATCTTAATTTTGGCAACACAGAGAAATATATATATGCCTACAAACTGGATGGATTCAACAAAACCTGGCTCACAATGGACGACCAGGTACAGAAAGTAACTTTTACAAATCTGGATCCGGGTAGTTATACTTTCATGGTAAGATCTTCTAACGGCGGTGGCGTATGGAATAAGGAAGTAAAACTGCTAAACATCAAAGTACTGCCACCGTTCTGGAAAACGCCATTCGCTTTTTTACTTTATTTTTTATTTATTGCCGGCATACTATGGTTTGCCCGGTATTTATTATTACAAAAGGCAAAATTACAGTACGAAATACAGCACGAACGGCAGGAAGCCAATCGTATGCATGAACTGGATATGATGAAGATTAAATTTTTCACCAATGTAAGTCATGAGTTCCGGACACCTTTATCGCTCATCATTACGCCGCTTGATAAAATCATAAAACAAACGGAGGAGCCGGTCCAACGGCAGCATTTTCAACTAATACAACGCAATGCCAAAAGGCTGCTCAACATGGTGAACCAGTTGCTCGATTTTAGGAAGCTGGAGGTGCAGGAGGTAAAACTCAATTTATCAAAGGGAGATATCGTTCAGTTTATTAAAGAGTCGGTATCCTGTTTTACAGACATTGCGGAAAAGAAAAAAGTGCAACTTTCTTTTCAAACCACTGTTCCGGAACTGGAGGCTGTTTTTGATAAGGACAAGCTGGAAAGGATTTTATTTAACCTGCTTTCCAATGCATTTAAGTTTACGTTGCAACAGGGTAAGGTAAGCGTAATAGTAAGTGAAGTGGTGACTGAATTACCCGGCGGCAAAAAGATTAACCAGGTACAAATACAGGTTATGGATACCGGTATTGGAATACCTCCGGAAAAGATAGAGAAAATTTTTGAAAATTTCTTTCAACTGGATACTCCCGGTGGCATTGTAAACCAGGGTAGTGGTATCGGGCTTTCCATCACCAAAGAATTCGTCCGTTTGCATGGGGGGACCATAAAGGTAGAAAGTGTGCCCGATGATGGAAGTTGCTTTATCATATTATTACCCCTGGAGCAGCAGCAGCAAAACGAAGCGGCTCAAATTTTCAGCCCATCTATTGATCATACCGAGCTATTGGAAACGGATGCTGAAAACACTATTTCCGAAGAAGGCGCAATCAGCCAGGCCGCTGTAAGTGCCGTTCACAAGGGAAAAAAGCCCACCGTATTACTGGTGGAAGACAATGAGGATTTTCGTTTCTACCTCAAAGACAACCTGCGGGAATTTTATAATATTATAGAATCACCCAACGGAATGGATGGATGGAACAAAGCGCAGCAGCAGCAACCCGACCTGGTGGTAACCGACGTAAATATGCCCGAAATGAACGGAATATAATTATGTAAAAAAATAAAAACCACTACTCTTACTTCCCATATACCCGTCATTATACTTACGGCACGCTCAGCCGAAGAGCACCAGTTGGAAGGGTACGAAACCGGCGCCAATGATTATATGGGTAAGCCTTTCAACTTTGAAATTTTGCAATCCCGGATCAGGAACCTGCTGGCACAACAGGAAATCCTGCGTAAACGTTTTCAAAAGCAAATAGAAGTGAATCCTTCGGAAATAACCATCACCTCCCTGGATGAAAAATTTATACGACGGGCATTGGAAATAGTGGAGAAAAACCTGGGTGAACCCGATTTTTCGGTGGAAGATATGAGCCGGGAGCTATTCATGAGCCGGGTAAGCCTCTATAAAAAGATACATTCGCTTACGGGAAAGGCACCCATCGAGTTTATACGCTCCATCCGCTTAAAAAGGGCGGCTCAACTGTTGGAGAAAAGCCAGTTAAGCATTGCAGAAATTGCTTACCAGGTTGGCTTCAACAATCCTAAATACTTTGCCAAATACTTTAAGGCGGAATTTAATGTGAATCCTTCAGTATATCAGAATCAGCGGAAGGCGGACTAGGATTGTCTTTACTAGGATTTATAGGATTTTAGGATGATAGGATTGTGGAAAGCCATTTGTCTTTACCAGGATTTATAGGATTTTGGGATGATAGGATTGTGGAGAACTCTCTCTTTGCTGAGATTTGTAAGGTTTTAGGATGATAGGATTTCGGTTAATAGTTGAATCACAAAAGGAATTGGGTATAAAAAAATCCGTTATCCTTTCATCCAATAAATCCTACAAGACAGTTAGGATTTGAAAACCAAATTAGATATATTTATAATAATATATTTAATCAACCGGATGAATGCCCTCCCAATTATTTCATCCTCAAAAACCTAGTCCTTATGATATACGAAGAATTAACCCACCAAATTATTGGCTGTGCTATGAAAGTGCATACCACTTTAGGCAATGGCTTCCAGGAAGTGATTTACCAGCGGGCAATGGCTATTGAAATGCGCAAACGGGGTTTGAATTTTGCCAGGGAAATGGAAATGGTCATTTTTTATGAGGGAGAGGATATTGGCACAAGAAGGGTTGATTTTTTTGTCGAGGAGAAAATTATGGTAGAACTAAAGGCCATCATTGAATTAAATGACAACAACCTCAACCAATGCAGAAATTACCTGGAGGCATATAATTTGGCGGTTGGACTACTCATTAATTTTGGCTCCAATAGTTTGCAGTATAAGCGGATTTACAATACAAAGCATCCGGAGGCAAAAGAAGCCTTGAAGAAAAAATCCTCATCTTAACTAAGATTTATAAGATTCTAGGATGATAGGATTGCGGACAGTCATTTGTCTTTACTAAGATTTATAAGTTTTCAGGATGATAGGATTTCGAATTGACAATAACAGAACAGTTAAACAGAATAAAAGATATATGCATTTAAAAATCCTATCATCCTATCATCCAATAAATCCTAGTAAAGACTATTCTATCAAAAAAATCAACATCGTTCCCCCACTTATCAAAACCACCCCTTCCTGTTATCATTTTATACGGTAGCGGTTCAAATGAACCCTTAATTGGAAACATAGCCATACCCTCCAAACTGCTTGCCCAGTCTACCTTTACAGCATTCTTTAACATTTAGGTTGTACCCGGATAATACCTCTTTTTCAGCCTGAACAATTTAACGACGCTATGCTATTTAAGATACCTGCCCGGCTCAGACTCTCCCTGGTTTCCTTCCTTTTAGTTTTCATTTTTACCGCTTTCAATCCACCAACAGGATATATCAAATTGCCTGATGGAGTACTGATTACAGTAAAGGAAAAAAGAAAAAACTCGCCCCGCCTCGTAAAATTACAGGCCATTACCGACAAGATTATCCGGGTAACAGCTTCTCCGGTGGACAGTTTTATGATGGAAAAAAGTTTGATGATTGAAGACAAAAAACGGCCGCCAGTAAAGTTTGAAGTAAAAGAATCAGGTAATATCGTAGAATTATACACTCAATATATACACGCCAAAGTATTGCTAAGCACAGGGGAAGTGAGTTTTCAGGATAAAAATGGTCAACCGGTTTTACAGGAAAGTCGTGGGGGTGGAAAGTTTTTTAAGGGGAATATTGTAGATGGCGGGCAATCCTATGAGGTGAGCCAGTCATTTCAATCAACCGGCGACGAGGCATTTTATGGGCTTGGCCAGCACCAGAATGGGGTGATGAATTACAAGAACACCCAGGTGGACCTTACGAATTATAATTCTGTAGTGGCAGTACCCTTCCTGGTATCAAGCAAAAACTATGGCGTTTTATGGGATAATTATTCTATAACCAAAGTAATCGACAGCCGTGGTTACGATCCCTTATCTACCATGAAATTGTTTTCAGCCACTGGCGAACAGGGATGGCTGACCAC
This sequence comes from Ferruginibacter sp., assembly GCA_031424955.1. GTDB lineage: Bacteria > Bacteroidota > Bacteroidia > Chitinophagales > Chitinophagaceae > Ferruginibacter. The sequence continues at coordinate 32,767 of JANPIJ010000054.1, read as the reverse complement.
AACTTACTATCACAAAACAGATTCCACCAAAGTGGTTACCACCAGGGCAGAATCGGAGATTGAATACAATGATATTCCTGCTTTGAAAAATTTACCGCAGGGAGTGTTGTTGAATGAAGTCAACGTAAAATGGGAGGGAGCCATCTCCTCTGATTTTACCGGGATGCACCAGTTTTTACTAAAATCGGCGGGTTATACCAAACTGTGGATTGATGGAAAGCTGGTAGCTGACAAATGGCGTCAGTCCTGGAACACCGGTACCACACTTATCAATGTGTTTTTTACCAAAGGCGAAAGGAAGGCCTTTAAAATAGAATGGAACCCCGATGGCGGCGAATCCTATATATCCTGTAAATGGCTTAGTCCTCTACAGGGAGAAAGCAAAAATGAATATGGATTTAAATCAGAAGCCGGCAGCCAGGTAGATTATTATTTTGTGTATGGCACCAGCATGGATGAAGTAATTGCAGGATATCGGGCACTTACAGGAAAAGCTACCATGTTGCCGAAATGGGCCTTTGGTTTTTGGCAAAGCAGGGAACGCTACAAAACCCAGGAAGAAGTAATGACAACCGTGGCAGAATTCAGAAAACGTAAAATACCACTGGATAATATTGTAGAAGACTGGAGCTATTGGGAAGAAGACAAATGGGGCAGCCAGCAATTTGATAAAAGCCGTTTCCCGGATGCGGATGGTATGATTAAGACGCTGCATGAAAAATATCATACGCAGTTTATGATTTCGGTATGGCCCAAATTTTATGAAGGCATCAATAATTTTAAAAGCTTCAACGATAGCGGCTGGCTGTATAAAAGAAATATAACCGACCAGCGCAGAGACTGGATCAAAAAGGGGTATACCTCCACTTTTTATGATGCATTTAATGCAAATGCCCGCAAAGGTTTCTGGAATCTCATTAACAAAAGCCTGTACAGCAAAGGGGTGGATGCCTGGTGGCTGGATGCCACCGAACCCGATATCCACAGCAACCTGCCTGTTGAAATGCGCAAGCAATTAATGGGGCCAACTGCTATCGGATCCTCTACCAAATATTTTAACGGGTATGCGTTGCAAAATTCAAAAGGGGTATATGAAGGGCAACGGGAAACCAACCCATCTAAAAGAGTCTTTATTTTAACCCGCTCTGCTTATGCAGGCTTGCAGCGGTATGCCGCCGCCACCTGGAGTGGGGATATCGGCGCACGTTGGGAAGATTTTAAAAATCAAATCCCCGCGGGGCTCAATTTTTCCCTTTCAGGCTTGCCTTTCTGGACAACCGATATTGGCGGTTTTTCTGTCGAAAAACGCTATGAAGATGCACAGGGGAAAGTGCTGGAAGAGTGGCCGGAACAAATGACCCGCTGGTACCAGTTTGGTGCTTTCTGCCCGCTGTTCAGGGCGCATGGACAGTTTCCATACCGTGAAATTTACAATGTAGCTCCGGAAGATCACCCGGCTTACAAAAGCATGTTGTATTACAACAAACTGCGCTACCGGATGATGCCCTATATCTATTCATTAGCGGGCCAAACCTACCACAATGATTATACGATCATGCGTGCGCTGGTGATGGATTTTGCTGATGATACTGCTGTAAGAAATATTGCTGATCAGTACATGTTTGGCCCATCCATCCTCGTGAATCCGGTTACTGATTTTATGGCACGTAACCGTAGCCTTTACCTGCCTGCCAATACCGGCTGGTACAATTTGTATGATGGCAAATTTTTAACCGGCGGGCAAATGATCACCGCTGATGCACCGCTTGAAAAAATGCCATTATATGTAAAGGAAGGGTCCATTATTCCATTTGGCCCGGCCATGGAATATACCGCTGAAAAACCGGCCGACCCGATTACATTATATGTGTACACCGGAAAGGATGCCGCTTTCACATTGTATGAAGATGAAAATACCAATTACAATTATGAGCAGGGGAAGTATGCCACCATCAGGTTTAACTATCTGGAATCAACTGGCACGCTTACCATAGATGACAGGAAAGACAGCTTTGCAGGCATGTTGGAAAGGCGAATTTTTAATATCGTTTGGATAAGTAAACAACAACCTGTATCCCTCGACCTGGATTCAAAGAAATATGAAACGATAAAATATTCCGGTAAAAAATTAACCATCAAGATGAAATAATCAGTGCCCTTCCTTACTTGTCAACCGCATTGGAACACAAAAATCTAAACCCGCAATTCAAAATAGACACAAGCTGTTTTTCAACGATTTCAAAACAATAATTTTTAACCTAACAATTGCTAAAATGAAAAGAAACAATCTCAAAAGGAAGCTATATGTGTTGCTCTGCACATGTATTTCCTTTCTCCTGTTAAATACGCAGAGTATGGCGCAGGAAGCAAAAAAAATCACCGGTAAAATAATAGCTAATGTAAATGCCCAGGCTGTTGGCAATGCAACTATTACCGTAAAAGGTACCAGGAATGCAGTAACAACCGACAACAACGGGGAGTTCACTATTCTTGCTGCGCCCGGCGAAACACTTACTATTTCTTCGGTTGGATTTAGTCCCCAGTCATTTAAAGTTACCAAAGCTACTACCAGGCTAAATATCCGTTTGGTAGAAGACTATGGTAAAATGGATGAAGTGGTGGTAATAGGATACGGTAAAATGAAGAAAACCGATTTAAGTAGTTCGCAGGTTTCCGTATCATCTGCCGATATTGCGAAAACCGTGAATACCTCATTTGACCAGGCTTTACAGGGAAGAGCGGCTAACGTAAGCGTGATCTCCAATAGCGGCCAGCCGGGTGCAGCACCCACGGTGATGATCAGGGGAATTAACTCGCTCAATTTTACCAATCAGCCATTGTATGTAATTGATGGGGTACAAATAAAACCCGGCGATCCAAGCGGCGGAGCCAATATTCTTTCCTCTATTAACCCCGATGATATTGAAACGATGAACGTATTGCAAGGGCCTTCTGCCACCGCTATTTATGGTGCGTCCGGCGCCAATGGTGTCATCATGGTTACCACTAAAAAAGGGAAGGCTGGTTTGTCAAAAGTATCCTACAACTTTTTGCATACCATCCAGGATAAACCTAAAACGGTGCCTGTTATGAATTTGAGAGAGTACGCAACTTTTAGAAATGAATTTGCCAAAACCGGTGGTGCCGCAACACAACCTGAATTTGCCGATCCAACTGTGTTGGGTGATGGAGCTGACTGGCAGGATGCCTTGTTTCGCCGGACCAATTTAGATAAGCATGTAGTATCACTAAGTGGTGGTAATAATAAAACAACTTTCTATTTTTCAGGCGAATATTTTAACCAGCAGGGTATTGCAACCGGCTCAGGATTTAAGCGTTATTCTACCCGGTTCAATTTAGAAAACCAAACCCGTAAATGGTTAAGAATTAGTACCAACATTGCCGTATCGCAAACAAAGGAAATTGTCAATATTTCCAATGGTGGAATTTTAAATATCGCTATTCAACAAAATCCATCTGTGCCGGTTAAGAACCCCGATGGTAGCTGGGGCGGACCAACCAGTACGCAATACCAGTTTACCAATCCTGTAGCGCTTTCTTTAGTAAATGACAACCGGAATAAATCACTCACGTTTACGGGTGGCCTGAATGCGGATATCACATTTACAAAAGGATTAACCCTTCAATTGCAGGGTAACAGCTATTATGCCTACAACAACAGTTATAGCTTCAATCCTTCTTATCAGTTTGGCGGGTATAAAAATACCACCACCACATCCTCCCGCACAAGTGGAAATAATTACTGGTGGGGCCTCAACCAGCGCTTGCAGTATGATACCAAATTAGGCAAGCATAATATCACATCCATGGTTGGACATGAAGCAACAGAGAATGCCTCCGAAGGTTTAAGCGGGTATAGAAATAATTTTGTTACCAATAATATACAGGAGCTATCCGGTGGAGATGCGTTAACAGCCACTAATTCAAGCTCTAAAGGATCCAGTGCAAGCGAAGGATATTTTGGCAGGTTGAATTATATGTTTGATGGAAAATACATCTTCCAGGCCAGTTACCGGGCGGATGCTTCATCCAACTTTGGTGCAAATAACAAGTGGGGATATTTCCCTTCCGTATCTGCCGCATGGAGAATTTCGGAAGAAGGATTCATGAAAAATATCCCCGGAATAAACGACCTGAAACTAAGGGTTGAATATGGCGTGGCGGGTAATTCAAATGCCGGTGGTGTATATGCGAGATTACAGGCAGTGCCCACCATCTGGGGAACCGGTTTCCTGGCAGTTAATTTTCCCAACCCCGATTTGCAATGGGAGACGGATAAAACAGCCAACATAGGGATTGACCTCAGGATGTTTAACAACAGGATTGAGTTGGTAGCAGATGCTTATCAAAAAAATATCTCCAATCTTTTAACTACGAATGTTTATCCTTACTACTCCGGTGGTGATATCTCCTGGTCTCCCGGTTACATACAGTTTCCTACTACCAATGTAGGGGATATGACAAATAAAGGTTTTGGTATTACTTTGAATACCGTCAATATCGAAAAGCCTTTTACATGGAGAACAGGTTTCAATATTTCAGTTGACAGAAATAAAATAACCAAGCTGAATGATGGCACTCCCTTAATTACTCCTTTTGGAACTTCTGCCCTGCAAAGCATATCTGCGGTAGGAAGTACGGCGGCCCTGCTTACCGGTTATATTGCAGAAGGTTTGTTTCAAAATATTGATGAAATAAAAAACCATGCTATCCAAACATCTACTCCAACAATGGTGATAAGCCCAACACAAGGTACATGGGTAGGAGATGTAAAATACAGGGACATCAATGGTGATGGATTTGTAAATGAGAAAGACCGTACTGTGATTGGTAATCCATGGGCGAAATTTACTTATGGATTTAATAATTCCTTCTCTTACAAAAATTTTGATTTAAACATTTTCATCTACGGTTCACAGGGTAACCAGATTTATAATTTTACCCGTGCCAATAATGAAAACAGTTCAGGCACCGGGCCCTACAGCAACTACTTTAAATCAGTAGCCAATTTTGCCCGTCCAAGTAATGTGGATGGAGCATTAACCACTGCGGTATTAACCAACCCGGGATACCAGATTGCACGCATTACAACCAATGGTGCAAACGGTAATAACAGGCCCAGTCAATGGTTTGTTGAAGATGGCAGCTACCTGCGTTTAAAGAATGTGCAGTTATCTTACAACCTGCCAAATAAGTACATCTCAAAAATTGCTTTAACCGGCTTACGGTTATCTGCAAGTGTACAAAATTTATTTACCATTACCGGTTATAAAGGATACGATCCTGAAGTGGGTAGTTCTCCTCAATACGGTACTATTATGGCTGGTGTAGACAATGGCCGTTACCCGTCTACAAGAATGTATTCCATCAACATACTGGCTAATTTTTAAACCAATAAAATAATCAAGATGAAACATATCATAAAATCATTAATAGTTCTTGGATGCTTTGCAGCGTTGCAAAGCTGTAGCAAGGATTTTACCAACAGGCCGCCGGAAGACCAGTTAACCAATGCCGCCTTTTATAAAAGCGAGGCAGAAATCCTGGCAGGCACAGCACCATTATACAACATCGTTTGGTTTGAATACAATGATAAAGCGGCTTTATCTTTTGGTGATGCCCGTGGAGGCAATATGGTTAGTAATGACCGGGATGCATTTTATAAATTTGCAGTAACCGCAACGGATATAAACACGTTATTACCTGCCTACAAAGCCTTTTATAAAATCATCGGGCAAAGCAATACTACTATGACGAGTATTGCGCAAAATTCCACCGGTGTGTCGGAAGCTGCAATCAACCGGGGTATTGCTGAGTGTAAGTTTATGCGGGGCATGGCTTATTATTTCTTGGTAAGCAACTGGGGAGCAGTACCCATCATTTATGATAATGCCGGCCAGTTAACCGACCAGAATATTTTCAGGAATACACAGGCAAGTGTTTGGAAGTTGATTATTAAAGACCTTACCTATGCCACTAAAAATTTACCGGCTACCGTAGCTCAAACCGGCCGTCTTACCAGGTGGTCTGCAGAAGCTACCCTGGCTAAAATGTATCTAACAAGGGCTGGCCTTGGAAGCACCGGTGGCTCACGCAACCAGGGCGACCTGGATAGCGCAAAATATTATGCTGCTGATGTGGTGAATAAGAGCGGGCTTGAATTAAACCCGGTGTATGCCAACCTGTTTAAGAGTGAATACCACGCCAGTGGAATTGATAACCCCGAGAGTTTATTTAGTCTGCAATGGTTGCCACAAAAAGATGTATGGGGCATTAACAATAGTTTCCAGGCTTACATGGCTGTTAACGGAGATGTTACAGGTAGCTGGGACGGATGGGGCGCGGCACATGGAGCTTCCTGCGATCTGTTGAAATACTACCTGTCTCATCCGGAAGATTCTTTGCGTAGAAAAGCTACTGTAATGTTCAACGGGGACCATTATCCTGAAATAAATAAAAAGGGCGGTGGCTATAATTATACGGTAAACTACGTGGCCAATTTTAAAAAGTATATCATTGGGTCAGTTGCGGATAATGGTGGAAAAGGATCAGAGATGGCTGAAAATATTCGCACTTACATGCTGCGTCTGGCGGAGTTATACCTGGTATATGCCGAGGCTATCATGGGTAATAGTGCATCTACTGCTGATGCAGAAGCTTTAAAGTATTTTAATAAGGTAAGGGTAAGAGCTGGTGTGCCAACCAAATCATCTGTCAATTTTGATGACATCATGAATGAGAAGAGAATTGAAACAGCTTTTGAAGGCACTTACTGGTATGATATTTTACGGCTGTATTATTTCAATCCAACGAAAGCGAAGGCTTTAATCAATGCACAGGATAAAGGTTCCTACACACTAAATTATATCGCTGGTACTTACAGTCCGCGACAATATACCGCTGTTCATACCAGCGCATTTTACCCGGTAACTGACGCAGTGATGTACTTCCCGATACCGGAGGCAGAATCAGCCAAAGCGCCTAATTTATCCAGTGCCCCGGTAGATTTTGATTTTTCCAAATTACCTGATTAACTCCTTTTAAAAATTTTAAACTAATTGATATGTCACAGTTTCGAATAAAAAACATGCTTCTTTTGCTAATGATAAGCGGATGTTTGCTATCCCTCTTTTCCTGCAAGAAGACCAGCAATGAAGGGAACCCGGTTATCACCCAGGTACGGGCAATAGCCCCCGCTCCCAACGACAGCATCTTAAAAGAAGCTGGTCCCGGCGAATGGGTGGTCATCCAGGGAGCCAACCTGGCAACAGCGTCACAAATTTTTTTCAACGGCTATCCTGCAACATTTAATTCGGCCTTGTTCTCTACGGGCAGCCTGGTAGTACTGATACCGGCCGATATGCCATTTGCAACATTGAAACCGGATGAATTAAATACTATTAAAGTAGTCACTCCAACAGGATCAGTGGTGTACACATTCCCGATTGTGCCTCCACCTCCGGTGATTGCCTCCGTCAGTAACGAATATGCGACGGAAGGTACAAGGGTTGCCATCACCGGTAATAATTTCTTTTACATTGATAAAGTGATTTTCCCCGGGGGCGTTGCAGCTACTACTAATATTGCTTCCAATGCATCCGGTACTTCGCTGGAAGTAACCGTTCCGGCTGGCATTACAACCGGTGGTACTATCCAGGTGGTAAACCGCTATGGTACCGGTATCTCTGTCTTGCGTTTTAATGATTTCACTACCGGGGTATTGCACAACTATGATAATGTAAATAACTATGATTGGGGTGCCGGCAGTTCAAATAGTTCAACCACCTATCCCGGCAACAGGGGCTACTATGGGGTGATGAAAGCAACCGGAGTGGGCGGAGGTGATTTTGGATGGTGGAATGGAAACCGCCCGGTGAATCTTAAAAGCGGGCAATGGGTGGCAGCAGCCGATTTGTCAAAACCTGTTGGTAACTATGCGTTAAAGTTTGAGATGAATGTAACCAAGCCATGGAAGAACGGATCTTTATTTTTAATGAAAGATTATAACTGGAGTTATGTGGCAAGATACGAGGCATGGAAGAAGGCGGATGGTACTGTTGCTGATTTCACCACTACCGGTTGGCACACAGTAACGATTCCGCTGAACCAGTTTAAATCGAAAGCGAACGGACAGGATGGAACCGGTGATCCTGCATCATCTTTAAGCGCTTTGCTTGGTTCCGGTAGCGGTGGGTTCAATATGTTCCTGGTAAATCCGGGTACCACTACCGTAGAGGATTTTGAAGTAGCCGTAGATAATTTCCGGGTAGTAAAAATAGCTGAATAATTAGTCTCTTGTTTCTCATAATAAGCAGTCGTTAGCAAGCCGGGGCACCCTGAATTCCAGGGTGCCGTATCCGGTTTTTATAAATGTTTCATTTTACCTGCTATCCTGTGGTAAGGCTTTTTATCTCCCGGGAAGTGAAAAAAATGATATGGGCAGGTGATACATTTAATATGCCATTAGCCATCAAATATCAATCGCTGCCTGTGAAAACAGCCAAAGGATTGTACTTTAGCAAACCACAAACCTTCAACAATAAAACTACCATTTTAATTATATGAAAAGAATTATAGGCAGCCTGTTTATATTGGTCATCATATTCAGCAATGTATCTGCCCAGGAAGGAAAGAGAATAACGGTAGATTTTAATAAAGGCTGGAAGTTCATGTTGGACAGCGTGCATGATTACAGCAAACTGTCGGCGAATATCAACAGTTGGCGAACGTTGAATGTACCGCACGACTGGAGCATAGAATTAGCTTTTGATTCTACCAGTCCAACCGGTACCGGTGGTGGAGCATTGCGGGGCGGTATGGGTTGGTATACAAAAGAGTTTATTATACCTGCAACAGATAGTAGTAAAAACATTTCCATTCATTTTGACGGTGTTTATTGCCGCAGTACAGTTTGGTTGAATGGGCATTTACTGGGCTACCGGCCCAACGGGTATATCTCATTTGCCTATGACCTTAAGCCTTTTTTAAATTTTGGCAAAACTAATATCCTGGTAGTAAAAGTAAATAACAATGAACAGCCCAATAGCCGCTGGTATAGTGGCAGTGGTATTTACAGGAAAGTTTGGTTACAAAAAACTAATAAGATTGCAGTGGCTGATTGGGGAACATTTATTACCACTTCGTTGGTAAGCAATGCTTCGGCAAAAGTTACTATTAATACCAAAATAAGCGCCGATAAATATTTTGGAGCTTATTCCTGGAAAGTGATTGTTTTTGATGCACAGGGGAATTTAGTTTCACAACAGGAACAGTTAACTATGCAAACCACCATCGCAACACGCCAGCGTGTGGGAGGAAGCAGGATGACAAAAAACCCTGCAAAGCATGTAAACGCCCAGCCTTTGCTGATAGGTGATAGGTTACCGGTAAGTGGCTATGCAGAAGATCAAAAATTAAATTCTGATCATGCACATGTTAATTATTTTGATATAAAGCTTCCTCACCTATGGAGTGTTGAGTCGCCATATCTATATAAAGCGGTTACCCAGGTAATAAAAAACAGTAAAGTGATAGATGAAACTGAAACAACCTTCGGTATCCGCACCTTTAAATTTGATATTGACAACGGGTTTTTCCTGAACGGCAAGCCACTGAAAATCCGTGGCGTTTGTAATCATCACGACCTCGGTAGCCTGGGTACAGCCTTTAATTACCGGGCGGCGCAGCGACAGTTGGAAATATTAAAAGCAATGGGCTGTAATGGCATCCGTACTTCGCACAACCCGCCTGCGCCGGAACTGCTGGACCTTTGTGATAAAATGGGGTTTATAGTAATGGACGAATCTTTTGATATGTGGGAGAAGGGCAAGAACAAAACCGACTATCACCTGGAATTTGTAGAATGGCATAAAAAGGATTTGGAAGACCAGGTAATGAGAGATAGAAATCATCCCTCTGTATTTATCTGGAGTGTGGGTAACGAAGTGCAGGAACAATGGGGCGATTCAACGGATGAAAGTGGAAAGCGAATTGTAACCGACCTCGTAAATATTGTAAAAAGGTTAGACAGCACCCGGCCAACTGTTACCGCCAACAACGAAGTAAATCCATGGGCAAAATTATTTAAGGCAGGTGTTACAGACTTAAACGGATATAATTACAATCACAAAATTTGGGATGGTGTTTTGGAACGGTGGGGGCGCAAACCATTTATTGTAACGGAATCTGTTTCCGCATTACAAACAAGGGGGCATTACGATATGCCGAGCGACAGCATGCGGGTATGGCCTACGAGGTGGGATGAGCCTTTAGCTACGGGTAATGCTGATTTGAGTTGTTCCGCTTATGAAAACTGTTATGCGCCCTGGGGAAGCAGTCATGAACAAACCCTGAAAGTTTTTGAAAAGCTGAAACATGTATCCGGCATGTACGTATGGACCGGCTTTGATTATTTAGGTGAACCCACCCCTTATCCATGGCCGGCACGCAGCAGCTATTTTGGTATGGTGGATCTCGCAGGTTTCCCGAAAGATGCTTATTATTTGTACCAAAGTGTATGGACCAATAAACCGGTTTTGCATATTTTTCCACATTGGAACTGGCAACCTGGTAAGACGGTGGATGTATGGGCCTATTACAATAATGCAGATGAAGTGGAGTTGTTTTTAAATGGAAAATCGCTGGGTACAAAGAAAAAAGAAGGTGATGATTTGCATGTGTTCTGGAGGGTAGAGTATACTCCCGGAATAGTAAAGGCAGTATCAAAAAAAGATGGTAAAGTTGTTTTAACCAGAGAAATTAAAACAGCAGGAGCACCGGCTAAAATTGTTTTATCAGCAGACAGGAAATTGATAAATGCGGATGGCAACGACCTGTCATTTATCACTGCAACAATTGTAGATGCCGATGGTGTGATGGTACCGGATGCAGCTAATTTAATTCAGTTTGCCGTTACCGGGAATGCTGCCATTGTGGGAACAGACAATGGAAGCCAGACAAGCATGGAAAGTTTTAAAGCAGACCAACACAAAGCATTCAATGGCCTGTGCCTGGCTGTAATTCAGGCAAGTGAAAAAGCAGGGAACATTACCGTGAAGGCAACAGCGAAAGGAATACAGGCGGCTACAGTAAATATTGTAGCGAAGTAGCTGTAATCCGGTCTGACGGTCCCCGTCTGACCGGATAGTGGGGACTTTGATTTCGATTTGAAGTTCTCTCTTCACTCCTTTGTTTCATTATCCGGTCTGACGGAGACCGTAAGACCGGATTTTATATACTATCCTATCCGGTTATAATCAGTTTTTATCAAATGGCCCTTCACGTAATCCAAAGAAATTATATTACAGTATACAAACGATTGAATGAATTTATGAAAACGAAAAAGCGAGTATCTGCCTGTTTACTTTTACTTTCATTATTAAATTGTAATCTGGCTTCGTCACAAACCAATCAGCCCGGCATACAATTAAACCAGGTAGGCTTTTATAACAATGCGCCAAAGATTGCGGTACTCACAAAGGCAGTAACGTCCACTAAATTTTATTTGCTTTCAACCAGTTTAAAAGATACGCTCTTTAGCGGTTCGTTAAGCGAACCAATGCAATCGACAAATTCATCAATCATCACCCGTGTCGCAGATTTTAGTCATTTTAAAAAATCAGGTAATTATATTGTTGCTATTCCCGGTGCCGGGAATTCATGTCGGTTTACTATTAAAAACAACATTCACCATGATGCCGGGATAGCTGTATTAAAAGGTTATTATTACCAGCGGGTATCCATGGCATTAGCCCCGGCCTATGCCGGCAAATGGAGCCGGCCCGCGGGTCATTCTGATACGGAAGTGTTGATCCATCCTTCAGCGGCATCCACCGGGCGGCCAGCCGGTACCGTTATTGCATCACCCGGTGGCTGGTACGATGCCGGCGATTACAATAAATACATTGTAAACTCCGGAATTACTATGGGTACAATGTTAGCTGCCTATGAAGATTTTCCGGCTTACTTCAACCAATTAAAAACAAATATTCCCGAATCAAATAATAACGTTCCGGATATTTTGGATGAAGTGATATACAACTTACGCTGGATGATTACCATGCAGGATCCCAACGATGGCGGGGTGTATAACAAATGTACCAATGCCGCTTTTGATGGAATGTTAATGCCCGGTGTAACCAGGGCACCCCGTTATGTAGTACAAAAGGGAACGGCTGCCACACTTGATTTTGCTGCGGTGCTGGCGCAGAGCAGCAGGGTGTTGAAACAATTCAACAGGCAGTTACCCGGTTTGGCTGATACCTGTTTGGCTGCGGCCATAAAAGCCTGGCAATGGGCGCTGGTAAATCCGGCTATGCGGTATGATCAAAACGCGATCAATAAAAATAATATACCGGTCATTTCAACCGGCGGTTACGGAGATGGCAATTTTAATGATGAATTTTTCTGGGCAGCATGTGAGTTGTTTGCCACCACAAAAGATGCGCAATATTTAACGGAAGTAAAAAAAGGAATTACGAATATAATCAGACTTCCATCCTGGGGCAATGTGCATGCATTGGGGTTTTATACTTTGTTCAGGGCGAAGAATATTTTACCGGTTGACATTTACCCGGCAATTGATGAAGCAAAAAAACGCCTGGTTTTATTTGCAAACTACCTGTCGAAGGGCATTGCGAAGAATGCATTCAAAACGGTGATGGGGCAATCGAAATCAGATTTTAACTGGGGAAGTAATTCAAATGCTGCCAACCAGGGAATAGCGTTGATCAATGCTTACCTGCTGACAAAAAATAAAAAATACCTGGGGGAGGCATTAACCAATTTGGATTATATCCTCGGCAGAAATGCAACTGGGTATTGCTTTGTAACCGGCCTTGGTTCCAAACCACCCATGCACCCGCATCACCGGCCATCGGTTGCAGATGGAATAAAAGATCCGGTTCCCGGGTTGTTGGTTGGTGGGCCTAATCCTGGCAAGCAGGATAAATGCAGGTATGATTTCAGTGAGCCGGAAACAACTTATACTGACGATGACTGTTCATACGCATCCAACGAAATAGCGATCAACTGGAATGCTCCACTGGTGTACCTGGCGAATGCGATAGAAGCATTGCAAAGTGAAATTGGATATTAGCCTCAAACCGCATCGACAGGGTATTATACGGTGACCCTGGGTTGAAAAAATATTTTAATGAGTAAAACTTTAAATATTAATTTTTTTCAAACCTCTGTTTAGAAGATTTGTGCAATTACTCTTTTCCTTCTTCAGAGTCTGAAAAAGTAGCTTGCTGTTCGAAGAACTCTCCGCCGCGGCGGAGCCGGGGGTAAATGAACTGGTCAAATTCTTCTCCGTTGAGGCGGAGACTGTAAAATCTTACATCTATCAAAATGCAAAACATAAATACCATCATGCTAAAATCGTCTTTATTTATTTTTGCCGTGATTCTTTTTTCCTGCAAAAAAACAGAGCCGGCACCACCCACACCAATACCACCGGTTATCATCCCTCCGGTCATCACACCTGCCGTTGATCCACCGCTGGCAAATACCATTGGCTTTTTTTTAAACGACTGGCAGCCACGAACTTTTGCAAAACCAACTTTTACTGAAACTGCCGTCCCTTCATCTGCACCTGTTACCGTTACAGCAGATGCCTCCGATATCATCACAAAAATACCCTTGTCGGAATTTGGTACCAACGGCGTTTGGTGGATGGGGCCAACCATTACCGAGCCCGCTGCAGTCACACATATTACCAACCTGCATCCGCATATCATTCGTTTTCCGGGTGGCAGTTCAAGTGATGCGTATTTCTGGAATGCTCCCGAAGGTGTTAATCCTGCTGATGCCCCCGCAGTGCTGAAGAATGCAGCCGGGGTAGATAGTGATCCTAATTACCGGCAAGGTAAATCCACTTTAAACTGGCAATGCTCAGTCGATAATTATTACGCCCTGTTGCAGCAAACCAACAACCAGGGAATCATCACGGTTAACTTTGGTTATTCAAGATATGGTACCGGCGCCGACCCGGTTGCCGCCGCGGCACACCTTGCCGCAGATTGGGTGCGGTATGACAATGGCCGTACAAAATATTGGGAAGTAGGCAATGAAAATTATGGCGAATGGGAATGGGGGTACCGCATCAACACGGCACTCAACAAAGATGGCCAGCTGGAGTTTTTGACAGGCGCCCTGTATGCAAAACATTTTAACGTATTTGTTGATTCCATGAAAAAGGCAGCTACTGAAATTGGTAAAACAATTTATATTGGCGCTGTAGTATCGGAGGCTCCGCCCGAATCATGGCAAACCAATACAACAAAAACCTGGAACACCGGTGTGATGCCCGGCACCAATGCCAAATCTGATTTTTATGTGGCGCATAATTATTTTACACCTTACGATCAAAACTCCAATGCAGCCGTTATTCTTTCTTCCGCATTAACGGTTCCCGGCACCATGATGAACTACATTACCCAAACTTTACAAACCAACGGCGCCACCGTTAAACCGGTTGTAATGGACGAATGGAATATGTGGGCCAAAGATTCAAAACAACAGGTATCAAATACGAGTGGCTTATTTGCCGTGTTGGTGATGGGCGAGGCATTGAAAAATAAATATGGCATGAGTGCCCGCTGGGACCTGATGAATGGATGGAGCAACGGTAATGATCATGGAATGTTCAGTTCAGGTGATGAGCCAGGTATTACAAAGTGGAGCCCAAGGCCTTCCTTTTACTATATGTATTATTTCCAAAAATGTTTGGGCGACCGGTTAGTATCTTCTACCGTGATTGGTAGTTCGGATATCAAAGCTTATGCTTCCACTTATACATCCGGTGAAGCAAATGTTACTGTAGTAAATGCAGGAGCCACCACGCAAACAGTGGAAGTAAAAGTAAAGAATTTCAATATGGGCAACCGGTTTTACTGGTATAGCCTGGAAGGCAGCAATGATAACGGAGAGTTTTCAAGAAAGGTATTGGTGAATGGGGCCGGGCCATCAGCAGAGGCAGGCGGACCTTCCTCTTATGCTACGCTCAATGCCATGTCATCGCTTACTGCCAATGGCGTTAAAGTAACGGTACCTGCAAGAGGAGCGGTAATGTTAATCGTGGAAAAGAAATAGTTCAACCTGCATTGCTAACGGTGGGGATGGGCGTGACTGATCAATGGGCAAAATATGAATAGTCTGTATTCACCGATATACAATGCAGACCTGGAATTAAAAGTCCCGCAATGAGGGGCAATTTAGTCTCCCTCAAACAACCACCAGGAAGGTTTTTTCGGTGTTTCCGGTTTTAGCTTAAATTTTACAATGCTGTTCTTTTTAATATACTCAACTGCTTCGTCAACCGAATCGGTAAACAAAAATAATTGAGTATCCTCGGGCGATATGGTTCCCGCGGCTTTCATGCTGTTAACATGTTCTACCAATTGTTGATGGAATGGGATGTCAAAAATTACAATCGGAAACTCCTGTATCATTTTTGTCTGAATCAGGGTAAGCGCTTCAAAATATTCATCCAGGGTTCCAAAGCCACCGGGCATTACCACAAAGGCGTAAGAATATTTGATCAGTAAAGTTTTTCTTACAAAAAAGTATTTAATATTTACCCACTTATCGAGGTAGGGATTTGGGTGTTGTTCGTGTGGCAGTACAATATTGCACCCAACACTTCTGCCACCCACATCCTTTGCGCCTTTATTCGCTGCTTCCATTATTCCGGGGCCGCCACCGGTCATAATAGTAAAACCCAATCGAGCGATCTTACCTGCCAGTTCTTCTGTTTTTTCAAAATACGGATGACCGTCTTTAAACCTTGCGGAACCAAATATGGTAACACAGGGCCCTACAAAATGCAATGCCCTGAATCCTTTGATGAATTCCAGTAACACATTCACGCTAAACTTAAATTCCTTCCAGCGACTTTGTGGCCCTTCTAAAAATTTAATCTCAGATTTTGTCATACCGCATATTTCAACCAAACTTAGCCATTTTTTATTTACATATCACGGCATTATTTTTAATCAGGGCAATAAGTTTTTTAAGAAATAGTTATAAAGGATTAGGTGTACAATTGACTGGTATATAGTTCTTTATTTCAATACGTTTTTTAAAAGCCCCTGGTTTGTTAAAGGCGATTGTACCCCTAACAGATGGCCAGGGATAATACTAAGAGCTATCCCGGAATAATTGTAAAATCGGAAGTTTAATTCTTATAAAATTCTATGAAAAAAGTATTGGTAGCGTGTTTGGAAAATTGGGATACACTACAGGAACTTCCTTTTGTTTTAAGTAAGGGAGGTTGTATGGTAGATGTATATTGTTCAAAAAACTCCTGGCTTATTTCTAACAGCTATTACGATAAATGGATTGAGTGTAGTGATAACATAGATGGCTATCTAAAGGGATTATATGCGCTGGCAGAAAACCAGGAAGCGCCATACGACTGGATCATTCCGGCGGATGAAAAATTATTGCAGCTATTGAATAATGACATCAGTTCAGCCGGATTGTTTTACAAAATATTACCACTTACAAAAATTAGTAACAGGGAGATGCTGGCATCAAAGGCGGGCCTCTCTAAATTGTGCGAAAAGTATGGGATTACAAGCCCCAAATACCTGGTGTACGATCATAAGAGGGATTTTGATACCAGTACATTTAACCTCCATTACCCGGTGCTGTTGAAGCAGGATTTAAGTTGGGGCGGCGGCGGTATTTTGTTTTGTGAAGATGAAGCAGCGTTTAAAGACAATCTTAAAAAAACCGATCCCCAATACGATACCATTATACAGGAATTTATTACCGGGAAAGATATTGGTGTGGAAGCATTGTTTTGCAAAGGTGAACTGGTTGAATACAATGTTGGGGAAGTGAGCATGTACTTTGACAGTAAATTTAACTTCACCACAAAAAGGAACTATTTCAACAGTAAGCGGATTGGTGACGAATTAAGGAATATTGGGTGGCACCTGGGCATTAACGGTTTTGCCAGTATCCAGTTTATTTACAAACCCGACGAAGACCGTTATTACCTGCTGGAGGTAGATACCAGGCCTAATTTCTTTATGCCTTACGGACGTTTTACCGGTCATGATTTTTCTGAAGCCGTAAGGAAATTTTTGACACCTGCTTACAGGGAAACTCCCGGCGATATTGCAGTGGAAGAGAAGATAACAGAAGTAGCACTGTTTTACAGGGACATCATACGGTGTGTAAAACAAAAAGACATAAAAGGTATTGCAAAATGGATGTTCAATTACAGGCATTGCTGGAACTATATTCCCACCTACGACAAAGTATTAATGAAAAGGGTATTAAATGAATTGTTTATCAATAAAACCGGTAAAAAAATCAGGGGGTTATTTAAATTCAAATCAGAAACTAAGTCAATTGCTCCGAAACAGGCAGATGATGTTGCCGGTCATAGCAGTTTTGACCTGGAGGTGGCAAGGAAGCCGGTTTTTAAGAGGGCTCCGGATTTATTGAAGAAATAGTATTAAATCTCTGCCGGCAAAGAAATTTTGTTGCTGATTTAGCTGTAAAAGTAAGCCCGAAAGCAAGCCCTCGGATAGTAACCAATGCTGGTTTATCATTCCTTTAAAACTTAACTGGTGCGATATTTTCTTATGGCGAGCCCGGCGGTAACATTTAGGCGTGCGTTGCTATGGCAGCCGCATCAAGATAATCGAGGACCTGGCTATCTGTTTTTGCATTGAACTTCCTGGCATATAATTTCCCACAATTCAACAGCCTGTCCGCATCTTTTATTGTAAAGGTAGCCGGGCTTGGGTTTCCATCCGACCAATCTATATAGCGCAGATTATCATTTATCATATCCTCCCTGTATGTTGAGTTGTACAAAATTGTTTGAAATACAATTTCATCGCTGCCCCAGGTTAATTTGAAAAAGCGTTTTACACGATGGTGGTTTTTTAAATAAGTTACTATATATGCCGCATGTTGAGTAGTGATGGTGAACCATTGCGATCTGCCAACAGGGATTAATCCCTCCGGCATTTTCCTTTTGGGTAACAGGCTGTTTATTATTCTTTCAATGGTATATTTCCTGGCTATACTATATTCGGATAAGTGATATTGTGTAAGGCGGGTGATCGCCTCCTGCCATTCCGTATTTACAAGCAGGGTATGCATAAATGCTTTGCCCGGATGGATGGTGAGGTATTCATGAATTGCTGCAGCACTCATTAATGGGTAATCCTGCCCGCTTAGTAAATTGATATAATCATATTCTTTACCGGATTGCAGGATGGCTTCAAAACCATTTACCGTTGCCTGCACAATGCTATAAGCGCCCCATTTTACTTTCTCCCTTTTTTCTACAAAAAATACCTGTTTATCCGCTGCCAAAAAAAGGAAGTCCTCTATGGATGTTTTCAGGTCAAGATGAATATAACAGTCTGCAGCGGGATGCTTTAACCGGCTGATCAATCTTGCCAACTGAGCGGGTTCGGCATGGGTTAATATAAGATGTGCGATCCTCAATTTGGCACTACTTTAGTTTTGAACAAAGCTTGTTGTATCATTAATTTCAGTTCTGCATACCCGGTTTTAAAAATACCTGCAATGGTAAAATCAAGGTATTTTCTGAGCCAGTAGTAGCCGAAAAATGCACCGGATAAAAAGGTAAACAAAGTGGCCAGTGCCACACCATTTATATTGCCGAATAGGTAAATGCCGGTAAAATCGAATACCACATTGGTAGCCAGCATTACCAATACTTTAATAAAATTAATTTTTGGCTTGTGAATGATATCCAGCGTAACACCCAAAAAGCGGTCGATGGGGTAAAACATGGCAAAGCACATGAAGATGCGGTAAACCGATACCGCATAAGTTCCCTGGTATTGTACGCCCCCCAATAACCCCACCGCCAAATCAGCAAATAAAATGGCGAACAGTGAAACAGGTATTAAGGCGAGGGTAAGCATGCCTGCGTATTTCTGCATGATATGAACCACTTCATCTTTTTGATTTCTGTTGAATGCTTCCGACATAGCAGGCATACCCGTTGCCAGGAAACTTCTCAGGGGTATTTCTATCACTTCCATCAATCGCATGGGAATAGTGTACATGGCCACTGCGGCGGGCCCGGCGGCACCCAGTATGAACATAATGATAAATGTGTCTGAACTCCTCAGCAGGTTAGTGCTGATGGTTGTGCCCACACTGTATTTACCAAAATGAAATAATTCTGAAATACAGGCTTTGGTTCTTTTAGTAAAAGTTTTTACCCTGGTCCACCCTTTCAATATGCAATACAGGCTGGATAATGCGGCACTCAAAATATTGATTACCAAAACCGCTTCCAGGTTAATGGTTTTGAAAATGATCATAACCAGTATCATTGCGATAAATACCCCCTGGTTAATAATGCGCAATACCAGCAACTGGTCAAACCGTTGCTCCGCCTGCAATACCCAGGATGCAATGCTCGATGGAAGGGTACATAGGAATGCAATCCCAAACCATTTGATTACTATGATGAGGCCGGTATTATCGGTATACTGTAACCCGGCTAACGCCAGTAAATCGGCAGCTATTAAAACGCCCGTAATTAAAAGGCTCAGGTACCATACCGATCCCAACACCGTTTCCGCCCTGGTCTTTTCGGCACCGCTATAAAATTTAATCAGTGCTACCTGCAAAAACCCCGTGCGAAAAGTATCCAGTAAAACAAAAACCGATTGGAAGAAAAACCAGTAACCGATATCGTTAGCCGGCATAAAGCGCAATAATATGGCCACGGTAACCATGGCCAATACCGACATGGCACCATTACCGGATAATGACAAAAAATGTTTATTCTTTAATTTGGAGAGCAGATTTTTCAACACCTTTTTTTGATTAACAGGTAAGTAGTTTGAATACCTTTTTATTTTTGACTTTGATTAATTGCCTTGTAAATTTCACTCACGCTATTTTGCCAGGTATGTGCGGAGGCGAATTGCTGACGTTGCTGCCGCAAATTTTCGTTGTCTTCTTTTAGCGCTTTTTCAATCAGGCTAATATAGTCTTCCTTAGTTTCGGCAAGATAAGTATGGCCGCTGAAAATTCGCATGCCTTCTGTATTGGTGGCTACCACCGGCTTTCCTACGGCCAGGTATTCATCAATCTTTCTCGGGTAATTTCCAATGGTAACCTGGTTTACAATCTGTGGATTAATACACACATCAAATGAATTGATATAACGGGGCAGTTCAGCCGGATCTTTCGGTCCTAAAAAATGAATATTTTTCATTTGATGGAGGCTGCTTTTTTTAAACTGCTCATCTTCCGGCCCTACCAGTACAATATCCCATGCCGGCCTGGCGGTAGCAATATGTTCAATGATTTCTAAATTAAGCCGCAGGCTTTGCAATGCTCCCACGTAGCCAATAACAGGTTTGCCTATGGAAACCATGTCTGTTGGAATCTGCCTGTTACTGATATTACTAAATATGTCCAGCTCGCAGCCCTGCCCAACATAGTAGGAGTGGGGATTGTATTGCCTGCAGTAGTTAGCCAGGTAGGTTGAGTTGGCTACACACAGATCACTTTTTGAAATTAATACCGGCTCACTTTTTTCGCCATGTAATTTCCAGTAGTCAACCGCCAGCATATAGTCCCTGGAATAATAAATACTTACGGCGGGCTGCAATAACTCTTTCAGGTAAAAACACCTGAACATATCATTGTCATTAAATAAAATGATATCCTTAAACCCGAGTTGGTGAATGGCTTTTTGGATGGATGATGCGAATCGTTTATTATTAATTTTATTCAGGAATTCGAAAATGCCTTTGCTCCTTATCCAGTTGATGGATTCAATCATTTTATCCGGAAACAGGTTCCATAGATTTTCCTTTAAGTTTACAATGCCGTTTTCCTTACCATTTATTACACGCAACCTTCTCAAAGTTTTCGGGTCGTTCATGTTCTTGTACAGGGTAATCCTGTCGAGTGGCGAATTCACATACAATACCCTGTTATTCCTGCTAAATTCTTCGGCAATATTTTTACAATTGCTTCCTATTTCAACATCCCAGGGCTGTTGCCCTACCACTACGATATCTCTTCCGGTTATCATATTATTAATTTGCGCACTGTTTGTGTTATCTTTTATAATTGCGGTCATTTGTGCGATACCATCCATTCAGTTTTTAAATATCAAAAATAGAACGCCATTGTAGCGTACCTATTGTGGAAAGCTGCCAATGTTTAATATGAATTCGTTTAAAATAGCGGCTATGCAGGTAACCTCCTGTAAATTCAGCACCCCAACCCATTTTAAAAACGACACACGCTGGTCAGTTTAAAGCATGGCTCACATAAACGCTTACATGTAATTAAAAATGGATGCGGAGATATAAATGCCCGTTAAGGAGAAGGCGTAATATTTATGCAATGCGTTTTCTATTTAGCGGAAACTGTATCCTGAAATGAGAAGCCAACTATATTTATGTTCTCATAGCACACTTGTAATCAATCGATTGTGTTTTGGCATTATTAATGATGCCGTTAAAAAAAATAAAAGCATGCAATCGAAAAAAGATTATAAAATTTACTTATTGGATGATGATATGTTTTACATGCATTTATTTCAGCAGCATCTTTATAATCTTGGCTATGTTGACATTTCAACCTTTAATGACCCGGTTACCTGTTTAGAAAACCTGCAGTCTCCACCTGATATTATTTTTTATAATCATGGGGCTGATTTTTTAAAGGGACTGGATGTATTAAAACTGATCAAACGCCATAACCCGGATATTTATATGATATTTATTTGTTGGGCAGATGAAGTGGAAACGGTGATTCAATCCCTGAAATATGGCGCCTTTGATTATTTTGTAAAGGGTGAAAATGATGCAAAGAACATTGAAATGGTGCTAACGAAAATCCGCCGGGTGAAGGAATTGTTACAAAGGAACAACATTGTCCGGTTTAAAAAATACAATACAACTAACACCTGAAAAAGGTAACCCTGTTATTGCTATAGTTTAATCTATCATTTGATAATTGTATTTTAATTTAAAGCCGCTGCGATAAGCACATTTTTTTCTTTTCTTTTGCCAGGTCCCATCTCAAGAAAGATACTGCCGGCGCCAGTTTACCGTACCGGGTAAATATCTCACTCTTCTCTTCTCCTTGCCCTGTTGATCATTGATTCACCATCGGACACCCATATTTATTAGCTACAGTAAATGATCACAGGCATGCTTAAACAATTGTAGAATTTTTACTATAAAAGAGGTAAGTAATTATTTATAACACAACAGATTAAAAGTGGCGTATAATAACTATAGTGTTTTTACGTTGTATGTGCAACACACATTTTCACCTAAACCCGTGTAAATAGTGCTTAAGAAATAAGTGCTATTTTGCGAAGGTTAAATACTTATAATCCATGATCCAGTCTATCCCTCAGCTATCAATGCTTGCAATTGATGACGAAGTATCCATTCAACTCATTTTACAACACTATTTTAAAGATGGTTTTTCTGTAATAACCAAGGGCAATGGTAAAGAAGCATTGGCCTGGATGCAGGAAGGCAATATTCCTGACATCATAATCGCCGATATCAATATGCCAGAGATGGATGGATATACCTTCATTGACCAGGTAAGGTCAAGTGGTTTTTTGCAAAATATTCCAATGGTAATGTTATCTGGCAGTGATAGCACCGAAAATAAAATCCGTTGTCTTGAATCAGGTGCAGATGATTTTATGGTAAAGCCATTTAATCCAAGGGAACTTGCGGCAAGGGTTAACGGAATACTTCGCCGGATCGGAAAAAAACAAACAAATAACGTATTCCAATGAAAACGAACGATAGAAAAGTTGCTGTAATTAGCAATCATCCTGCTATTACCGGCCAAATTAAAGCCGCATTGGATGGTTTATTTGAGGTGGATGTTTTTAAAAACGGCCTGGCATTGCATGCTGCCATGGAAAAATCAACCGGGTACAAGGCGATTATTACAGAGGATGAGTTGCAGGGAGCCAACGGAATTCCACTGCGGAAGATCCTGAATAATTTCGGATATGGCAAAATTCCGTTTATGGTAATCGTGGATCAGATTGACAACGATCAGCGCAAGCTGGCAATGAGCGGAAATATCGCGGATATATTTTCAAAACCGGTTGATGAAAGAGCACTAAGGATACGGGTGCCTTACCTGGTAGAAAATTATAATAATAAAGTTAAATCGAATGCATCTGCTGCAGCTTACAGGCTGCCATTAATGAAACGGATTTTCGACATCTTTTTTTCAGGTTTTGCTTTGTTGATGTTAAGCCCTCTTTTTCTTATCATCGCTCTTTTAATCAGGCTTGAATCCAGGGGGGCCGTTTTCTATTATTCATTAAGGGTTGGCTCTGGTTACCGGGTGTTTAAATTCTATAAATTCCGTTCTATGTTTACCGGGGCAGATTCCAGGTTAAAAGACTTGTCGCACCTCAATCAATACAATAGCGCAAAAGCGACTGCCGCACCTGCGGATGCCATTGTAAAAGAATTATGTGAGTTTTGCGAACAGGCAGGCACCGGTTGCCGGAACCCATTGTATGCCGATAATAAAATAGTCTGCGAAATCCTGCACAACAAACAAAGGGAAAGTAACCTTGATTCCGCCTTTATTAAAATAAAGAATGACCCGAGAATAACGAGGGTAGGTAATTTTATAAGGAATACCAGTATTGATGAGCTGCCCCAGTTATGGAATGTTTTTATTGGCGATATGTCGATTGTTGGAAACAGGCCCTTGCCTTTATATGAAGCGGAAAAAATCACTACTGATAAATACGCACTTCGTTTTATGGCTCCGGCGGGTATTACCGGGCTGTGGCAGGTAGAAAAAAGGGGCAGGGGCGAAATGTCTGAAGAAGAAAGACTGAATTTAGATAACAATTACGCAAAGACACATAGTTTCGGCAATGATATCCGGCTTATCATGAAGACCGTTCCAGCATTGTTTCAATCCGAAAATGTTTAAAATCCAACAAATGAACAGGCGCACATCATTTGCCTTTACCATCATTATTGCATGGTCGCTGTTAATCAATTGTGCCACACAGGCTCAGTCGGTATCGGCGGATTCTTTACTGGTAAGAGTGCTGGCCACTGACCGGTTATTGCCGATGTTAATTGATTCTGCTATTAAATATTCGCCGGAAGTACAAAGGATTGGAAGCAACCAGGATTATGCGGCTGCCAATCTCCGGATCAGTAAGAATATCATTTACAGTGCGGTTTCAATGGTATCATCCTATAATTATGGTACCAATATTTCGGCAGTCAGCAACCAGTCGGGAACCACCGGCGGCAATAATTTTACAACAGCGCAAAATAGTTTTTACAATGTAGGGGTAGGGTTACAGTTACCCATCACTCACCTGATGAATCGTAAAAGTATCATCAAAGCAGGGCAATCGCAGGTAAATATGGCCATCGCTGAAAAAGATAAAGCAGCATTGTTTATAAAGCAGGAAGTAATCCGGCTTTACCAGGATTTTAAGTTATCCCAAAAGCTGGTGGTTATCAGCAGTAAAAATAAACAGAGCGCCCAAATTAATAATACCATGGCTGAAAAGGATTTTTTAAACGGCCAGATTACAGTAGACCAGGTATCGAGGGTACTGGATATTTACAATAAATCAATCATTGAATTTGAAACAAATGTAAATAGGTTTCAACTGATGTATATGCAACTGGAGGCTTATACCAGTACTAATTTATCAACATTAATCATGCAGGTTAAATGAGTTTTATATATTTTATAAGATTGGTATTTAAAAATCTCCTTTGGCTGGTGCTTATCCCGAGTATCCTTGCGGGCTCCATTTTTTATTTTACCCGCTGGGAAAAAAAAGTGTATTCTTCTGAGTCGGTAATTTATACAGGTATTGCTTCGGGCTATAGCCTGAGTGGAAGCACCAAGGCCGATTATTTTGCTACCAGCAATGCATTTGACAATTTATTGTCGTTAATCAATTCAAGGGAAACCAGGCAGGAAGTTGCATTAAGTTTATTGGCCCGTCACCTGCAGATTAAGAAACATGATCCGGCATTGCTATCATGGGGTGCCTATGATGAACTGGGAAAACTGGTGCCTGCAGGTATTCGCATAAAATTGGTAAAACCCACACTGGAGGAAACGATTGTTTCGTTGCACCAGCACATGGCAGGCAGTGATACCAATTTGATATATAAACTGGTTAATTCCGACAATCCATATTATTCGCTGGATGCAATGGCCAATATTA
Organism: Ferruginibacter sp.; assembly: GCA_031424955.1. Classification (GTDB taxonomy): domain Bacteria; phylum Bacteroidota; class Bacteroidia; order Chitinophagales; family Chitinophagaceae; genus Ferruginibacter. Next base: position 7,506 of record JANPIJ010000054.1, on the reverse strand, counting down.
AATCGGAACGAATTAATAACAGCGACCTCATAAAAATTTCATACTATACCAATGATGCGGTAATATGTAAGCAAACACTGGAATTACTGGAGACATCTTTTATAGTGAAGCACCGCAGGCTAAAGGAAGGCCAGTCGGAATCGGTAGTTAATTATTTTGAATCTAAAACCGTGGAGGCATCCGTAAAATTGAACGATGCGGAGCAACGCTTCATGGAATTTAATAAGAAAAATGATATCATCAATTATTACGAACAAACGAAGGCGGTTGCAGGAGAAAGAGAAAATTTATATGCCCTGGATCATACCCTCGAAATGGACAAAATGGCCAGCAGTAAATCGCTGGAAAAGGTAAATGAAAATATAAAAGGCCGCCTGTACCAAAACGAATACGGGGCGGCAATATTAAAAGAAAGGGAACAATTATCTGATTTATATAGTAAGATTGCGGTAGATGAAATAGTAGGTGCAAAGAGCCCCGGCCATCAGCAGGAGATAGATAGCCTGCGCAAAGTGGCCTCCGTACTCGATAAAAGATTACAGGGGTCTGTTAATAACCTGTATTCCCAAACCAATACCCCCAATGGCATACCAACCAAAGGTGTATTAGACGAGTGGCTGAAAACAACCCTTCAATTTGAGCAAAGTAAAGCCAGGCTCACTGTAATGGACAAACGTAAAGCGGAGTTTCAGCAGGAGTACCGAAAATTTGCACCATTGGGAGCCATTCTTAAACAAATTGAACGCCAGATCAATGTTTCTGAACAGGAATATCTTGAATTGCTACATGGCTTAAACACAGCCAAACTTACCCAACAAAACAATGAGCTGACAACTAAAATGAATATCGTAGATCCACCTTATCTTCCCGTTAAGGCAAACCCCTCAAAACGTAAATTGCTGATAGTAGTTGGTTTTATGGTTGGCTTTATACTGGTGTTGGTGGTTATCCTGGCAAAGGCACTCATCAATCAAACATTGCAACACCCCGCAAGGGCCGGGAAAGTAATAGGGATACCCTTATTGGGTATTTATCCATTAATGAATTCAAAACCGGAGTTTATTGAAAAAGCTAATTTAAGGCTGATACAGCAATTGCTCTCCCGTATTGATGCATCTCTTCAACCGGTTACAATGGGCTTGCTGAGTAATCAAAGCAAGGAAGGCAAATCAATCATGATCGATATATTTTACAAAGAACTAACTAAACTCAATTACAGGGTGGAAAGGCAGGTGTGGAATAATAGCGATACTTCTTTTACAACTACCAGTGATATCTTATTGGTAGAATTTCCCCCGCTGGATTCCCTGGTGGTTAAGCCAGGGATACTGCCACCTTTGAATCATACATTCCTGGTATGCAGGGCCAACCGGATATGGACCCGGGTTGACAAAGAATTGCTTAACTTGTTTAGCAAAACAACCGGTAATCAACCTTCGCTGATATTGAATGGAGTGGATACCGTTTTTGCAGAAGAATATATTGGGGAAGTGCCTAAAAGAAGATTCTTTCTCAGGTCTTTGTTAAAAGGGTTGGTTAGGTTCGAATTCGGCAATAAAAAAAAGATAGCTTAAGTAAATATTCATGTAAATGGTAATTCATTTATATGCATTAAGTACAAGATAGTTACCGGTGAACCAGCAAGAAAAAGTGCGATCATTTTAAAAATGTACTATTCAAATAAAGTAACAGTTCACCCAAATCCGGTTTACGGATTGGATCTTAATGGAAAAGAATTTATTTTATAACTCCGGCAATCATTTTACCAAAAATTTTTGGTTATTGCCCGGTATATTGATGGCTGCATTTTTTGGTTGGTTAATTGCCGGAAAAGGCATTGCCATTGCAGCCCTGTTGGTTATTTTGCCTTTTGCAACCGGCTTCCTCATCCTTGTTTTCCTGTTTCCGCGTGTTGGTTTAATTACTTTTATTTTTTACTGTTTTTTAATGCCCACGCTCGGCAAGCATATCGAAGGCCCGCAATTCGGACTGGGAGTGGATGCATTGCTGATATTAACCTGGATGGGAATCATTTTTTACCGGGCTGGTAAGTACAGGTTCAGGCAATTGCACAATGATTTGGTTTGGCTTGCAGCGGTGTGGTTTATTTTAACCGTTTTGCAAATTGGCAACCCGGAGCGGCCCAATATTGTAGGGTGGCTGCAGGAAATGCGTTCCGCAACTTTGTACTGGATTTTAACCGTTCCTTTAACCATGCTGGTTTTTAATAAAAAATCGGATATCCAGCTCTTTTTAAACATCATCATCTTTCTTTCATTAATGGGCGCTTTGTATGGAATGAAGCAGTTGTACTTTGGTGTAGATGCAGCCGAGAGCAGGTGGCTAGCTGCAGGCGCTCATAAAACGCACATCCTTTTCGGTAAGTTAAGGGTGTTTTCCTATTATTCCGAAGCAGGGCAATTTGGTGCATCGCAGGCGCAACTGGCCATCATGTGTTTTATACTTGCCATTGGTCCCCATACCTTATCTAAAAAAATATGGTATGGCGTAGCAGGGTTGTTTATTTTTTACGGAATGCTCATTTCCGGCACCCGTGGTGCTTTGGCAGGTATTGTGGGCGGAGGGTTTATTTTTTTGGTGCTGAGCAAGCAGGTTAAAATTCTGGTGTTGGGTGGCATTGCCGGCCTTGCATTTCTGGGGATGCTTAAATTTACCTCTATTGGCAGCGGAAGTGACCAGATTAACCGGTTGCGATCAGCATTAGATCCCAATGATCCTTCACTACAGGTAAGATTGTACAACCAGCGGATGTTGAAAGATATGCTGAGCACCAAACCATTTGGTACCGGTGTAGGCACTATCGGGCAATGGGGTACCAAATACAACATGCATATTGCCACCGCCGAAATTCCTCCTGATAGTTTGTATGTAAAAATATGGGCCATGTACGGCATTACCGGGTTCATTCTGTGGTTTGGTATTATGTTGTACATCCTGGGCAAATCGGCGGGCATTATATGGAATACCCGTGATCCCGTTTTGCGAAACCAGTTGTGTGCACTTTGCGGAGGAGCCGGTGGCATCCTGTTATGTAGTTATGGTAATGAAGTAATGAATGCGTTACCCTCTTCTGCAATAGTATATATCAGTTGGGCGTTAATATGGATGAGCACCCGGTGGGATACACCAGTACCTAAATCCATTGAAGCATGAAGGCCCCCCTCGTTTCTATCATCACCATCAATTATAATACGCCGGAAGTAACCGGTGCCATGCTCCGTTCGCTGTCCCTGCTCAGTTATCCAAACCTGGAAGTGATCGTTGTGGACAATGCATCGCCTCAATATTCGTCCCGTTATTTAAAGAATGAATTTCCATTTATTACACATATTACTTCCCCGGTCAATATGGGGTTTGCGGGTGGTAATAATATCGGGCTGCACTTTGCAAAAGGCGAATATATTTTTTTATTAAACAACGATACCGAAGTAACGCCCGGCCTGGTTACTCAGCTTGTTGAATATTTACAACAGCATCCGCTGTGTGGAATAGCTTGTCCTAAAATAAAATACTACTCCATGCCCGATACGATCCAGTATGCAGGCGGGGTGGGTTTGCATCCCTTAACCAGCCGGAGTTACGATATCGGTTACCTGCAAAAAGACAACGGTCAATATAACGATACCCGAAAAACAGACCTGCCCAATGGTGCAGCCATGATGATACCCGCCGGCTTACTAAAACAGGTGGGCCTGATGAGTGAATTGTTTTTTTTATACTACGAAGAGTTAGACTGGGCAGCAAGATTTAAAAAGGCAGGCTTCGAAATTCACTATGTAGGTACGGCTGAAGTTTTTCACAAAGAATCAGTATCTACCGGAAAAAATTCCCCATTTAAAACTTTCTATTTATACAGGAACCGTTTGTTATATGTTCGCCGGAATTATAAGGGAAGCAGGTTACTGGTAGCAGCTTCTTTTTTTATTTTAATCGCCACGCCGGTTCATATAATAAAGCATGCTGCAAAAAGGGAATGGGGGCATAGCAAAGCAATATGGAAGGCGCTGGAGTGGAATATGCGGAATGATCCTTATAAAGAGCAGGCGGTACATTCCTCATCATTAATAAATACCATAAAGATCAACAGCTAATAAAATAATATTATGTTACAGCAAACAGGCTTAATTATTCAATATTGCATACTTGCCTATCTTACCATACAGGTGGCGTATTTATTGTTTTTTTCCATTGCGGGGAAAATCAAAAGGCCAACTTTTTTTCGACAGGCACAAACGCTTCGCCGGATACGTATTTTTATACCCGGGTATAAAGAAGATTCGGTGATCATTGCAACTGCGAAAAACGCCATCAGCCAAAATTACCCGGCCGGTTTATTTGAAGTGGTGATCATCGCCGATTCATTCAGTGAAGCTACCCTGGCAGCGCTGCGGGGCTTGCCCATAAGAGTGGTGGAAGTGAATTTTGAAAAAAGCACCAAGGGTAAGGCACTGCAAAAAGCAATTGAAGCCACCGCCCACGATCCGGTCGATATTGTATTGATACTCGATGCGGACAATCACATGGCGCACGGGTTTTTACATGCGGTAAACAATGCTTTTGAACAGGGGTATGAAGTGGTGCAGGGGCATCGTACGGCCAAAAATTTCCAAACATCTTTTGCCTTCCTGGATGCCTGTACCGAGGAAATCAACAATCATATTTTTCGTCGTGGCCATGTAGCCGTTGGTTTACCATCGGCGCTGATTGGCAGTGGCATGGCTTTCGACTGGGAATTGTTTGTATCTCTATTACAGGATATTGGAGATACCTCCGGTGAGGATAAGGAACTGGAATTTAGAATTGTGCGGCAGCGGAAAAAAGTAGCCTTTCTTGATGGCGCATTTGTATATGACGAAAAGGTGGCAAAATCTGATGTATTCAGCAAGCAAAGAAGCAGGTGGCTGGCAACACAGGTAGAGTTTTTTGAAAAGTATTTTATAGAAGGATGGGTACAATTAGTAAAAGGAAATATCGCTTTTTTCAACAAGGTTTTTCAAACCTATTTGTTCCCAAGGGTTATGCTGGTGGCCGTTTTGTTTTTGTGGCTGTTGTGGGTGGTAATGTTTTCACCCGGGCTTTTGTTGTTCAGTATCGGCTTATTCATTGCACTGGCAGTAGCATTATTAATGGGCATCCCTGGCAGGTGGTACAATAAGCAATTGCTGCTGGCTTTTTTGCAAATACCAGGCGCCTTGTTCTCCATGCTAAAAGCCATGACACATATTGGAAAGGCCCGCAAACAATTTATTCATACGCCGCACGGTGAAGCGGAAATTAAAAATATATAATCATGCCCTGGAGTATCATTGCAATACCGGTTATCCTCTGCCTCGTGTGGGGATTTAAAAACGGCCTGAAAACAAAAGCCAATGCCCGTTTTAAAAGGCCTGAAAGGTATTAATAGTGAAATGTGAAATGATTCAAAGTGATTAGACCAATGAGTCATAAGCACTGGATTAATTTCAAATGAGTGTTCTGTAATTCGTGTAATCCGATGGCTATCGGATCGTGTATTATAATTCGTGTCAGTAAATAAATAATGGAAAGAAAAAATTTATATATAGAAGCGCAGCGCTTATTCAGAAAGCAGAAGCATGGAATGGATGTGGTAGCACTTGAATTGTTACAGCGGTTAAAATATGTAGTGACTGGGTATGGTATCACCGTTTTGGTTAAAGAGGATGAAGATCATTGCCTCACCAATAGTAAAACACTACTTGTACAAATATTAAAGAGTGCATTTTATCCTTTGTGGGAGCAATGGATACTGCCCCGTTTTACCGGCTCACAAAAGAACTGCCTGCTTCATTGTACCGGTAATACAGCACCGGTATGGGGCAACACGCCCTTGCTGGTTACCATACACGACCTCATCTTCCTGGAACAAAATTACCTGCTTAAAAAAGACGGTGGCAGTTTGTACCAGCGCTTTGGTAATGTGTACCGCAGCCTGGTAGTACCCATCGTTGCCCGCAGGGCGAAGCATATTATTACCGTGTCAGAGTTTCAGCGGCAGGTGATCATTAAAAGATTAAAGATAGCCCCCGCCAAAGTATCCGTGGTGTACAATGGTGCGGATGAAAGATTCTTTGAGGCGGTTGCGGCAGAACGAATACAATCTGTTGGAGAAAAATATGGCATCGATGGTTTTCCCTATATCTTTTTTTTAGCGAATACAGAACCGAGGAAAAATACTGATTACGTGTTAAAAGCCTTTGCCCTTTTCTGTAAGCAACACCCGGAGCATACACACAAGCTGGTGATAAAGGGATTGTCAACCGATCAACTCGATAAAAAGATCGTAGCCTGTGGTGCTGAAGAATATGCTCACCGGATACACCGGGTAGGTTATATTGATTATGCGGATCTGCCCGTGTTATACCAGGGTGCAGCCATGCTTTGGTTTCCCTCCCTTAGTGAAGGCTTTGGTTTACCCATTGTAGAAGCCATGGCCGGGGGTACACCCGTAATTACATCCAGCATCAGCGTAATGCCCGAAATTGCCGGTGAGGCAGCATTGTATGTTAACCCGCTGGTACCGGAAGAGCTCGTAGCTCAATCCATTGTATTGCTTACCAACCATCCGTTACGCTATAAAATGATTGAAACGGGCAGGAGCAGGGCAGGCCAGTTTACCTGGGTCAATAGCATTCATTCACTGTTAAGCGTGTACGAAAAAATGATGGGGACTGTGTAGGGGTATACCTGGTTGTTCAATTAATCAGCTTACGGTTTGCAGGTTTGTTTTCAATATGATGTTCACCAAACATATTAGCGCCGGTGCTGCAGCGATTAGAAGAAAACAAATCCGGTGAGAAGCAGGAAGTTGTTTTGTGGTTACTGGTTTAATATCGTATATATTTGTGTTATGTGCAACCCTATTGGACACAGTCCTCAGCTTCGGGGAAAGACAAATAAAAAAAAACGCAACTCTAAATGTTATGCTAAGCCCTAATAACCAAACAGGAAAAATTAAAACAAAAACAAATGACTAATTACTCCATCATCGCTCAAATTATAGTTGCTTTGTCAATAGTATATGTTTGGGTATTTCGTTTTGATAATATCGTGAAAGAATTTAACCAATATGGCTTGAGTGATTTAACCCGTAGCATAGTAGGGTTTGCTAAAATAGCTTTGTCAACATTGCTAGTTGCAGGTATTTGGCATTCGGATTTGGTACTTATTCCAGCATTATTTATTGCATTTCTTATGTTATCAGCACAATATTTTCACTTTAAAGTGGGCAACCCGTGGCAAAAGCATATACCTTCTCTAATACTTCTGATACTATGTCTTTTCATTGTGGCTATATCACTAAAATTAGTATAATATGAATTTGCTTAATGTCCTGATTTTAATTTCAAGTCTGTCCTTTATAGGTTATGGAATTGCTTATTTCAAATCACCACAAATGAAAAATGAATTCAAACGCTTTGGGCTTGAGAAAGCAGGAACACTTACGGCAGTTTTAGAATTATTGGG
>JANPIJ010000053.1:0-31525 GCA_031424955.1 Ferruginibacter sp. | reverse complement strand
TTAAAAGTGTATTGCTCTACCAACTGAGCTACCAATTCAAAAATTTTTAAAGATCCAGAACCCTTCCGATAAAATCGGAATGCTCTACTAACTGAGCTACCAATTCTTTTAATTAATATCTTTTTCAGATACCCGCTTTTTCTTGCGGAGTGCAAAAATAGGGCAAAAAGGTTTAGTGCCAAACTTTTTTGGAAAACTTTTTTCTGGTTAGCCCATAATTATATGAAGATTGTTTATAAACAGCCGATGAACTCTCTTATTTTTGCCTATAATTTATTTTATGAGCGAGTTTTTTAAAAATAAAGTGGTAGCCATTACCGGCGGTAGTGAAGGTATTGGAAAGGCATTGGTGGATGCGCTGATACCATTGGGTGCAAAAATTGCTACCTGTGGACGTAACCAGGATAAATTATACAATCTCCAGGTGCAATATTCCAATCAAATGTTGCATACCATTGTGGCAGATGTGAGTCGCTATGATGATTGCAGGAATTTTATAAATTCTACAATAGACACTTACGGGGGCATTGATATATTGATCAACAATGCAGGAATTAGTATGAGGGCTTTATTGAAAGATGCAGAAGTGGATGTCATCAAAAAGGTAATGGATATTAATTTTTTTGGAACGGTTTATTGCACCAAACTGGCGCTCAACTCCATTATAGAAAGAAAAGGGACCATCGTAGGGGTATCTTCTATTGCAGGCTATCGGGGATTACCCGGAAGAAGTGGTTATTCCGCTTCTAAATTTGCGGTAAACGGCTGGTTGGAAGCGGTACGTACCGAATTGCTGGATACCGGCGTGAATGTAATGTGGGTGTGCCCGGGATTTACAAAGAGCAATATCAGGAACGCTGCTCTCAACAGCAAAGGGTATGCGCAGGGAGAAAGTCCGCTGAATGAGCGGGATCTCATGAGTTCGCAGGACTGTGCCAATCATATCATAAAGGCGATCGAAAAAAGAAAACGAACCCTGGTGCTTTCATTCAGTGGCAAGCAAACTTTTTTCATGAATAAATTTTTCCCTTCATTAACAGACAGATTGGTGAGAAGATTTTTTTATAAAAACGGGGAACTCATCAAATAATTAATAAGCAATCAATTGATCAGTGGATAATTTTATTTGTTTCCAAAAAGATTACAACTTATTAATTACAAATTACTACATCCTACATGCCGATACTTACCCTTACTTCTGATATTGGCCAGCACGATTTTCTTGCAGGTGCGGTGAAAGGGCAACTATTGCAGGTAGTTAACCCGGTAACTATTGTTGATATTACTCACCAGTTATCTCCATTCAATTATCCACAGGCTGCCTATGTTTGCCGGAATGCCATTAAAAACTTCCCGCCTGGCACCTGCCACCTGATACTGGTAAATTTATTTGATGAGAAACCCGAGTATATGCTGTTGGCCGAGCACAATGGTCATTATATTGGCTGTGCGGATAATGGGTTACTCACCATGATCCTGGAAGAGTTGCCGCAGAAAGTAGTTTCACTCGCCCTGGATAAAAACCATCAAAAAAATACGCTTTACTGTACAACGGTTTTTGGAAAAGCTTTCAATGAGTTGATGAATGGCAAAACACTCGAACAGGTTGGTGATCCTTCTGTTTCAATCCAGGTAAAAAATTCACTAAGGCCGCTGTTGGGAAATAACTGGATAGAAGGCCAGATCATTTTCATTGATAATTTTGAGAATGTAATTGTAAATATTACCCGCGATGAGTTTGAAGAGCAACGCAGGGGCAGAAGTTTTAAAATTGTTTTTAAGCGGGATGAAATGATAGAGAAAATCAGTGATACCTATGCCGACGTACAGGAGGGAGAAAAGCTGGCTCTTTTTAATTCTGCTGCATATCTTGAAATTGCCATTAACAAAGGAAATGCCGCGGGCCTGTTTGGCTTACAGGGGTTTTCAGAAAAGCAAAACCAGGGGCAACACCAGTATTTGAATAACCGGCTGGTTTACCAAACCGTGAAAGTTTATTTTGAATAGGGGCGCTCTTCAACATTAAAGTCGGTACCGGGAAGCGTGTGATGAAAATAACAGTAATTCAGGAAGTTAAAGAGTGAGTTGGTAAACACCATTCACCATTCACCATTGACCATTCACCCATTCACATTTGACATTTTTAAAAAGCATATCCACTGACCAGCCTGCTGATAAGGAGCTGGTAGCCGCCTTTAAAGAAAGTGGGGATATCAGGCATTTAAGCACCCTTTACCAACGATATATGGATCTTGTATTTGGGGTATGCCTCAAATATTTTAAAGATGCGGAAAGAAGCAAAGATGCCGTAATGGATATTTTTGAGGAACTAAACAGGAAATTAAAACTGCATGAGGTAGATAATTTTAAGGGATGGCTTCATGTATTGGCACGAAATTACTGCCTGATGCAATTGAGAAGCCCGAAAAATATGCGGACAACAGAATTTAATGCTGACTTTATGCAATTGGAACAAAACACACATCTTTCAAACGAAGTGTTGGAAAAAGAAGAAACTTTTAAGAAATTAGCCCTTTGCATGGAAACTTTGCCCGAAGATCAGAAACAAAGCATTGAACTTTTTTTTGTACAAAAAAAATGCTACAATGAAATAGCAGCAATTACCGGTTACGAATGGAATAAAGTGAGAAGTTATATTCAAAACGGGAAACGAAATTTAAAGATCTGCCTGGAGGGGTAGGGGTAATATATACATAGCATAATATCGGTTTTGATTTATTTAAACAGGTTCGGTTGGTGTAGGATTTATGATGGATTCAGATAAAAAACATATTATTTATTCTGCTGAAGATATTCAACAATATCTTTCCGGTAAGCTTGGGCCAGCCGAAATGCATGCTATGGAAAAAGCTGCATTGGATGATCCTTTTTTAGCGGAAGCGATGGAAGGATATGAAGGCATCCCCGAAAAAGACTGGGACAAGCAGTTATCAGTATTAAAAAACAAATTTTCAAAAGCGCAAACGGCAAAGGTGGTACCTTTTAATCCTGTACGCAGGTATTTTGCCTGGAAGGTGGCTGCTGCCATACTAATCATTTTTAGCAGTGTTGCAATCACTTATACCTTATTGAAAAAAGATACCGTTGAAAATGAATCAATAGCCGCTATCAATTCCAATCCGGATACAACCAGTGCGACTGAAGCAGATACCAGTATTGGTGATACCACTTCTAAAGCTATTACTTCGGTAGAAACCGGCAGAAATAAAATTGCGGATCAGCCATTGGTCGTAAAGCAGGACAAAAAGAATATACCAGGCAATGAGTTGGTATACCATCCTGAAAACGCTGAAAATAAACCGATCGATGCTGGTGCCGGATATGAGAAAAGTAAAACCAACCCGGCAAGTGAAATTTCAGCAAGCAATCAGGCTCCGGCTATAGCAAAAAATGACCTGCAGAAATTGGAGAGATTGGAAGAAAAAGCGACTAATCCTGTAGCGGAAAAGCCGGAAGGGAATAAAATGAGCGCAGCGATCGCTAACCGTAAGTTTTCAGCCCAGGTGGTAGGGCAGGATGGCAGTCCGCTTCCATTTGCAAATGTTACCGTTCCAAATGAAAACTTTGGAACTTATGCAGATGCCAAAGGGAATTTTCGATTAGTGTCCCCGGATTCTCTTTTGAATGTAGAAGTAAAATCGGCCGGATATATGCCTCAGAATGTTACCTTACGAAGTAATTTATTTCAAAATAAAATCGTTCTTTCAGATGACAATTTAGCGTTAAAGGAAAAAACTTTAGTTGCTGGTAAAGCATCTCCCCTTGCTAAAAGAGCCAGGGCAGCTTTAGTACCTGATACGATCATTAATGTGGAGCCGGCAGATGGCTGGACCAACTATGACACCTATATCACCAATAATTTGGCTATCCCGGATAAGGTAGTTCAAAAACAAATTCATGGCGAAGTAGAGTTGTCTTTTGAAGTACGAAGCGATGGTGTTATCAGTAATATGAAAATAGATAAATCACTGTGCGAAGATTGCGATGAAGCGGCTTTGAAGGTGATTAAAGAAGGTCCGCGTTGGAAAATAAAAAAAGGGAATAAAGGAATCGCTAAAGTAAAAGTAAAATTTTAGCGGACACTAATTTGCTAGATCGGGATTCGTTCATGCCTCATGCAGTGCTATCAGTTATATTTGTATAAAAAAGGGTGTATGAAAATACTTTTCTTTTATTGTATAACAATTGCGCAATTAAGTTTTTCACCTGCTGTTGCGCAGTTTAAGCTTCCATCTGCATCTCCCACGCAAATTATCAAACAGGAATTCGGGCTGGGAAATATAGAGCTTACGTACTCCCGTCCCGGGGCAAAAGGGCATAAAGTTTTTGGCGACCTGGTTCCCTATGATAAGTTATGGCGCACCGGTGCAAATGCCGTTACTAAAATCGTTTTTTCCGAACCCGTTGAGATGAATGGAAGGAAAATTGATTCAGGAGCCTATGTGTTGTATACCATCCCGGGAGCAGAAAGCTGGGAAGTGATCATTAACAAGGGGATCAAAAATGAGGGAACAGATGGATATAAAGAAGTGGAAGATGTATTGCGTTTTAAAGTAGAACCGGTCAATACAAAAATCAATACGGAATCATTTACCATCCAATTTGCTGCACTAAGACCGGAAAGTTGTGAACTGCATTTGATGTGGGAAAAGAAACTGATCATCATACCAATTGTTGTTAATATCAAAGACAAAATGCGTACGCAACTGGAGGCTGCAATGCGCACCAATCAAAAACCCTTCTGGCAGGCCGCTCAATTTTATTATGAGTATGACAGAAATTTAACCAGGGCGCTGGAGAATGTAAATAAAGCAATAGAAGGCAATCCTAAAGCATACTGGATACTGTTGTACAAAGCAAAAATTCATAAGGATATGGGAGATATTACGGGAGCCACCCAAAGTGCCTACAGATCGCTGGCACTATCAAAGGATGCTAAGAATGATGATTATGTAAAGATGAATGAAATGCTATTGAAGGAATTAAAACAAAAGAAGAACAGGTAAAGAAATGGATATTAAAAATGGCCGACGTTATGAGGGCCATTTTTCATTCATCTTATTCTTTAAAAATTACCGGTTTGAAGACCCGAGATTTCTTAGAACCGGAACCCGATATTAATACCCAATCCCCTTAAACCAGCCCATGGCCCTTTGGCTTTTATCATTGCACCGTTGCCGTTTACCGTATAGGATTCTATCAGTTTATCAAATGGAGCATCTGCTCTCAAACTTTCAATTTCATCCCTTAGCGCTAATTGCTCTGTCGGATCTAAAATGGCACTATAGGTTAAGTCACCTTTTGCACTCCCGTAATTTGGGCCTATGATCCACCAATCCAGGTAGACAGACTTACCCAATTTCCATTGTGCGCCGAATAATAATCCGCCCGTAACAGCAGGGATATCACCGGAGAAAATACCTGTTTTGGTACTATAATCTAATGGGAATTCGGTTTTATACCTTGTATAGTTAGCAAATGGCGCAATATAAAAACCACGTAGAGCGCCTTTCTTTCCTACATAAAGACGTATTTCAGGCGTTATTCCAAAGCCGCCTACTTTAAATTTATCAACTGGCACACTTGGATCGTCAATTGCTTCTTCTATCTTGCTTAAGAAAGGTAATGTACTCAATGGCATGTAGTGAATATTGGCTGCAATGGCAATACTTTTTGAAACCTTTCTTTCATACTGAACAGAAATGTTTTTAAAAACCAGGGCTGTTAAATTGATTTTTACAATATTATTTCTTTGTCTTTCTGCAGATGAATCCTGCTTTTGGGCAAATACAGGTACCGTTACAATAAAGCATAACAATAAAGTGGAAACGCTTTTTAGTTGTTGCATGTAAATAGTTTAGGGTTGTTTAGAAAATTGACTGGTGTAATGCTACAACTTAATTAACGGTTTTAAAGTTTATTTATTGGTTAGAACGAAACCACATATTTATCGGTTTAGTTTTTATTATTTCCAATAGTGTTTATTCCGGGAATATCAACAAATTCTGGAATTGGAAATCTTACGTTAGTAAAGACCGATACGATAATGCGGTAAAAGCGGTCAGTATTTCTTAAATATTTTTGTATTTTTGATGTCAGTGTATACCGTTTTGGTCACCTTGTTTAAAATTTATGAGATAATATAATATTGCAATCACACGAAAAGAATTCGTGAAATAAATACAATATGGAAAATTCCTTTTCAATTCATCCGCCACTTAGCAATATGCAAGAGGAGCTATTGAAACTTTTTGCCACTGATGTGCCTGAAAAGCATCTCGTAGAAATCAAGCAAATGATTGCAAAGTTTTTGTTGGATAAAGCCCGGGACAAGGCTGATGATATTTGGGATAAAAGAGCATATTCAGATGAGAAGCTTCAGGAAATTCTGAATAAGGAATAATGCAACCTCTCAAGATAGTGCTTGATACGAATGCCCTGCTACGGTGTATTTCCCGGCGGTCAGTTTATGCCAGTGTATTGGATAAGCTTTATGAAAATGTTTATGAAATTTATATTACCAACGATATCATGTTGGAATACGAAGAAAAGATTTGTGATATTTTTTCAAAAGAAACCGCTGACCTGATAACCAGTGCACTTACATTACTTCCCAACGTAAAAAAAATAGACATTCATTTTAAACTCAACATGATAGTTGCCGATCCTGATGACAACAAATTCTCCGATTGCGCTTTTGCCGGCAATGTTCATTTTCTGGTTACCGATGATAAACACTTTGCTGTCTTGAAATCAATTACCTTTCCTTCACTTAATGTAATCACATTAGATCGGTTTAGCGAATTATTGGCAAAGGTCTAGAATCAATTAATAGATACAAACATTAATTGGCTTTATCGGAATTCATAAGTTGGTTTCGACTTAACCAGGAATTTTGGAATTATTCGAAGAACGGTAAATGCTTAAGCTTCTTCCCGGCTCCATGTGCCATAGCCGTGCCGTGGATATTGAGCCACAAACAATATTATTTTGAATGCAACACTAACAGATTTGTCGCTACGTTTTCTACAGCCCCGGCAGAGAGACATTGCTTTGAATTAAATATTTAAGCTTTTTTGATTTCAATTTTATTCCCTGGGAAAATTGGCTGCAAAATTAAAGCGAGTATGATAACCAATATAGCGCCAATCACATTCAGCCACAGGAATGAAACGATGTCCAGTTTGTAAACAAGTATCACCAGTAATTCTGAAATCACTGCGGCTATAAAAACCGCATTGGCTTTTATATGTTTGATCCAGAATGCCACCAGGAAAATACCTAATATAACGCCATAAAATAAAGAGCCGAGAATATTAACCGCTTCAATAAGGCTGTTCCCAATGTTGTGTGCAAACATCGCCACCACAATTGAGAATATCCCCCACGCAAATGTGTACCACCTGGAAATGCTATAATCCTTTGCCTCGGTACAATTTTTATTGATAAATTTTTTGTGAAAATCAACCACCGTGCAGGAGGCCAGCGAATTGAGTGCAGCCGCAATGCTTCCCCATGCTGCAAGGAAAATTACGGCGATCAATAGCCCCACTAACCCTTTGGGTAAATTGTCAATCACAAAACGAAGAAAAATAAAATTGGTATCGTTGGCGTCATCTCCCGGAATCGCTTTTTTTAAAACTGATTTATATTGAGATCGCAATTGGGTTTTTTGTACCTGGTTATTTTCGGCAAGCGCCTTCTCATATTGTTGTTCAATGCTGACCAGGGAATCTTTATACATTGTTTTTTTTGCAACGATTACTTTCGCGTTATCAAAATAAACGGGAGCCTTATGGTATTGGTAAAATGAAAACACCAATATACCTACCAGTAAAATAAGGAACTGCATCGGTACTTTTACCAAACCATTGGTTAACAACCCAAGTTTGCTTTCCTTATCCGAACTCGCCGTTAGGTACCGTCCTACCTGGCTTTGATCTGCTCCAAAATAACTCAGCGAAAGGAAGAAGCCCCCAATTACACCGCTCCAGATATTATATTTATCCTTCCAGTCAAAATGATGATCAGTAATACCTGAAGTGATGATATTCATTTTGCCCTGGTTGCCCGCAATTTTCATAGCGGAAGCGAACCCCATCCCATCAGGTAATAAGGCCACCACCATATACCCGGCCAAAAACATGCCGGCGATGATGATGATGAGTTGCAGTTGCTGCGTATAGGCCACGGCTTTAGCGCCGCCCGTCATAGTATAGATGATTAGTAAACCACCCATTACCAGGTTGGTGTAATAAATATTCCACCCAAGTAAGGAGCTCAAAATAATAGAAGGTGCATAAATACTGATACCAGTGGACAAGCCACGGGAGATTAAAAATAATGCGGAAGTCAGCGAACGTGTTTTCAGATCAAACCTGTTTTCTAAAAATTCATACGCAGTATATACTTTTAGTTTTCTAAAAACAGGCACAAAGAAAATACAGATAACGATCATTGCAATGGGTAAGCCAAAATAGTATTGTACAAATCGCATCCCATCGGTATAAGCCTGGCCGGGAGCACTTAAAAAAGTAACGGCACTTGCCTGGGTCCCCATTATACTTAGCAGCACCAGGTACCAGGGCATACTCCTGTTACTTAAAAAATACCCGTCGAGGTTTTTTGTAGTACGGCTTTTACAAATACCATAGATTATGATACCACAAAGTGTTGTGATTAATATGATCCAATCTATACTGCTCATGCCTCAACTCCTAATTGGGCAATTTGTAGTTCAGGGAAACCGGTTTCTTTTTGCAATCGCATGAGAGGGTTTTTACTTATAATAGACAGTGATGAAATAATAAAGGATTACCTGGATCACCAGGAATAAAATCACCCCGATGTACCATTTGTTCCAATATGTTTTTTCGTTTGGCATATTTTTATGTTTCGATGGGTTGCATCCGATGTTTTGATATTTCGTCCTTAATTGATATAGGGTGTTGTCCTACGTTATGATATTTTCACATAGGGCGTTGCCCTATGCTGTGATATTTTCGCCCTTACAGGGCTTTGTTTCTAAACCAATTGAAAGAGCCTGCACTTATTTCTTCAGAGCCTTTCTTTGCACTTTTATTTACATGGTTACTTCATTTACCTTGTAAACTTTATTTACTTTTTACCCTGGTTGCTTTTTCTACTTTATTAGCCCCTGCCCCTCTCGCAATTAAATTGGCAAACAACCTGTATGCCCCCGGAACACCCGCTGGTAACTCCCTGAAAAAAACCAGGCCTGTGTAAATAAACCGGCCTTTACCATAATTGGCAATTATCAAACTGCCATCCTGTTCATTTTCGCCCGGATCTTTCATGCGAAGGATTTGCAGGTAATTACTGTCAATTTTTTCTGCATTGTAAATACTACGTTCCTGGATCCAGCCTTCAAAATCATTTTCAGTTATTTTATTTGGATAATTTAATGCGGGATGATTTGGTAAAAGGAAATTAATTTTTGCATCCTCGTCTGTTACCCGGTTACGGCTAATCGTGAACGGGTAGGGGGCCATTTTAGCTTTTACCGGCCCAATCTGGTTACTGGTATTGTACTGGCTCAATAAAATGCCTCCCTGTTTTACATATCCCATCAATGCATCGTATACATTGTTCATCCATTCGTTGGTGTTATATGCCCTTACGCCGGTTACAATCGCATCAAACTGTTGTAAGTTACCCGCTTTTATATCATATTCAGTTAACATTACTACTTTATAACCCATTTCTGATAGCGCCTGCGGCACTTTATCGCCTGCGCCGGCAATATAGCCCACTAATTTTCCATCAATTTTCAGATCCGTAAATACAGATTTTGTGGTGGCTTCTTTTTGGTAAACAATGGAAGGGATATGATCGTATTGTATGATCCGCTGATAACTATTTGAGCTGATCGAACTCTTTCCGGCATAGGTTAAGGTAGCATGTATTTCTGTATTCTTTCCGGTGTTATTATTTTTGGGTAATTCCACCTGCAGTAATTCAGGTTTATCCTTTAAAAGATTTTTCAAAGAAAAAGATTTACCATCTGTTCTTTGGCCATTCTCATCTTCTAAGGTTGTTTGAACAGTAACATCACCCGGCATATTAATATTAGGGTTTACCCTCAGATCCACATGCATCGAATCCTTTGCTTTCAACAAATAAATGTCTTTTTCAAATTTTAAATCTGCAATGGGTATGATGCTAACCGGCTGATATAATTCTCCTCTTACGGGGTCGGTATATTTGTAACGGACGGGTTTGTTAAAAGTAAAATTGGTTCCTTCAATATTTACAATAAAACTGACCGGTTGCGGTTCATTTTCCGCCATCCCAATTTGCTGCTGATCCGTTACATTGAAACTACCCTTATCCATTGATTTAGCCAACCAGTAAGGTTGGGTATACTTTGCCCATGCCGGTATGTAAATATTTTTACTGTAAGTTATATTTACATTTCTCCTGGTATCACTTATTACGTAATAGGCATCTCCTATGTGAGCGTCAACAGTACTAATATTCAATCCAAGGCGGTTATTGGCGGTCACGGTTATTTTAAGGCTGTCTCCTTCCACGGCATATTGACTATTGGTAGTAGCATCTAAAAATAATCCACTGGATGCTTCAATACAGTTTTGAATCTCTTTTAATTTTTGCGTTTTCCAATAACCGACATCCAGGGCACTCACGCTTCTGAACAGGTTCACCAGGTCGCTAACGGATTTCTCCGGCTGTTCCGGTAAAAAACTCCGGCTAACATGGCCAACCAAATTGGAAAGATTATTATTGCCCAACCTGCTCCAGCCTGTATTTACTCCATCCATCAAGTCATTTACCGGCTTGTCCCCCTTTACTGTTGTAAAATATTCAACTGCACTGCCTCTTTGTGCAGGTACCCCAAAGCCCTGGCTCTTATGCTGGCTTCGGCTAAGCGCTGCAATTTCGCCATATCCTTTACCGAGTAACGGATTGTACATTCCTGCATCCATCTTAAACTGGTCTTCACTTTGTGTATTGGTATTGCCAAAATTAAAAGTGTTCCATAATAAACGCTTGGCCTGCCATACCGTAACACCCTTTGATAGTTGTTCCGGAAATTTAGTAGCATCTGCCGCCGCATCAAAAGCCTCCCTGGCAATTATACCCGAAGCTGCATGATGCCCGTGACCAGCCCTGCTGTCTTCCGGGAAACGTGCGATGATTACATCTGGTTTAAACTTCCTGATCACCCATACCGCATCGCTTAATATTTTATCGTGCCCCCAGGTTTTTAATGCTTCTTCGGAGGATTTGCAAAAGCCAAAATCATACGCACTGCTAAAAAATTGCTCTGCACCATCCAGTCTGCGGGCCGATAATAGCTCCTGTGTGCGGATCAATCCAAGGTCAATGCCCTGCTCATCGCCAATTAAATTCTGTCCGCCATCACCCCTGGTTAAACTTAAATAGCCAGTCCGGTATAATTTTTCGTTGGCCAGGTAGGCCAGCAATCTCGTATTCTCATCATCGGGATGGGCAGCCACATACAACACGGAACCAAGTGTGTTCAGTTTTTTCAACTGCAATAATATTTCGGAAGACGTGTAGGTTTTAGGCGTTTGTGCAATGGAAAGGAAATAGCAGCAGGTGGAAATAAATACAACTAAAGATTTGCGCATATATTTTTATAATTTACGAATGTAAGTTAATGACTGATTGAAATTGCACCGTTTATAAAAAGAAATCTTTTTATGCAGGCGGTTATGAAAGTTTTAACAATTTTAATATGGCTTTAAATTTACATGGTGAGCCGCCCCTGCAGGTGACTCACCATGTAAATTACGAACCGGTCTAACTCTGTTTACATTACTGTATATACCTTTCTTTGCCTATTTACGCTATATACTTCAAACCTATTGTCCTACCAAAAACACGGCATTGGTAAATAACATCTTCCCATTTTCCCAGAAGCAACGAAAGATTGGGTCATCGGCAAGGTAAACAATGCTCCCTCTGCCATAATCCTGTGCCCCGATAGACAGGCCTTCCTTAATCTTCTCTTTTAAATTATGCCCAACAAAACCTGCGGTATAACTGTCTTTTTTTATCACGCCCACATTCCAGCCATCTTTCAAAAAATCATAGAGGTTGGCATCCTGCTTCAGGTTGTAAAAATAATTAGGAAAGCCCAATGCCAGCGGGTGCGAGTTGTCCATCTCAATCTTAAAGATTGCGCCTGCAATATTGCTTGTAATACCATTGTGCTCGCTCTCTTCGAACTTCTTTATTTCTGCATAGGTCAGTGGTTTGTCTTCTTTCTTTTCATCCTCATTCTTTTTTAATTTAATACCCCAATCGCCTGCGGCCATTTGGGCTACCGCATTTTCTATGGCAATTAATTTGCCACCCTGCCTCACCCATGTCTTCAAATCATTGGCGCCATCCTTTTCACTCAGAAATTTGTATTTACCGTTGGGTAAAATCAATACATCAATATTTTTCCAGTTTACATTGGCTATATCTTCCGCATTGATGAGGGTAAGCGGATAATTCAGTTCCTGGTCAAACAAATGCCATACTTCCCCGGCAGCACTGGCATCTACTCCTTTCCCGGTAAGCATCGCAACAGTTGGCTTGCTGATGAAACGCACTTTTCCGCTGCCGAAATCAGCACCCGTTTCTACAAAGCCGGATGATATGGCCGTAACATTTACATCGTATTTTGTGGCAGCCAGTTTAAAGGATTCCATCTTTCCTTCATTGCCATTTTTAAGCACGATCATGGTACCTCTTTTAAATTTAGCTCCACTAAAACCAAACTCCTTTTCTGCATAACGAACCCGGATGCCCGCATGGATAATGGATGCTAAAAATTTGGCATCTTCAAATGAACCATAATTAACCAGGTAACCATAAGATGTTTCTGGAACAGTAATATTTTTTTGCTTCTCAGCATAGTTGGTAACTGCGATTTTTTCCTTTACCGCATAAGCCTGTAAGCCATATACATAGGGCAGCGACCATGCGGTAATATCATAAGTGGCAGAGTCAATCAACTTTGAGCGGGGCTCGAACAGCACTTTTGCCAACACTGCTTTTGGCTGATAAGTACTTACCACCAGGCTATTGGTAGCATTGAAGGTTTCTTCTTTCCCGGTAAAATAATTGAATCCTTTTAGATTGCTGATGTTAGCAGTTCCGTAAGTGATGCCGTTTACATCCAGCAGGTGTTTGAGGCCATTTATTTTATTGGTGCTGGCTTCCGTAATTACAAATGACTTGTATTCACCCACCCCATTATTTCGGGCATCATCAAAAAAATGTTTAAATTCTTTTAATACATTGGCTGAATTTTTTGATACTACTTCCAGCGTACTCATACTGGTAGTGAAATGATGGGCTATACGATCTTTTAAGGTAAGCGTATCACCGTTGCCGGTAACTACTGCCGAACCGGCACGCCCACCGCCGCCCTGCTCAAAAGTCATACCGATACTGCCATTATAAATAGGGTAGGTGTCGCCGTAAGACGGGTAGAACAGGTCAAAAACTTCTTTGGTAAAATACAACCAGCCATTGGCATCAAAATATTTAGCATTGTTCTTTCCAATCACTACCTGGAAATCCCGCTGCCATGGTGTAATTACTTCGTGGTAAGGTTGTGCAGCCGGCGCAAAATAATAAGGATTGTTGTAACCCTGTTCGTGATAATCACTGTGTACCTGTGGCATCCAGCGATTGTACTGCACCATTCTTTGCTGTGTTTCCAACTGTGTTTGCCAGGCCCAATCCCTGTTCAAATCAAAGTTATAATGATTGTATCTTCCACCGGGCCAGGGTTCACTGTGCTCCCTTGCGTTGGTATTAGGATTGGCATTCTTACCCTTCATTTGCGTAAACCAGTTTACGTAGCGGTCACGGCCATCGGGGTTGATGCATGGATCAATGATCACGATGGTATTTTTCAGGTATTCCTTCGTTTGTGCATTGCCGGGATTTAATAATTCGTACAATGTTTTCATCGACACTTCACTGCTGCTGGTTTCGTTTCCATGCACATTATAGCTTAGCCAAACAATGGAGGGGGTATTCAGATCGCCGGGTTGATCACTCAGCATACCGGTGAGTCGAAGATTGTTTTTGCGAATATCTTCGAGCTTTGAAAGATTTTCGGGAGTAGCGATAAAAGCAAGCATCAATGGCCTGCCTTCGTTGGTTTGGCCATACTGCTCCAGTTTCATCATGGCAGGTTTGGCGGTAGCGGCCTGCTGAAAATAACTGATGATTTTGTGGTGTGGGGTATATTGATCGCCCAATTGGTAACCAAGGAATTCATCCGGACTTTTAAGTTGTGCAGATGTTATTAGCAAAGAACCGGCGAACAAAACAAACAGGAATCCTTTTTTCATTAAATTAATTTTAAAGCAGTTTTCTTATTAAGATGAATTTTTTAAATTAAAACAGTTCGTTAAAAGGGCTTTGCATTTATTTCTCTGTCATGCATTAGCCCTATCCGAAAAATTTTAACCCCGTGCAAAATAAACAAAGCGGATGACTTTCATCACCCGCTTTTGAGAAATAAATATTGAAACACTTTTTACAATGATATGTTCAACCTTGCAAAAATAAGTCTTCCGTTAAATCCAAACTGGGATACATTCCTGGAAAATTCAAACTGGTTATTGTTACTCAGGTCAATTGTGCCCGGTGTTCCATAACCTCCGCCAATCAGGGGATTAGCGGCTGTTTGTGTTTTAAGATTTTTGTCGGGGTAAATGTCAAAAATGTTGTTAGCGCCTACGGTTACCCTCCACATTTTATTGATTTCATAGCTCACAGAAAAATCAGTAATCGTTCTCCCACCGTATGTAGGATGTTCTGTGGCAATAAACTGGTTGTTAACTATGCTACCCTGTACAATGCCATCACCGTTTATATCGGTGGTATTGGGATCATTTACACTGCCAAAATAAGTTTGGCGTAAAAACACTTCCCATTTGCCGCTGATCAAAGTATTGATCAATGCCAGTTTGGTTCTTGGCACCGCCGATTCCAGGTAGATGCGGCTGGCTTCATTAAAATAATTATTTAAATTCCCGGTGTTTTTCAATATTTCAGATGCGCTGATGCCGCCTACTTTATTTGTTTTTGACACCGTACCGGCGAGGTCTGTTTTAAGCATAAAGTTTTCGAACCTAAACCGGTTCGATACAATAAAATCAATGCCTTTGGATTCTGTATTGATTGCATTGGTAAAGAAGGTGGCGGAGGTTGCATTGGCCTGGTCAAACAATTGCTGAAGCGTTAATAAATCCCCGGTCGGTGTGCCGGATGGCCGTGCAAACTGTCCCGTTAGTACGATGCGGTTTTTTATTTTCACAAAGTAACCATCCACTGTAAATGTGAGTGTAGAGTGAGGCACTTTGTAAGTAAAGCCGGCACTATAGCTACGGGAATCTTCCTGTTTTAAATTAGGGATAC
This sequence comes from Ferruginibacter sp., assembly GCA_031424955.1. GTDB lineage: Bacteria > Bacteroidota > Bacteroidia > Chitinophagales > Chitinophagaceae > Ferruginibacter. Next base: position 16,066 of record JANPIJ010000053.1, on the reverse strand, counting down.
CAAATAATTTCGCTGCTTTGGATTCATTGGTGAAAGTACCTACCTCATAACCGATGCCACCTAAAAATTGGGTAGCTGTAGAGTTATAATACTTCTGTTGTAAAGAAGGCGCCCTGAAACCAGTTGCAATAGCAGCTCTCAGGTTAAGTCCTTCTGCTACTTTTAACCTGGTAGCAAATTTGTAATTAAACGTGCTGCCAAAATCAGAATAATTTTCATACCGTAATGCAGCACTTAAAAGCAATGCTTTTGTAGGATTAAGTTCCACATCTACATACCCTGCACCACTGGTCCTTCCTTTGCTCAGGGCATTCTCAGGCCTGAACCCGGGGAAAACCTGTGCACCACCTGGCCTGGCTGATCCAAAAAAATCTGTTGGCAATTGTGTAGCAACGGTTGTTGGCGTTGCCGGCGCACCGTTAATATCATATCGCTCGTATGAGTTTTGGTCACCGGCAGTAATTTTATAGTTTTCTATTCTCAGTTCACCTCCGAAGGCAAAGTTAATCCCGGCCCAAACATCAAAAGGGTGCGCTAAATCGAGGTTGATTGTATTCTGCATAAACGCTAATTTCCCTGCGTTGAATTCTGTTGCTGATTTTATGCCCTGGGTAGCGTTTGCTGTATTCTTAATGGTATATTTAAATTGATTGTAGCCATAGGTATTACTCAAATCGTAGCTCCAGCCATTCAGCACTTTACCCCTGATACCTGCTGCCAGCGAAGCATCCGTAATGTCCGATCCAATCTCCGGCAAAAAACCATTGGGGTAAAGTTCGGTAGAGGTTCTGTTTTGATTGGGCCTTCTGTAAAATCCCGCTGAATTACCATGCCTGATGCCATATCCGCCAAATGTATAAAATGTATGGTCAGCATTGACAGGTAATTCCGTATTCATAAAAAGCTGCCCGCTTGCCAGTTTGGATTGCCCGATTCTCATATTAAAATCCCTTCTTTCCAAACCCCGGTATGCTAACTCATTGTTGGTAACATCGGCGTTTAATATACCTTGCAAAGCACTGATAGTGGTGGCGCCCTGTATATTCGTTTGCTGGGTAGGAGTGAGGTATGTAACACCCGGTGCATATTGTTTGATGGTACTAATGATCTGGTTGGTATTGGGTGTATTATTGATGTTGCTAAACAGGGACGATAAATTGGTTCCTCCTTTTAATGCCCGGTTTTCAATTGCGTTATAAGCATTGAAGATGCCGCCATTAAAATCTGTTGCCCGCCTGGTGTCTCCCCTCGTAATGCCGCTTCCGGTAAGGTTTATAAAGCCACCTTTTTTGCCAACTGAAATGCCATAGTTTAAATCCAGTTGATACTGCTGACCATCTACACCACCTCTAAAATCATGGGCGCCCACTGATTGGTTAGCCGCTCCGTACATGGAGGCGGTAAATTTGTTGATATTTTTTTTCATTACCACATTGATCACACCTGCTATCGCATCAGATCCATATTGAGCTGCGGCGCCATCACGTAGTACTTCAATTCTGTCTATTGCAAATGCAGGTATTGCATTTAAATCGGTACCTACCGAACCCCTGCCCGGTGAACCATTTACATTTACCAAAGAAGAAGAATGCCTTCTTTTACCATTCAGCAATACCAATACCTGGTCTGGTCCCAGGCCACGCAACTGTGCCGGATCAATATGATCGGTTCCGTCGGCCACGGTTGTGGTATTGGAAGTAAAGGAAGGGGCTACATAATTTAAAATCTGGTTGAGATTAACCTGGGGCGCTGATTTTAATTCGGCCATGCTGAGTACATCAACGGGTACTGCCGTTTCTGTTGAAACCCGCCTTGGACTCCTGGAGCCTATCACTGTTACCGCTATCTCATTTTTGGTTGGTTCCAAACCAATCGAAAAATCAGATTCGGGTCCATCTACCCTGATGGCACGGATTTCATACCCGGCATAACTTACAATTATTGACTTAATGGTACTGGTGATTTTTAGGGAAAAGGTTCCATCGTTACCTGTAATTGCCCCGATAGAACTTCCCTTTCCGGAAATGGATGCCGCAACCAATGGACGATCATTCGTTGCATCAAACACCTTGCCGGTGATTGTTTTTTGTGATAATACCATAAGCGGTATTATCATGCTGAAAAGCAGGATAAATTTTCTCATAATAGTTTTTTTAGTAGTCTGGTTATTTCAAATTTAGCGATAAATACCCTCAAATAAGTAATTTACACCAAAATTGGAAATATGAAATTTAAAGTAATGTGTGTTTTGCTGGGCGTCGTTTTGCTATTTAATAACCAGTCATCAGAGGCGCAAAAGCTTAATCCGTACAAGTACCAGGGCCAAAAGAAAGTGAATTGCAGTAAAGGAGCGGTGGTATCTGCCCACCCACTGGCCACTAATGCGGGTGTGCAGGTTTTAAAGCAGGGGGGCAATGCCATTGATGCGGCCATTACTACACAACTGGCACTGGCAGTAGTATATCCCGGGGCGGGCAATATTGGTGGCGGCGGCTTTATGGTTGCACATTTAAAGAGTGGCAAAAATATTACTATTGATTACCGGGAGTCGGCACCGGCAAAAGCAAGCAGGGATATGTACCTTGATGCTAAAGGCAACCCGCAAATGCATTTATCACAGGATGGCCACCTGGCGAGTGGGGTGCCGGGTACAGTGGCAGGACTATTTGCTTCATTAAAATTTGCCAGGCTTCCATTTAAAAAATTGGTTCAACCAGCTATTGACCTTGCGGAAAAAGGTTTTGCGATTACAGCCAGCCAGGCAGAAGACCTGAATGAATTGAAAAATGAATTTATTCAACTCAATACATCTCCAACGGCTTTTGTAAAAAAATCGCTTTGGAAAATTGGGGATACACTGGTTCAAAAAGACCTGGCGAATACATTAAAAAGAATCAGGGATTTGGGAGCCAAAGGTTTTTATGAAGGTGCCACCGCAAAAATGATTGTAGCCGAAATGAAGAGAGGAAAGGGGATAATTGATTTTGAAGACCTGAAACGTTATCAAGCAAAAGAAAGGCTGGCAATTGAATTTGATTACCAGTCGTACCACGTTGTATCAATGCCTTTACCCAGCAGTGGGGGCATCATTTTACAGCAGGTGTTAAAGATGATTGAAAATAAAAATATCGGCTCAATGAAATTCCAGTCGGCACAAAGTGTACAACTATTAACGGAGGCTGAACGAAGGGCCTTTGCAGACCGGGCAAAATACCTGGGCGATGCCGATTTTGTGAAAGTGCCGGTAAAGACATTGGTAAGTAATGCTTACCTGCAAGAGCGAATGAAAGATTTTATTCCGGGGCAGGCAGGTAATAGCCAGGCAACTAAAGAAGGCTATATAAAAGAAAGTGAGGAAACCACTCATCTAAGTATCATTGATGCTGAAGGCAATGCTGTTTCTGTAACTACCACATTGAATGGTTCTTACGGAAGCAGAACGGTAGTAGGGGGGGCGGGGTTTATTTTGAATAATGAGATGGATGATTTTAGTGTAAAGCCGGGTGTACCCAACATGTATGGTGCAGTGGGGGCCGAAGCCAATGCCATAGCACCCGGTAAAAGAATGCTGAGCAGTATGACGCCTACCATTGTTTTGAAAAATAATCAGCCTTACATGGTTGTTGGTACTCCCGGTGGTACTACCATTCCTACCAGTCTTGTTCAATCATTGGTAAACATGATCGATTTTAAAATGACCCCGGAAGACGCAGTGAATAAACCTAAATTTCATCACCAGTGGTTGCCGGATGAGATTATGGTAGAAAAAGAATTTGATGCAACCACTGCATTGCAATTAGAGGCGATGGGGTACAAGGTAACCAAACGGGGACATATCGGCAGAACGGAGTTAATTGAAATAAAAACAGGCAAAGCAAAACCCATTACGGCTGTTGCGGATAAACGCGGGGACGATGGTGCGGAGGGGTATTGAGGAAGGAGGAAGTTTGAAGGTTTAAGGTTTAAGGTTTGAGCGTTTTAGGATTGGGCAAGCCTGGTTGTTTAATTGTATAAAAGGTTTTAATGTGCATTCGCTTAACCTTCGCATTTTTCTATCTGTTAATTAAACCAATAAATTTTCAACGCATATTGAAGCGTGCAACAATTTCATCATATTTGGTATTGAATTTGCCCTTAGCAGGCGAAACGCTATTTTTGTAATAATTGAACAACCCACTGCGCAGATTCCTCAACATATTAAAATGGATTTCCCTTACACTGATATTTTGGTTGGTGCTTGGCATTTTACTGATTTATGTTTTACCTGATTATTCAAAATGGCTTTTCCTGGTATTGATTTTTGCATGGTTCTTTGCCTGGGTTTTCACCTTTAAAAGGGCCATTCAAAAAGTTTGGTTTTTTCTTTCCATGTTACTGCTGGTGTTATTCACCTGGTTCCTGTTGCAATTTGGCCCGGTACAGAATTATATCATTAGTAAAGTCACCACAACACTCTCCGATAAACTTCACGCCAAAGTAAGCGTTAAACATATTCAATACCGTTTCTTTGATAAGATGGCCATGAGTGGGCTATTAGTGGAGGACAAGCAAAAAGACACTTTATTATATGCAGGTAATGCAAATGTAAATATCACCGATTGGTTCTTTGTTAAAAATAAAGCTACCCTTAAATATGTAGCTTTAGAAGATGCCGTTGTAAATATGCAGCGAACAGATTCTGTCTGGAATTACCAGTTCCTGGTAGATTATTTTGGCAGTTCCAAAGATTCTTCCGCAAAGAAAAAAGGAGGAATTGAATTCGACATTAAAGTATTCCAGTTTAAAAATATCCAGTTCAATCAAATTGACAAATGGGTAGGAAAGAATATGCGAGTGGCAGTAAAGCAGTTAGACCTTTTTGCAGATGACGTTAATTTTACCAAAAAGCAAATCAGTTTAAATACGCTTACCCTTGTTGAACCTGTTTTTTCACAAGAGGATTATGAAGGAAAGAGACCGGATTCACTTAATATAAAAAGGCCCAAAAAAATTAATCCGTTGCCCCAGCTATACAAATGGAACAATGAAGGCTGGGTGGTGAACGTGAACAGTATTCATGTAACCAATGGAACTTTTAATAATGAAGTAGAAACAGAGCGGGCCCCCTTCCCGGGAAGGTTTGATGGGCAACATCTTCGCTTCAGCAATATTACCGGCGTATTACAAAATGTACTTTTTAAAAAGGATACGCTTACTGCCGAGCTATTACTGGGCACAAAAGAAAGAAGTGGCTTTGAAGTAAAAAAGCTACAGGCGCAAATGAAATTTACCCCCGAAAAAATGGAGTTTAACCAGTTGGACCTTATCACCAATAAAAGCAAGCTGGGGAATTATTTTGTGATGAAGTATAATAGCTTTGGTAAGGACATGGGCAATTTTTTGCATGATGTAACCCTTGAAGGTAATTTTAAAGACAGTGAATTAAACAGTGATGACCTTGCTTTTTTTGCTCCCGAATTAAAATCATGGAAACGGGTTTTTTACCTGAATGGTCTTGCAAGAGGAACGATTGATAATATAAGCGCCAGCAAAATGCGCATAAAAAGTGGTAATTCTTTTTTGGATGGCGATATTTCTTTAAGGGGTTTACCCGATATCAATAAAACCTTCATCGACTTCCGGGCCAACGACCTTCAAACTACTTATTCAGATATCAGTTCCATCATTCCCTCGCTGAAAAATATTAAACAGCCACAATTGAGCAAACTGGGTAACATTCGGTACAAGGGAAATTTTACAGGTTTCATCAACGACTTTGTAGCATTTGGTACTATTAACACCAGGCTGGGGATTATAACCGGGGATATCAATATGAAGTTGCCTGAACACCGGCCACCCGTTTACCTTGGTAAAATTTCAACGGTAGGGTTTAAACTGGGTGAATTTGTTAATAACGGGCAATTGGGCGCCATCACTTTTAACGGGAAAGTAAACGGCAGTGGATTTACTGAAAAAGATATCAATGCAAACTTTGATGGGTATGTCCGCAGTGTAGGTTTTGCAGGCTACGAGTACCAAAACATCAATATAAAGGGTGACTTTGGAAAGAAAGTTTTCAACGGCCTGGTGACTATTGATGATCCTAATTTAAAACTGGATAGCTTAAAGGGTACGATCGATTTGAGTGGCAGTGAACCTCAATTTGCATTTAATGCGATGCTCGCCAAAGCAGACCTTAAAAAATTAAAATATACGTTAGATGATTTTGTTTTAAACGGACGCTTCGATCTGAACTTTACCGGAAACACTATTGATAACTTTTTGGGAACTGCTAAAATATACGATGCAAGCCTTTTACACAATAATATTCCGCTTTCTTTTGATTCATTGGTGTTGCAATCAGCTATTGCTAATAATCAAAAGTTTTTAACAATCCATACCAACGAACTGGACGCCGACCTCACCGGCAATTTCAAAATACTGGAACTACCCGATGCTTTCAAGGTATTTCTAAGTCGTTACTATCCGGCGTATATAAAAAAGCCCACCTATTTTGTAAGTGACCAGAATTTCTCTTTTCTTATAAAAACGAAGGAGGTGGATTCCTATATTCAATTATTGGATAAAAGATTGTCGGGGTTTAGTAACGCCACTATATCCGGTAACCTTAATTTAAAAGAAAATGAATTGAATGTAAATGCGGATGTTCCATTGTTTAGTTATGATGGTAAAGCATTTAATAATGTAAGGCTGGCCAGCAGGGGCAACCTCGATTCGTTATTGGCAAATATTGATGTAGATGAAATAAGCATTAATGATAGTTTGCGGTTACCGGCTTCCAAACTCGTATTCACTTCAAGAAACGATATTTCTGATATCAGTATAAAAACAAGGGCCAGCAAAACCTTTGGTGATGCGGCTATCAATGCCCGGGTGCAAACATTAAAAGATGGTGTAAAAATCCATTTCTTCCCATCTTCCTTTATCATCAACGATAAAAAATGGGAACTGGAAAGGGATGGAGAGTTAACCCTTAGTAAAACAGTAATCAGTGCAAATGAAGTAAAATTTATACAAGGCAACCAGCAGGTGATTATCTCCACCGAACCTTCGGAAATCGGCAATTCTCATGATGTGGTAGTCCGGTTGCAGGAAGTAAGCATCAACGATTTTGTGCCCTTTGTATTGAAAAACCCCAATCTCGAAGGCCAGGTTACCGGTAGTATAAGAATATTAGACCCCTTTGGCAAACCTTATATTGAATTTGATACCAGGATAACACAGTTTCGGCTGGATGGAGATTCCATTGGTATCGTAAATGGAAATGGTACTTATTCAGTAGCTTCCGGCATCGCCCAGTTTAAGCTGGATGCGGAAAATTTGCAGAACCGGTTTAAAATTGAAGGCAGCATTAATGCAAAAGACACAACGGCAAGCCAGGTGGATATTGCGCTGGTTTCGGAACGGCTGAACCTGGCAATATTAAACACTTACCTGGGTTCTATTTTTAGCGGTATAAGTGGCGTTGCCAACACAACCGATCTTAAAATAAAAGGCAATGCCAAACATCTGGCATTAACGGGAACAGCTAATATTATGCAGGCTTCACTGGTGGTAAATTATACCCAATGCCGCTACCGGTTTACCAACGAAACCATCATTTTTAACCCGGATGAGATAGATTTTGGAAACATCATTTTAAGAGACACATTGAACAATGTAGCCACTTTAAGTGGTAAAATGTACCATCGCTTTTTCCAGGAGTTTTTCTTTGATAATGTAAAGTTTGAGTCGAATAAGCTGCTGGTGCTTAATACTACCAAAAAAGACAACAGCCAGTTTTATGGCAAGGTGGTAGGCAAGGCGCAAATGACGCTGAACGGACCCGTGGATAATATGGTAATGAATATAAGTGGTGAACCTTCGAGGGCGGATACCAGCCATATCTATTTACTAAGCGGAAGCAGCGTTGAAAGTGGGGCGGTAGACTATATTGATTTTATACAGTTTGGTACCAGGATGGAGGATGAGTACAAGGGAAAGCAATCTACCAATATCGTAGTGAATATGATACTAACCGCTAACCCCTCTTGTAAAATTGATGTGATACTGGATGAAACTACCGGCGATATTATCAAAGGCGAAGGCAACGGACTGCTAAAGATAAGAGTGGGTAACAGGGAACCGCTAACCATCAACGGTAATTATAATATCACCAGGGGAGAATACACGTTTAATTTTCAAACCTTTTTAAAGAAATACTTTACGGTAAATAGTGGTAGCATTGTATGGAGTGGTGATCCGCTAAATGCAAGAATTGATATACTGGCCGAATACCTGGCAAGTAATGTGGATTTTAAGCCCATATCAACAGGTACCCAGCTAAATCAAAAAGAAGATGTGATTGTGGTAGCCCATTTAACTGAAACACTGCTGAAGCCAGCGATCGATTTTGAGTTTCAGTTGCCTGCATCCAGCCCGCTTAAAAGTGATTTTGTGATCAGCAAAAGATTGCAGCAATTTAAGGATGATAAAAACGAATTGAACAAACAGGTTACCTCTTTATTATTGTTCAATTCATTTACCAGCAGTACCCAGGGGTTTATTACGGCCAGCAGTGGATATAGTGTTTTAGCAAGTACCATTGGGGGAGTTGTTTCCAATGCACTATCGGGCTACTTTAATAAATTCCTGCAAAAGTATTTAAAGAATACCTCCCTTTATCTTGATCTCAACAGCGGTCTCGAACTGCGAAGCAACGTTTCCACATTACAGGCTGCTGCAAAAAGCGGGTTGGTATTTACCTTATTAAACGGGCGCCTCATCATTACTGCCGGTGTAAACCTTGACTATAACAATCCGTATGTAATCAACACAGGCCGCAATAATAACCTGCTGGTTACACCGGACATAACTGCAGAATGGTTATTGTCGAAAGACGGAAGGATAAGATTGGTAGGCTTTAACCGAACCAACTACGACCTAATCAGCCAGCGCACCCGCACTGGTATCAGCCTCTCGTACCGGAAAGATTTTGACAAACTCTCCCAGTTGTTTTCAATAGATGAGGATAAGAAAAGGATCAGGGCGCTTAACCAGGTAAAGCAGGCACAATAATTTCTGATGTCTGATGGCTGATTTGATGATGCCTGAGGTTTGATTTAATGATGTCTGATTTTTTTCAACTTGCTACTTTATTGGATTGGGTATACTGCTTAAAAACGGTGAGCAGTTTCAATTGGTTCTTATAAAAAAAGCGATGGAATTTCCCATCGCTTAGTATTTTACATAAAGGACTTTTATTTAGATTTTGCCTGGACTCAAAATAAATACCGGCCGATAAATTAGTAGCTATTCCACTCGAAGGAAATCAGACATCATAAAATCAGACATCATCAAATCATACATCAGAAATCAATATTTAGTGTTCACTCAAAATATCATGTCCCATTTTATCCCTTTTGGTAGTCAGGTATTTTTCATTGTGTATGTTGGGTTTTATTTCAATGGCTACTGTTTCTACCACTTCCAAACCATAGCCGAGCAGGCCTGCTCTTTTCTTTGGGTTGTTGCTCATCAGTTTCATTTTGCTGATACCCAGGTGCCGGAGAATTTGCGCCCCTACGCCGTAGTCTCTTTCATCCATACTAAAGCCCAGTTCCAGGTTGGCTTCTACAGTATCCATTCCCTGTTCCTGTAGTTTGTATGCTTTTAGTTTATTAAGCAATCCAATTCCCCTGCCTTCCTGGTTCATATATAACACCAGGCCCTTGCCTTCATTCTCCACCATTTTTAATGCTTTATGCAACTGGTCGCCGCAATCGCAACGGAGCGAACCCAGGATGTCACCCGTCATACAACTACTGTGTACCCTTACCAATACGGGTTCATCTTTATTCCACTCTCCTTTTTTTATGGCAAGATGTATCTCGCCGGTGTTGATTTGCTGAAAGGCAATCAATTCAAAATCGCCAAATTTGGTGGGCATGTGTACCTTTTCCACTTCCTTAATGAGGGTTTCCTTACTAAGGCGATATGCAATCAGGTCTTTAATGGATACCAGTTTTAAATCAAATCTTTTAGCGATCTCTTCTAATTGGGGAACACGGGCCATGGTTCCATCTTCATTCATAATTTCTACCAGCACACCTGCGGGAGCAAAGCCAGCAAGCCTAGCAAGGTCAATAGTAGCTTCTGTATGGCCGGTTCTTCTTAACACTCCACCCTTTTTGGCCCTGAGCGGGAATATATGGCCGGGACGTCCCAATTCCTCCGGTTTGGTGGCGGGGTCTACAAGGGCCTGTACGGTTTTGGCCCGGTCGGCAGCAGAAATTCCGGTGGTACAACCATGCCCCAATAAATCAACACTAACTGTAAACGGGGTCGCATGCAGCGAGGTATTGTCGATCACCATTGCCGGCAGACTGAGTTCATCACATCTTTCTTCGGATAAAGGAACACAGATGAGGCCGCGGCCATGAGTGCTCATAAAATTGATGATTTCCGGGGTTACTTTTTCAGCGGCAGCAATAAAGTCACCTTCATTTTCCCTGTCTTCATCATCCACCACGATTACTAACTTGCCATTCCTGATATCTTCAATGGCACTTTCTATACTATCTAACATTTTTAAAATTTAAGTGGCAAAGTTAACAAGGTTTGGTCTTTAATGTTTTAGGTAGTTTTTTTTGAATAAAGGAATAGTTGAATGAATATTAAAAATTTCAATAAGCAGCGTTACCCCTTTAAGCCTTGCCTTTAAAATGTTAATAAACTTTAACTATATTACCCAATTATTTACTTTCTTTGCCAACATAAAAAGAACTGATATGCTATTAAAACGAATTTTACCTCTACTATTTGCCTTTTTTGCCCTCCCTTTTTTGATAAATGCCCAGGTTACTACCAGTAGTATAACAGGGGTTGTGAAAGACGGGTCGGGGAATGCATTACCAGGAACTTCAATATCAGCCACACATGTACCAACCGGTACTGTTTATACATCGGTAACAAGGTCGGGCGGACGTTATGACATTAATAATATGAACCCTGGTGGCCCATACGTTATTACTTATACATACGTTGGGTTTGATGCAGAAAAAAAAGAGGACCTGAATTTAATACTCGGTGAAACCCAGCGGATAGATGTTCAGTTAACCACGCAAACTACAAAATTGGCGGAAGTTGTAGTAGCATCTACAAGAACTGGTGCAAAAGCAGGCAATGAAACCCAGATTGGCCGGGATAAACTGGCTGCTCTTCCAACAATTGGCAGGAACTTAAATGATTTTGTAAGGTTTACGCCACAAACTAAAATAACATCTAACGGAGGTATTTCGATAGGTGGGCAAAATAACCGTTACAATGGGTTTTTAATTGATGGCGCTGTAAATAATGACGTATTTGGGTTAAGCGATCAGGGCACCAATGGAGGGCGGGCAGGTACGCCCCCAATAAGTATTGATGCCGTTGATCAGATAGTTGTACAAATATCACCTTTTGACGCAGCCCTGGGTAATTTTACAGGTGGCGCAATTAATGCTATTACAAAGTCTGGTTCCAATAATTTTCACGGGTCTGGCTATTATATATTCCGCAATCAAAATATGGCAGGTAAAACACCGGGGCCAGTGCCTGATGCATCACGTATTAAACTAGCTGATTTTAAAAATCAAACTTATGGCTTTACTCTTGGAGGCCCCATTATTAAAAACAAGGCTTTTTTCTTTTTAAATGTAGAAAAGCAGAATGATGAACGCCCGCAGCCTTATACTCCGGCAAATGTTTTAAATCCCGACGGATCTATTCGCTTTAACGTAGTTGATACGGTGAATAAACTGGTTAATATTTTAAAAGCTGCCCCTTACAATTACGATCCAGGCGATTTTATTAATAATCCCGACCTGATTGATCGTATAAATGTAAACACACGTTTTGATTTTAACCTGAGCGCTAAAAATAAACTAACCCTTAGCTATCGGTACACAAATACGGAAAGAATAAACCCCAGCAGGAGTACAAATGCCAATATCAATTTTGTTAATGGCGCTGAGTTGTTCCCTTCTACTACACATTCAGGTAATATAGAATTAAATACCAAATTTTCTAATAGTACGAACAACAAATTCCGGGTATCAGTAACCGATGTGGTAGACGACCGGGACTTCTATAGTAAACCGTTTCCTAACGTACAGATAGTGGGGTACAATGGTGGGCCTAATCTTAATTTCGGATCAGAAGTTGCATCAAGCGCTAACCTGTTAAAGCAGCGGATTTTAAATTTTTACGATGCCTTTAAAATTAATACCGGTGCGCATTCACTTGCAATTGGTGCCGATCTCGATTTCAATAAATCATACAACCTTTTCATTAACAGAAACTTTGGGGCGTATATTTATAACACGCTTGGCACTGGTACTACTGCCATTAACCCCTTACAGGCTTTTTCAGAAAACCGCGGCCCTTCAAGATATAGAAGAGGTTATTCTTTGGTTGACCCAAACAACAAAACAGGAGACGAAAATGTAAACTCTGCGGCAAATTTTAAATCAGTACGCCTGGGCTTCTTTGTTAATGACGATATAAAAGTAAGCGACCGCTTAACCCTTACTTTTGGTTTAAGGGCAGATAAAACTTTCTTTACTACACCTGTACCAAGGGATGATTTCTTTAACGATACGGCCCGGCCTGTAATTGCAACAGTATATGATTTAAAAGGTGCTGTGGCAGGTTCCAAATTTAGCCCTACTTGGCAGTTTTCACCCAGGTTTGGTTTTAAATACAATTTAGCTGATGAAAATGTAGTATTACGTGGTGGGTTTGGCATATTTGGCGGAAGAACGCCACTGGTATGGCCTGGTGGTGCTTACCAAAATACCGGTATCACCATTGGAGCGTTGGATACCGCCCGAACAACCGGCCAGTTAACTGCGGCAGGAACTCAGTACGGGTTACAAATCGGTGGACAACCAGTTCCTTTCCGGGCTGATGTAAATAACCAGTTTACACAAGCGGATTTTGGCTTGCCAACCAACATTTTAAAACCACAGGGTGATTTGAATATCATTGCGAAAAAATTCCGTTTGCCCACGGTATTTAAATTTTCGGCAGGTGCGGATAAAAAGTTGGATAAGGGCTGGACTTTATCTTTTGACTTATTGTACACTAAAAATATCCATGAAGTAGATTGGAAAAACGTGAACTTTGGTTTACCTACCATTACCACTGCTGCGCCCGATACAAGGCTTATTTACTCAACAGGTGGTAACCCGGTTAGGTTTGTTTACAGGCCTTGGTCTAATGTGAATACAGTGCGCAACCCATACGGCAATGTAATCCTCATAAAAAATACAGAAGGCCAAAAAGGATTTGCTTACAATTTTACGGTAAGCATTGATAAACAAACAAGAAAGGGGTTTATGTTTAATGTGGCTTATACCTACGGTAACTCACAGGTTAATAATGAAGCAACAAGTTCTGTAAATACTTCTAACTGGCAAAACATGGAATCTGATAACAGGAATGCATTAAAGCTTACTACATCCGATTTTGATTTAGGACACCGCATATTTGCATTGGTTTCTAAAAAATTCACCTATGCCAATGGTCATGCGGCCACATCTTTTGCCCTTACTTATAATGGACAGTCCGGTAGTCCGTTCAGTTATACATTGAGCAACAGGGCATTTATTGGTGATGGCGTTACATTTAATGATTTGATGTATATACCTGCCAGCCGTGCTCAATTGGAAACAATGGTATTTACTCAAAATGGCGCTATAACGCCTGCTCAGCAACGGGATCAGTTTGAAGAGTATATTTTATCTGATAAATATTTATCAAAAAACAGGGGGAAAATTTCTGAACGTAATGGGGCAAGATCTCCATTTACCCATATACTGGATGCAAACATTGAGCAAAGTTTTTCAGTAAAAACGGGAAACAACGTTAATCACACATTGGGTATACGGTTTGATATTTTTAACCTTACCAACCTGATTGATAAGAATGCTGGCCGGCAATACTTCTTTAATTTTGATCAACAAGCTGTAGTAAGCTTTGAAGGCTTTACTGCCGGCAATACACCAACCTACAGATTTAACAGGCCAACTAATGGTAAACCGGGTGTTATAAGTGATGGAACCCAGCCTTTTAACAGTAGCCGATGGAACGGGCAGGTAACTGTGAGGTACAGTTTCTGATAAAGTATTATTGTATAGCCTTTCGCAGGTTTATATCGAATATTCTTAAGGTTAGACCCCCTCATTTTTTTTATTCTTTTTAGAATTTTATATTTAGCGATTGCATAAACGCCATGATGAAGAAAGTCATGGCGTTTTTATGTTTAATACTGTTTGAACTTTTTATTAAATAAAAGTAACAATGCTACACATAAGAACTGATTTTTCAAATCGTTAAAAGGCTTAACGATTTAATATTACTGACCTGGCTTTTGGCAACTATTATACAAACAACTTTGCGCAAAATTTTAAAACCACGAATTATGAGAAGAAGAATGAACCTGTTAACAGCAATCCTTGTATTGCTTGGCTTTTTTGTAAAGGCCCAGGAAACCACCTCGGAAATACAGGGTACTGTATTTGATGCAGGACAATCCCCTTTGGCAGGTGCTACTATTACAGCCATTCACCAACCAACCGGAACAAAGTATGTAACTACCTCGCGTAAAAACGGGCAGTTCAACCTTGCCAATATTCGTGTAGGCGGCCCGTATTTATTGACTACCACATTTGTTGGTTTTAACGAAGGTAAACAGGAAGATGTTTTCTTAAGTTTGGGTACAGCTTTTAAAGCTGATTTTAATTTGCAGTCAAGTACAACCAATTTAAGCGAAGTAGTGGTTACCGGACGCAAGAGCGACAAGGTTTTCAGTAAGAGCCGTACCGGTTCGGCGGAAATAATTACCCGCCAGCAGATTGATCGTTTACCTACCACCAACCGGAGCATCCAGGATTATACCCGCTTAACGCCAACAGCTAATGGCAGCAGCTTTGGTGGCAGGAGCAGTTCGTACAATAACCTTACGGTAAATGGTGCAAGTTTCAATAATACATTTGGCCTTTCCGGTTCACTCGGTGGTCAAACGGCTTCTCAGCCATTTAGCATAGACGCACTGGAACAGATCCAGGTAAATATCGCCCCTTACGATGTAACCCTTGGCAACTTTACCGGAGCCGGCATTAATGCCGTTACCAAAAGCGGCACCAACGAATTTAAAGGGAGTATTTATAACTTTTGGAAAAGCCCTGACCTGACTGGATTAAAAGTTGGCCCTAACAAAGTACCAAAGCAGCAGTTTGAATATAAAAACCGCGGCGTAAGTGTGGGTGGACCCATCATTAAAAATAAATTGTTCTTTTTTGTAAGTGGCGAGCAGCAAAGGGAAAGCGCACCCGCTACCAGCCGGGTGGCAAGCAGGAATGGCTCTCTGGGCAGCAGTACAATCTCCCAGGCCCGGGCAGAAGACCTTGATGCGCTTAAAAAGTTTTTAAGCGATAAATATGGTTACGATGCAGGTGCCTACGAAAATTACAACTACGAAACTTCCAGCGACAAGGTAACCGCCCGGCTTGATTTTAATATCAACAACAGGAACACGCTGAACGTAAATTATTATTACCTTAAGTCTTTCCGCAATGTACCACCCAGCAACAGCGGCGCCCCATCAAACAACCGGCAGCCAAGCTTAACCGCTATGCCATTTATTTCTTCCAGCTACATCATCAATAATAATTTCAATATTGTTATTGCCGAATTAAATACCCGTATCAGTAATAAACTATCCAACAAATTACAGGTAGGTTATAACCAGTTAAGGGATTTCAGGAGCAGCCCCGGTGGCGTATTTCCATTGGTGGATATTGAAAACGGCGCAGGCCTTTCATTTACATCATTTGGCTATGAGCCTTTTACTGCCTTCAACCAGTTAAATACGGATACCTGGCAGTTAAACGATATTGTTACTTTGTACAAAGGCAACCATAATATTACATTTGGTACCCAGAACACTTATAACAAATTTAAAAATGGATTCGCACCAAATTATTACGGCGCCTATCGTTTCGCAAACCTCGATTCATTTTACGCCAGTGCCAACCAGGGAAGG